>JBJMPM010000224.1:0-14191 GCA_045803205.1 Longimicrobiaceae bacterium
GCCTCGCAGGGCTTCAGAGCTCGGTTGCCCGCTTACCCTGCCTGCTCGGCTACATGTGTCACAGGCATTTCACATGGTGAACTCCTTTCAGTTCACAAGAGAGGTCAGGCTTGGCCTGACGCACCAGAGACGCAGAGGCACGGAGAGGAGAACCGGCGCAGCTCTGAGCCACGCGTACCGCGGTGCTTTGCGGCCGTCGCATCTCCCATTACCTTTGCCGTCCCCCGCTCTCGCCTCCCCTGTCCGATTCCCCCCGGGATGGCGCGCATCAGCATCTTCGCCGACGAGAGCGGCAACTTCGACTTCTCGCGCAAGCGCGACGCGAGTCGGTACTTCATCCTCACCACCATCGCCTGCCCGGGCTACGGAGTGGGCGACGCGCTGCTGGCGCTGCGGCGCGACCTGGCGTGGGAGGGGATCGGCGTCGACTCGGAGTTCCACGCCACCACCGACAAGCTCGAGGTGCGCGCGCGCGTCTTCGCGCTCCTCCAGCAGCACGGGTTCCGCGTCGACGCCACCCTCCTGGAGAAGGCGAAGGCCCAGCCGAAGACCCGCACCTCCGACGAGGTCTTCTACCAGTACGCGTGGTACTACCACCTCAAGCACATCGCGCCGCGCATCGTGCGCGCGAACGACGAGCTCTTCGTGGTGGGCGCGTCGCTGGGCACGAAGAAGAAGCGCACGCTGATGCACAACGCCGTGCGCGACGTGGTCCGGCAGGTCACGCCCACGGTGCACTACCGCACCGCCTCGTGGTCGGCGCAGAGCGAGCCGTGCCTGCAGGTGGCGGACTACTGCTGCTGGGCCGTCAGCCGGAAGTGGGAGCGCGGCATCACCGCCGAGTACGACCTGATCGCCCCGCGCATCGCCACCGAGTTCGACCTCTGGAGCCGCGGCACGAAGCTGTACTACTGAAGGACGGGGGGCTTGACAGGGGCGGGTAAGGAGTGTAGCTTTCCACTCAGAAAACGGCGTTCGGCATATGCGGCCGGCGACAAGAGCCCCTGGGCTCTGCCAAGGCAACGAGGCTAGCTGGTCGTGCCGAAGGATGCGAAGGGCGCTCCGCGAGGAGCGCCCTTCGTCTTTGCGCGTCCGCCGCTCACCGGCGGCGGAAGATGCGGCGGTAGCCGCCGGCGATGAGGGCGGAGACGTCGGCCATGATGCGGGGGAGGTTGAGCCCGCCCGGATAGGCCAGGTAGCGCGGCTCCCATACCGGGTGGAACTTCTCCTTGTAGGTCCGCAGGCCCTGGAAGTTGTAGAAGGTGCCCCCACGCTCGAAGAGCCAGCTCCCCATCCGCGTCCACACCGGCGCCACCGCGCTCATCTCCAGCCCCGAGAGCGGCGCCATCCCCAGGCTGAAGCGCGCGTAGCCGTTCTCCTTTCCCCACAGCATCAGGTGCAGCAGCAGCACCTCCATCACGTTGCGCGGCGCCGAGGCCCGGTAGCGCATCAGGTCCACCGACAGCTCCTCGCCCCCCGCCCCCGGCCAGAGGGTGGCGAACGCCTCCACCCGCGCCCCGTCCTCGATCACCGCCAGCGGAAAGCGGCAGACGTACTCCGCGTCGAAGAAGCCGAGCGAGAACCCCTTCTCCGCCGCCGCCTTGTGCGCCAGCCAGTCGTCCGACACCGCGCGGATCCGCGGCAGCAGGGCCGGCACCTGCTCCGGGGGGACGATGCGGAAGGAGAGCGGAGTGCGCGCGAAGCGGTTCAGCACCAGTCGGAAGGGCTTCCGCTCCGCGCCGTCGAGCGAGAAGGTGCCGAGCGGCACGAACGCCTCCTCGCCCAGCTTGGCGAAGGTGAGCCCGAAGTCCGCGTACTGGTGCAGCTTGTCCTTGCTCACCTGGTAGAAGACGGGGATCCCGCCGAAGTCGTCGCACTTGCCGAAGAACTGGCGGATGAGCGCCGTCGCGCACGCCGGGTCGCCGAGGGGGTCGCCCAGCGCCACCCAGCTCTTCCCCTGCACCCCGTACATCAGGAAGGCCTCGCGCCCGGGGGTGAAGAGCAGGCTCTTGTCGCGCAGGTAGACGAGGTAGGGCTGCGTGTGCGGCTGCGCCCGCAGCAGCCGCGCGGCGTCGTCCAGGTCCGCGTCGGTGGGCGGCTCCACCTCGGGGGGCGCGGGGCGCATCAGCCGCATCACCCCGAAGGCCAGGATGGCCACCGTGGCGCCCACCGAGGCGCGCAGGAAGCGGGGCGCGTCGCCGCGGATGGCGAAGCGCCACCAGAGGTCGCCGCTGTACTCCACGTGGCGGTAGGCGAAGAAGCCCAGCCAGATCGAGGCGCCCACCACCGCCACCACCGAGAGGATCCAGCCGGGGGAGAAGCGCGCCGCCCAGAACTCCCCCGCGCGGTCGAACACCCGCCGGCTCACCGCCAGCGCCGCCAGCAGCCCGCCCAGCAGCACCGCCTCCTCGTAGTCGATCCCCTTCAGCAGCGAGGCGCCGACCCCCACCACCAGCAGCACCCCGGCCGCGTAGTAGCCGATGCGGAGCCGCCGCGCCACGCCGTTCGAGGCGATCAGCAGCCCCACGCCGACCACCGAGGCGGCGAAGTGCGAGGCCTCGACCACCGCCAGCGGGATGTAGCGCACCAGCACCCCCATCCGCGCCCGCTCGGCCGGGGTGGCGCCGGAGAGGAGGAGCACCACGCCGGCCAGGAAGGTGAAGAGCGCCAGCACCTTGGGCGTCACCTGCCCGGTGAGCGCGCCGAACGCCCCGCCGATGCGCGCCAGCGCGTGCCGCCGCAGCCGCACCTCGTCGGCCACCAGGATGGCCAGCGCGCCGGCCAGCGGGACCAGGTAGTAGACCAGGCGGTAGAGGAAGAGCGAGGAGATGAGCTCCGCCGGCGCGCCATAGCCGCGCAGCAGGAAGGCCATCGCCCCCTCGAACACCCCCACCCCGCCGGGGACGTGGCTCGCCAGCCCCAGCAGCTGCGCCGCGATGAAGGCCGAGAGCACCTCGGCGAAGTCGAGCCCGGTGCGCGGGATCAGCACGTACAGCACCGCCCCCGCCAGCGCCCAGTCCACCGTGGAGAGCACGAACTGCAGCGCCACCGTTCCCGGCGGGGGGATGGGGGCCACCCAGCGCCCCACGCGCACCGGCCTGCGCCAGAACACCGCCGCCAGCGCGTAGGCGAGCGCCACGCCCAGCAGCAGCGCGCCCAGCCCGCGCACCACGAAGCGGCCGAGGAGCGCCGCCAGGTCGGGGTGCGGGTCGAAGGCCAGCGCGTAGCCGCCCAGCACCAGCAGCCCCAGCCAGAAGGTCCCGTTGTAGAAGACGATGATGCGGGAGATGTCGCCCGCGGTGAGCCCCCAGCGCGAGTAGAAGCGGTAGCGCACGCTGGTCCCCGAGATCACCGCCCACCCCACGCTGTTGCTGATGGCGTAGCCGGTGAAGCTGGCCACCGCCACCTTCCACGGCGTCTGCCGCTTCCCGATGTAGCGGAAGGCCAGCAGGTCGTAGAAGCAGAGGACCGCGTAGTTGAGGAGCGTGAAGAGCACCGCCCAGGCGAGCGCCCCGGCGGGGAGGGCGTGCAGCGTGTCGCGGATGGTGGCGTAGCGGATCCGCCGCAGGTCCGCCTGGATCACCGCCAGCCCGGCCGCGAAGAGCGCCAGGGCGAGGGCCGGCGACACCCAGCGCCACACCCCGGAGCGGCGCCCGGCGGCGGGCGGCGCGTCGTCGGCCGACGGCGGCGGGGAGGGCGGTGCGGTCACGCGCGTGCGCTGCGGTGGGAGGTGGCGGCGGGGCGGGCCGCGAATGTACGCACCCCCCGCGCGGCGCGTAAGGCCGGACCGGGACGCCGGCGCCCCGCCGGGCGCCGCAATCCTGTTCGCGCCGCACCGTTCTGGTGCAGCGCGCGTGCCGCCGCCAATCCGCCTGAAATCGCGTAAACGGATGCGGGCGGAAGACTTCGCCGCGCGGACCGCGTGGGGCACCCATCGTGCCTGTTCGGAGGCCGTTTCCCACGGGTCCACGACGGTCGCTCCACGGGCGGTCCCACCGCTCCGCCGCCGCGCTCCCACGCGTCTTCCCACCGAAGGAGGAGAGCACCCGATGCGCCGTACCCTTCCGCTCGCCGCCCTGGCCGCGGCCGCCGCGCTGGCCGCCTGCGACGGCACCTCGCCCGTCGCCTCGCGCTCGCCCCAGGGACCCGCCGCGGCGGCTTCCGCCAACGCGCCCATCTACCTGGTCACCTTCAACGACGGCGTGACCGACGTCCGCGGCGCCGCCAACGCCATCGCGCGCGACGCCGGCATCACCCTGCGGTACGTGCGCGAGTCCGCGGCAAAGGGCTTCTCGGCCGTGATCCCCGAGGCCCGCATCGACCTGGTGCGCAGCGACCCGCGGGTGGCACTGGTGGAGAAGGACGGGCCCGTTTCGCTGGTCTTCCCGGTGCACGTGAACGCGCCTCCGGGCGGCGGGAGCTCCGGCCAGTCGACGCCGTGGGGGATCACCCGCGTGGGCGGCGCCGGGAGCGGCGTGGGGAAGACCGCGTGGATCATCGACACCGGCATCGACCTCGACCACCCGGACCTGAACACCAGCAAGCCCTGCCACACCTACTTCACCGGCACCAGCCCCGACGACGGCAACGGGCACGGCACGCACGTGGCCGGCACCATCGCCGCGCTGAACAACTCCATCGACGTGGTGGGCGTGGCCGCGGGCGCCTACGTCTGCTCGGTGCGCGTGCTGGGCAACAGCGGGAGCGGGAGCTGGGAGGGCGTGATCAACGGGATCAACTACGTGGCCTCGCATGGCGCCAACGGCGACGTGGCCAACATGAGCCTGGGCGCCAGCGGCACCAACGCCACCCTGGAGAAGGCGGTGAGCGACGCGGCCGCCAAGGGGATCAAGTTCGCCATCGCGGCCGGGAACGACGGCGCGAACGCGGCCAACTACACGCCGGCGCGGGTGAACGGCGCCAACATCTACACCATCAGCGCCATCGACAGCAAGGACTGCATGCCGAGCTGGTCGAACTACGGGAACCCGCCCGTCGACTACGCGGCGCCCGGGGTGAGCATCCTCTCGCTCCGCAAGGGCGGCGGCACCACCACCATGAGCGGCACCTCGATGGCGAGCCCGCACGCGGCCGGCGTGCTGCTGCTGGGCGCCGCCCGGTCGAGCGGCTCGGCGAGCTGCGACCGCGACGGCAACCCGGACCCGATCATCCATCGCTGATCGCGTAGCCGGGAACGGATCGCCGCACGCGGAGACGCGGAGGCACAGAGAGAAAGCCGCAGGGGAGGCTCATCCTCCCCTGCGGCTTCTCCGCGTTTGTGCCTGCCGTGCGACGACGTATCTTCCCGGGCCGCTAGCCGGCCAACTCGCCGCGAAGCTGGTCGACCCAGCGGGGGCGGGCGCGGCCGCTGGCGTCGTAGCCCTTGCCCAGGCAGTCGAGCAGGCAGTTGGCCGTCTCGCGCCGGGGGCCACCGGGGAGGTCGTGGGTGAGCACCGCGAGCGCCGCCTCCGCGTCCGGGTACTCCACCTCGCTCGCCGGAACGGCCGCGTGGTTCACGTACCACTTCCGCAGGCGGCGGAGGGTGGGGGCGTAGGGCGCGGTGCCGAGCAGGAACTTCTTGAGGCCCGTGGGGCTCATCCCGATCTCGCGCGCGACGCCGCGCAGCGAGGTGTGCTCCACCCTCGCCGCGGCCAGCGACCGCAGGTGCTGCACGGTCTCGTCCTTGGGCTGGCCGAAGGGGAGCGGGATCGTCGGTTCCATCGTGGCTGCCTCCTGCCGAGTCGGAGTGCGGGTAATTCGGTGTATCTTCGGTAAAGATATACCCGAACACTTCCCGAAACAAGGCCGAAAGCTGCGCGTATGTGTGACGTGCGTACACTTGGATCACTTCGTGGCCACCCGCGCCTCTCTGGGTCTCGCTAACTCCGTTTGCTGTGCAGAGGTTTGCGCCGTGGCCCCAGACGCGCGGGGCCGAAGCCGGTCGACGATCGGCAGGGTGTCCTCCTCCATCTCCCGAGCCGAAGACGTGATGCCGGACGCGTTCTACGTGATCCTCAACCCCACCGCGGGCGGGGGTGCCGCGGCGCGGGCATGGCCCGCCGTGCGCGCGGTGCTCCAGGACGCCGGCGCGCGGGTCGAGCTCGCCGAGACGGCGCGCCACGGTCACGCGGTGGAGCTCGCCGGGGCGGCCGCGCGCGCGGGGTGGCCCGCGATCGTGGCGATGGGCGGCGACGGCACCGTGCACGAGGTGGTGAACGGCCTGCTCCGCGCGTCGAACGGCGACCCCGCCGCGCCGGCGCTGGGGATCGTGCCGGTGGGGAGCGGGAACGACTTCTCGCTGCTGGCGGGGCTCCCCCGCGACCCGGCCGAGGCGGCACGGCGGATCGTCTCGGGCGCGGAGCGGCGGGTGGACGTGGGGCGGGTGGGGGACTGCTGGTTCACCAACGGCGTGGGAGTGGGGCTCGACGCCCGCGTGGCCGTCGAGGCCAACCGCAACCGGCGGCTGCGGGGGATCGGGATCTACCTCTGGGCGCTGGCGCGCGTGCTCCGCAGCTTTCGCGCGCCGGTGATGCGGGTGGAGATCGACGGCGCGGAGGTGATCGAGCGGCCGCTGACGCTGGCCACGGTAGGGAACGGCGGGCGCCACGGCGGCGGCTTCTGGATCTGCCCCGCGGCGAAGATCGACGACGGCCTGCTGGACGTCTGCGTCTGCGACGAGCTGGGCAAGCTGCGCATCCTCCGCTTCCTCCCGAAGGTGCTGCGCGGCACCCACGTGGGCGAGAGCTGCGTGCACATGCGCACCGCCCGCCGCGTGCGCATCACCAGCGACACGCCCCTCCCCGTGCACGTGGACGGCGAGATCCTCTCCGAGTCCGCGCGCGAGCTGGAGATCGAGATCGCACCGGGGCGGCTGCGGCTGCTCGGGTGATGAAGATTCGTCTCATACCGCTTTTCAGGATTCGCTATGCATAAAGGACGTCATCCTGAGGACGGCCACGCAGAGCTTGCGGCGTGCGCAACAGCCGGCAGTCCGAAGGATCTATAACCACGGATGCGACAGACCGGCTGTGTCGCTGCCGAAGTTATAGATCCTTCGGTCGCCGCCAGGCTTTCTAGACGACGCGAATTCCGCGCGGCGGCTCCCTCAGGATGACGTCTTTTCTTTGCACAGCCAATCTCGGAAAGACGGTATCAGAGGCTCTGTGCCTGCTTCACGAGCAGATCGTAGCTGGCGCGCTGGGCGGGGCTGAGGGTGGTGGGGATGCCGACGACGATCGCGGGGGTGGTGGTGCGGTCGGGGAGATGGAGGACGAGCGCGACCGCGGGAACGGGGCGGGCGTAGTCGGCGGCGCGGCCGGTGGGGTCGATCTGCACCGTGCGGCCGGGCGCCGCGAGCGAGGCGAGGAAGCGGCCGTACTCCAGCCACTCGGCCATCGGGTCGCCGTCGTCGCGCGCCACGGCGGGGATGAGCTGCTGCTCGAAGTACGCGAGCGCGCGGCGGTAGGCGGCCGCGTCGGCGGCCTTGAGCTCCACGAGCTGCCTGCGGTAGAAGTCGCGCGGATCGCGGGCGCCCGCCGCCGCCAGGGCTTGGGCGAAGCGCTCGTCGGCGCGGGCGCGGAGGTCTGCGTCTGCCATGCGGACGATTGTACGGCCGTGCCCGCCGGGCGCGCCAGCCGCCGGTCAGCGGGCCGACGTGCCTGCTGTCCCCTGTAACCTGTACCCTGTCCCCTCTCCGTGGCGGTCCACCAGGCGGAGCACCAGCTTCAGCCCGGACCAGGTCGCGTCGATCGCGCAGACCTTCACGTCCACCATCCCCCGCGCCAGCGCGATCTCGCGCACCACGTCTTCGGTGAGGTCCGTCGGCACCTTCGACGCCTTCTTGGGCCACGCCACCCAGAGCATCCCCGCCGGCGTGAGCGAGGCCTTCAGCGCGCCGAAGCGTGTCCGCAGCGCGTCCGCCGAGTCGGTGAAGAAGAGGACCAGGTCGAGCGGGGCCCCGCCTTCATCCTCCACGATCTCCACCGACTCGGGCAGCTCGCCGAGCGTGGCGGCGAAGTCCGCGGGCGCGCCGATCAGGCGGATGCGGTGGCCGGGCTTGATCCCCAGCTTCCTCGGAAGCGGAGTGCCGCTGTAGCCGGCGGGTGCGGGTGAGGTCATGGGATCACGGAACCAAATCCGGGAAAAGATCGTCTCACACGAGACGCAGAGTCATGGAGAGATTTGCGGATGCCGGCGGAGACGGCAAGCGTTTGCTTTCCCCGGCGGACTGGATCTTGTATCGTGCTTCCCCCTGCTCCGACCGCCCACCCGAGAGAGGTGCGACCATGCCCGGCACGTTCACCCGTCCCCGCTCTCCCGCGTTCGCGGCGGCACAGGGCACCTTCGAGCTCTCGTGGGAGCTGTTCGGCGAGACCTGCCGCGCGCTGGCGGTGCGGGTGGCGCACGAGTACCGCCCCGACCTGGTGATCGGCATCGCCACGGCGGGGGTGATCCCCGCGGCTACGGTCGCCGCCATCCTGCAGGCCGACTTCGAGGCGATGCGCATCTCCCGCCGCGACGGGCGCACGCAGTTCGCCGAGCCGCGGATGCTCTCCGCCACGCCAGTGCGCTGCCGCGGCAAGCGCGTGCTGATCGTCGACGAGATCACCACCAGCGGCGACACGCTGCGGCTGGCGCTCGCCGCGGTGCGCGAGGTGGGCCCGGCGGACGTGCGCACTGCCACCAGCTTCGTGCGGCCGGGGGGCTATCGCCCCAACTACTTCGCCATGGAGTCCGACCAGCTCATCGTCTACCCCTGGGACCGCCAGGTGGTGACCGACGGGGAGCTCGTCACCGGGCCGCTCTACGCCGCGGGCTGAGCGATCTCAACACCGAGACACGGAGACGCAGAGGAGACTCTGCGTCTCCGTGCGTTGTAGGAGATCTCCCCGCAAGCGTCAGGAGCTTTCGGATGGATCGGGAACGCGCCCGCGCGCAGGTTGGCGGGGCGTGTTCCGACCCTTCGAGCATCGGAGACAGCATGAGCACCCGTCGCGCCGCGGCGCTTCCCATCGCCGGGTTCGGGCTGACCGCCCTCGGCGTCTATGCCACCCTCTTCGTCCTGGCCTCGTCGCAGCTCTTCGAGCGGGCGCCGGAGCTGGGCTCGTTCGGCATCACCTTCGACCTGCTGGTGACGGTCCCCGCGGCCTTCTGGCTGATGGTGGCGCGCCCGCGGAAGCTCCCCTGGCTCGCGCTCGTCCCCTGCGTGATCCTCAGCGGCTGGGCGGGGGTGCTGGTGCTCCCGCCCGAGCACCGGCAGTTCCTGCACGCCGCGCGCTACCTGATCGCGCCGGCGGAGCTGTGGCTGGTGGGGTACGGCGCCGTGCGCGCCTGGCGGATGCTGCGCGGCGGCGCGCACCCGTCGCGCGACGTCCCCGACGCGATCCGCGCCGCGCTGGGCGAGATCGTGCGCTACCCGGCCGTGGCGGAGGCCGTGGCCGCCGAGGTGGCGCTCTTCTGGTACGCGCTCCTCTCCTGGGGCGCTCGGCCGCGCGTCGCGCCCGGCGAGGCGGCGTTCACGCAGCACCGGAAGAGCGGGATCGGCGGGATCGTGGGCGCGCTGGCGTTCGCCTGCGTGATCGAGGCGGTGGGCGTGCACCTGCTGGTGGCGGAGTGGAACGGGACCGTGGCGTGGGCGCTCACCGGGCTCAGCGCCTACAGCGTGGTCTGGCTGGTGGGGCTCGGCCGCTCGGTCGTGCTCCGCCCGACGCTGGTGGGGCGCGACGCGCTGCGGGTGCGGATCGGGGCGCTGTACGAGGCGGTGGTGCCGTTCGAGGCGATCGAGAGCGTCACCCAGCTCCGCGGCGCCCCGGCGAGCCGCCGTGCGCCCGGGTACCTGCACGCCGCGCTCTTCGCCGCGCCGCGGCTGATGATCGAGTTGAAGGAGCCGGTGGAGGCGCGCGGGCTCTACGGCAACCGCAAGCGCGGCATCACCCGCATCGGCCTGCTGGTGGACGAGCCGGCGGAGCTCGCCGCCCTGCTCCACGAGCGGATGGCGGCGCCCAACGACGCGGGGTGGGCGAGCTGGCTGGGGATTTTGTAATCGCTGCCGGAGCCCAGCCGCCGCGCGTCAGCCCGGCTCAGCGCCCTCTCCGGCTCGCTTGGGCTCGCCACCTCTCCCGTACCGGGAGAGGTTGAATTTCCCGGCGCCTGCGCCGATCCGTACCGATGGCGAGGGCAGAATCAGCACAACCGCTCGCAGGCGACACGACTGCCGCGGCCACTCCTCTCCCGGTACGGGAGAGGGTTTGCGCTCCAAGGCGCAGGGAAAGGGCGCCGGAGCGGCGGACGCGCACCGGTCGATGTGTCCCGCTCAGCCTGGCTTCTTTTCGCCCTCGTCCGCGAGACCGGCGCGAATGGCGTCGTCCAGCTCGGGGTGGATGAAGCTGTAGCCGAGCTGCGTGAGCGCGCGCGGCTCGGCGCGCTGGCTGATCAGGATCGTCTCCTCCGCCATCTCCCCGAACGCCAGCTTCAGCGCGAACGCCGGCACCGGGAGGAGCGCCGGCCGGTGCAGCACGCCCGCCAGCGTGTGGGCGAACTGGCGGTTGGTCACCGCGCCCGCCACCGCGTTCAGCGGGCCGGCGAGGCGCTCGTCGTGGATGGCGAGCTCCATCAGCGCCACCGCGTCGTCGAGCGAGATCCAGCTCATCCACTGGTCCCCGCCCCCGATCGGGCCGCCGGCGCCGAGCCTGAACGGGGTCAGCAGCTTCGCCAGCGCACCGCCGCGGGCGCTCAGCACCACGCCGAAGCGCGGCAGCACCACGCGGATCCCCGCCGCCGCGGCGGGCTCCGCGGCCGCCTCCCAGTCGCGCACCACCTCCGCCAGGAAGCCGCCGCCGGGGGCGCTGGTCTCGTCCAGCCGCTCGTCGCCGCGCTCGCCGTAGATGCCGACGGCCGAGGCGTTCACCAGCACCCGCGGCTTCCGCTGGAGCCCCGCCAGCGTGGTCGCCAGCAGCCGCGTGGCGTCCACGCGGCTGGCGCGGATGCGCGCCTTCCGCTCCGCCGTCCAGCGCTCGCCGACGTTCTCGCCGGCCAGGTTCACCACCGCGTCCACCCCCTCCAGCGCCGCCGCGTCCACCACCCCCGCGGCGGGGTCCCAGCGCACCTCGTCCGCGCCGCGGGGGGCGCGGCGCACCAGGCGGAGCACGGCGTGGCCGTCCGTGGCGAGCCGCCGCGCCAGCGGCGTACCCAGCATCCCCGAGGCCCCCGCGACGGCGACGCGCACGGGCGATGAATCAGCGGTCATTCCGCCTCTCCGGTGGTGAGTAGAGC
Organism: Longimicrobiaceae bacterium; assembly: GCA_045803205.1. Taxonomy (GTDB): domain Bacteria; phylum Gemmatimonadota; class Gemmatimonadetes; order Longimicrobiales; family Longimicrobiaceae; genus Longimicrobium. Next base: position 11,272 of record JBJMPM010000224.1, read on the forward strand.
CGCGAGTCAGGAAAACAGAAGATCTCACCCAGAGCCGCGGAGGAACAGAGAGAGGGGCGGCCCCCGCCGGGAGGCCGCCCCTGGAGCTCCGTCCGAGACCGGTCTCAGTAGAAGCGGGTGAGCTGGATCTCGGTGTTGCTCACCATCTGCCCCTGCAGCCGCACGTACGAGTTCTGGCGCAGGTTGCGGAAGGTGTTCGCGTCCGTGGCGGAGCTGTTGTACGGCATCATCACCGTGTAGGTGCCGCGGCTGGTGGAGAGCGAGAACTGGCCGCGCTGGTAGTCGATCCACCCCACGCGCCCCTCCACCTGCATCTGGTTGTTGCCGTAGGTGCCCGTGTTGTAGCCGCCGCTGTTGTTGTAGCCGCCCGCGTCCTGCGCGCTGCGGGTGACCATGATGTAGTTCGTGTAGTAGTTCCCCTGCTGGTCCTGCTGGAGCTGCATCTGCACCTGGTCGCCCTGCTCCAGGGCGGTCACCGGGTAGCTCTGCTGCTGGTAGACCACCTGGGTGCGGCTGTCGAAGTAGACGTTGCCGGTCTGCCCGTTCTGGGTGGTGATCTGCAGCATCTGGCGCTGCGTGTCGACGTAGCGCACCGTCCCCGCCACCTGGGCGCTCCCGGAGCCCGCGGCCGGCTGCAGCACGCCGCCGAGCACGTTCCCCAGCGTCCCGAGCTGGCCGCAGCCGGTGGCCGCCACTCCCGCCGCCACCAGCACCGCGCCCCTGAGCCCGCGCATCAGTCCGTTCATCGTCGCTCGCTCCTGTTCGTGCCCCCGCTCGCCAGCCTCCGCGCGGTCGCGGAGTGGGCGGTGGACAGGAGCAAGCACAGTGCCACGGCGACGAATCTATCCGTTTGATTCACATATACTTATGCCGGATTCACCCCCAGCCCGGTGTCATCCTGAGGGCCGGTCGCACCGGCTTTCGCGAACGCCGGTGGCGGCAGGCCCGAAGGATCTGGCCGATGTCGCCACGAGGGCGGGGCGCGGCAGCGACACAGGTGCGATCTAGCGGATGATCCGTAGCGGCGGCCACGTGCGGCTGCCGCGACAGGCCTCGCGGTGGCCGCGGCCAGATCCTTCGGCACTGCGGATGGTGGTGGTACGACAGGTCCCGTGCGGCCGTGCCTCAGGATGACACGGTTATGATCGGTTTGGCGAGATCTGATATGATCATGATACGAGAGAGCCGCAGAGGAGAACTCTCCCCCGCGGCTCCGCGCTCCCTGCACCGGAATCCCCGCCTCTCAGGAGTCGCCGGGGATCACGATCTTCTGCCCGACGGCGAGGCGCGACGAGCGCAGGCCGTTCGCCTCCTTGATCCGCGTCACGCTCACCCCGTGGCGCCGCGCGATGGTCCAGAGCGAGTCGCCCTGGCGCACGCGGTAGGTGGCGCGCACCGACGGCCGCCGTGCGGACTTCGCGCCGTCGGACGAGGCGAGGCTGGCGCGCTTGCGGACGCCGGTGCGGCCCTGGACGTAGGCCGAGTACTGGCGGGGGAACACCGCCACGTGGAAGTGCGGCGGGCGGCGCTCCTCGGTGGCGTCGATCACCCCCTCGCCCTCCACGTCCAGCAGCGTCCGCCGCAGCCAGCGCAGGCAGCTTCCGCGCGTGGGCTTGCGGAGGTCGACCGCCATCCCGGTGGGGTGCACCGTCTCGGTGACGGAGTTGCGCAGCCGCATCGACCGGGGGCGCGTGACGCTGGTCACCACCAGCCGCTCGCCGCAGGCGTCGCGGTACTGGCTGGCGAGGCGCTGCACGAAGGTTCGCGTGGTGCGGAGGCCGTAGGCGTAGCTGGCGCCGGCGACGCGGTAGTCGTCGTTGCCGCTCAGCCGCACCAGGTCGCCCTCGCGGGCGGCGTTGCGCACGCCGCGGGCGGAGCGGTAGAAGGTCAGGTCCTGGCCGCGCGCCTGCCCGTACATCCGCTCCACGCTGCCGCGAGAGCCGCGCAGCGTCTGCGCCGCGAGCGGGCCCGCGGCCAGCGCGGCGAGCGCAGCCAGGGCGAGGGGGCCGACGATCCGGTGGGGTCGCATCGGTTCAGCTTCGCGAAAGCGCCGGGTCGATGGGGAGGCGGCGGATGCGCCGCCGGGCGAATGCTACCCGCGGACGCCGCCGCGGTCAACGAAAACTACACCCTTTCGGCCGCCGTGGTTTCGGATCGGCGCTCCAGCGGGCGCGATCCGTTCCGGGCGCAGACCGATCGGACGATGTCGGGGGTTGTGTTTTCCGACACTTCCGCGCGACGGATGTTCCCCTGAAAGAAGCGTCTCACGCAGAGGCACGGAGCCACGGAGAGGCACGGCGGAAGGGCCGCGGCGGGTTGACAAACGAGGGGGTTCCGGGTAGTTTCAGGGCCGCTCCGGAGACGGGGCGAACTTGTTTGCCCGTGTAGCTCAGCCGGTTAGAGCACCTGACTGTTAATCAGGGGGTCGTAGGTTCGAGTCCTACCGCGGGCGCTGAAGAATAAGTGAAGGCCCGGCATCGAGTTGCGATGCCGGGCCTTCGTGCGTTGGCGGAACCGGGCCGGTGGGTAATACCGAATCCGGCAACGAACCGTGCATTCCGAAGGATGACCACGGAAGGATGTCACACGCAGGAACGGAGGAAACGGAGGAAACACGAGCAGTTCTCCGTTCCCCCCGTTGCTCCGTGTGACCTCATCGTCTGTAGATGCACATTCCATCAGAGCGGCTGAGTGGCCGACACGAGCAGCGTCGTAGACGATCCGGCGATTCGCTCAAGCTGCGCATCGCGACGGCCACCGCCGACACACTTGATCACAGAAGCAGGATGAATCGATCAGCTGAACCACATCCCTCTGCGATACGGAATCCCGGCGGTGCGTGGGCCACGGCGTTGATGTCCCATGGTTTCCGTTCAGGCGAGCGAGGGAAAACGCGAAGGCGCCGTCTCGGAGACGATCT
>JBJMPM010000260.1:0-3921 GCA_045803205.1 Longimicrobiaceae bacterium
CTGCGGCGGCAGGCGGCGCTGCTGGGGCCGAAGGCGCGGCCGCTGGTGCTGATGACGCCCAAGAGCCTGCTGCGCCACCCGCTGGCCGGCGCCACGCTGGCGGACCTGGCGGAGGGCGGCTTCCACCCGGTGCTGGTGGACCAGCCCTTCGGCGGCGCGCCGGAAGAGGCCACGCGCCTGGTACTGTGCAGCGGCAAGGTGTACGTGGACCTCGCCGGCACCGGCGACGAGCAGCGCGCCGAGCGGCTCTCCGTCGAGGGGGTGCACCGCGTCGCCGTCGCCCGCGTGGAGGAGCTGTATCCCTTCCCGGTGGAGGAGGTCCGCGCGGCGCTGGCGCGCTTCCCCGGGGTGCAGGAGGTGGTGTGGTGCCAGGAGGAGCCGCGCAACATGGGCGCGTGGAGCTTCGTGGAGCCGCGGCTGCGGGAGCTGTTGGGCGAGCTGCCGCTGCGCTACGAGGGCCGGGCCGAGCGCGCCAGCCCCGCCGAGGGGTACGCGCACCGCCACGCCGCCGAGCAGATGCGCATCGTGCGCGCGACGCTCTCGGGGGCGCCGGGGGCGGGCGAGCCGGTGGAGCGCGAGGAGCTGATCGGGAAGCGGAAGTAAGGGGACAGGGGACAGGGGACAGGGGACAGCCTGCACGGCATCGTCGCCTGCCTCTGGTCCGGTCGCCTTCGGATGATCGCGAGATGACGGGAAGGGCCCGCGGCCGGCGCCGATCGCCTGCTGTCCCCTGTCCCCTGTACCCTGTCCCCTGGTTTCCTGATGCCGGTCGAGATTCGCGTTCCGCCGCTGGGAGAGTCGGTCGTAGAGGCCACCGTGGGCCGCTGGTCGAAGAACGAGGGTGACGCCGTCCGCAAGGACGACGTGCTGGTGGAGCTGGAGACCGACAAGATCACCGTCGAGGTCGCCGCCCCCGCCGACGGCACCCTCTCCAGCGTGAAGAAGAAGGAGGGCGACACCGTCGGCCTGAACGAGCTGCTGGCGGAGATGGAAGCCGGCGCCGCCCCCGCCGCCGACGCACAGCCCCCGGCGCAGGCCGCGGCCGAGGGTGCCGCGCCCGCGACGCCGGCACCTGCTCCCGCCGCGACGGCCACTGCCACCGCCGAGGCCGGCTCGGCCGACGCGCCGACGTCGCCCGCCGCGCGCGCGATCGCCGCCGAGCACGGGCTCGACATCGCGACGATCCGCGGCTCGGGCCCCAACGGCCGCGTGACGAAGGAAGACGTCCTCAAGCTCATCGAGGACGGCCGCGCCGCCGCCAGTGCGCCCGCACCGGAGGCCGCTGCGCCCGCGGCGACGCCGGGCCCTGCCGCACCGGCTGCTCCGGCGGCGCCCGCTGCCGCGCCTGCCGCTAAGCCGACGGCGCCCTCCGCCCCCGCGGGCGAGCGGGGGGAGACGCGCGAGCGGATGTCGCGCCGGCGGCAGACGATCGCCAAGCGGCTGCTGGAGGCGCAGCACACCACGGCGAGCCTGACGACCTTCAACGAGATCGACCTGCACACGGTGATGGAGCTGCGCAAGCGGCGGCAGGACGAGTTCGTGAAGAAGCACGGGGTGAAGCTCGGCTTCATGTCGTTCTTCACCAGGGCGGTGATCGGCGCGCTGAAGGCGTTCCCGCGCGTGAACGCCGAGATCCAGGGCGACGAGATCGTCCTCAAGCACTACTACGACATCGGCATCGCGGTGGGGGCGGAGGAGGGGCTGGTCGTCCCCGTCGTCCGCGACGCCGACCGAAAGAGCTTCGCGGAGCTGGAGCGGGAGATCGGCGAGCTGGGGAAGAAGGCGCGCGACGGGAAGCTGACGCTCGCGGAGCTGCAGGGCGGCACCTTCACCATCACCAACGGCGGCATCTTCGGGTCGATGCTCTCGACGCCCATCCTCAATCCCCCGCAGGTGGGGATCCTGGGGATGCACAACATCGTCGAGCGCCCCGTGGTGGTGGACGGGCAGATCACCATCCGCCCGATGATGTTCGTGGCCCTGACCTACGACCACCGCATCGTCGACGGCAGCGAGGCCGTGCGCTTCCTCGTCACCGTCAAGAACCAGCTCGAAGACCCGCTCTCCATGCTGGTCGATGGTTGAGAAAACCCCTCGGCTGAGCGAGGAAGACGAGGAGCGGCAGTTCTGGCTTGCGGTCTCCAGCGTCTCGATGAAGGCGATCTGGGACAACGAGGAGGACGATGTCTACGAGCAGTTGCTCGAGACGAATCGGCCGGCGGATCTCAAGACCAAAGACTGAGGATTTACAAATAGATGGCTGAAGAGAAGACGTTCGACCTGGTGGTGCTGGGCGGGGGCCCGGGCGGGTACGTGGCGGCGATCCGCGCGGCGCAGCTCGGGTTCAAGACCGCGTGCATCGAGAAGGAGGGGGCGCTCGGCGGGACCTGCGTGCGCATCGGGTGCATCCCCAGCAAGGCGCTGCTGGACAGCTCGGAGCTCTTCGAGCAGATCCGGCACAAGGCCGCGCTGCACGGGATCAGGGTGCCCGCGCCGGAGATCGACGTGGCCGCCATGCACCAGCGCAAGGACGCGGTGGTGAAGGGGCTCACCGACGGCGTCGCCTTCCTCTTCCGCAAGAACAAGATCGAGTGGCTGCGCGGCTTCGGGCGGCTCACCTCGCCGGAGACGCTGGAGGTGACGGCGGAGGACGGGACCACGACGGCGGTGCGCGCGAAGCACGTCGTCCTGGCGCCGGGCTCCGTCCCGGTCGAGCTCCCCTTCCTGAAGTTCGACCACGAGCGCATCATCGACTCCACCGGCGCGCTCTCCATCCCGCAGGTGCCGGGGCACCTGGTGGTGGTCGGCGGCGGCGTGATCGGGCTGGAGCTCGGCAGCGTCTGGCTCCGGCTGGGCGCGAAGGTGACGGTGCTCGAGGCGATGCCCACCATCCTCCCCGGGATGGACGGCGAGGTGGTGAAGACGGCGGACCGCATCTTCCGCAAGCAGGGATTCGACATCCGCACCGGGCAGCGCGTGACCGGCGCCGAGCGGAAGGGCGACAAGGTGCTCGTCTCCGTCGAGGGTGCGGAGCCGATCGAGTGCGACTACCTGCTGGTGGCCGTCGGACGGCGCGCGTACACCGAGGGGATGGGGATCGAGGAGGCGGGCGTGCGGCTGGAGCGCGGCGTGATCCAGGTGGACGAGCGCTTCCACACCGGCGTCGGGAACGTCTGGGCGATCGGCGACGCCATCGGCGGGCGGATGCTGGCGCACAAGGCGGAGGAGGAGGGCGTGGCCGCGGTCGAGCTCGCCGCCGGGAAGCACGGGCACGTGAACTACGACGCGGTGGCGAACGTCGTCTATACCTGGCCCGAGATCGCGTCGGTGGGGATGACGGAGGAGGAGGCGAAGGCCGCAGGGCGCGAGATTCGCGTCGGCAAGTTCCCCTTCTCCGCCAACGGCCGGGCGAAGGCGATGGCCGAGCCGGACGGCTTCGTGAAGGTGATCGCCGACGCGAAGAGCGACCGGTTGCTGGGGCTGCACATCCTGGGGCCGCGCGCGTCGGACATGATCGCCGAGGCGGCGCTGGCCATCGAGTTCCAGGGCTCGGCGGAGGACATCGGTCGCACGGTTCATGCGCACCCCACGCTCCCCGAGGCGGTGAAGGAGGCGGCGCTCGCGGCCGGCGGCCGCGCGATCCACATCTGAACAGACATCGGGAAACGACGACATGAACCTGGACCTGACGCAGGAAGACGCCGCGATCCTCCGCGACGTGATCCGCTCCTACCTGAACGAGCTGCACGACGAGATCGTGCACACCGAGAACTTCGAGTTCCGCGAGGCGCTGCAGGAGAAGCAGCGGCGGCTGAACGATCTGCTCGACCGGCTCGGCGGCGAGTCGAGCTGACCGAACTATCTCACACAGAGACGCGGAGGCGCAGAGAGACTCGGCGGTTCTCTGCGCTTCCGCGTCTT
>JBJMPM010000277.1:0-17598 GCA_045803205.1 Longimicrobiaceae bacterium
ACGTGCCCCCACAGTGCGGACACGGCTCGCTCTGCTTCGTCCGTTTACGCGCCATTGCTTTCTCCCGTGCGGGTGAAGCATCAGCAAACCCGCACGAGAATCTACTCTGCAATTCATCACTGGTAAATAGAGTCACTACCGATCTATAACCGCGTCAGCACGTGAGTCGGTGAGATGCGCCAACGCTATCCCCGGATCTGGTATCACTCGTCGACGGGACCGGTGCGAGTGTGAGAGACAGGCTGCAACCCAATCGACGAAGAACCTGTTTTCTACCCTTTCAGCAGCTCGCGCGCGATCACCAGGCGCTGGATCTCGCTGGTGCCCTCGTAGATGCGCATCACCCGCACGTCGCGGTAGATGTGCTGCACGGGGCCCTCCTCCATCACCCCCTGCCCGCCGAAGAGCTGCACCGCGCGGTCGGCCACTCGCCCCACCGCCTCGGTGGCGAAGAGCTTGGCCATCGCCGCCTCGCGGGTTACGCGCTCGCCCTGGTCCAGCCGCCATGCCGCGTCGTAGGTCACCTGGCGGGCGGCGTAGCGGTCGGTCTCGCTGTCGGCGAGCATCCACTGCACCCCCTGGAACTGGGCGATGGGGCCGCCGAACTGCTCCCGGCTCTTCGCGCGCTCCGCCATCAGGCCGATCAGCCGCGCCATCGGCCCCAGCGCCCCCGCCGCCACGGCGATGCGCCCGTGGTCCAGCGCCGCCATCGCCAGCCGGAACCCCTGCCCCTCCGCCCCCAGCACGTGCGACGCGGGCACGCGCACGCCGTCGAAGCGCAGCCGCGCCTGCGCGTAGGGCGCGGTCCCCATCGTCCGCTGCACCTCCTCGACAACGACGCCCGGCATCTCGCGGCGGTCGACCAGGAAGGCGGTGACGCCGCCGCGCGTCCCCTTCTCCGGGTCCGTGACCGCCACCACCGTCACCAGCTCCGCGCTCACACCGTTGGTGATGTAGTGCTTCACGCCGTCGATCACCCACTCGTCGCCCTGCCGCACGGCGCGCGTGGCGATGCGCCCCGCGTCCGACCCCGCTTCCGGCTCGGTGAGCGCGAAGGCGGTGGTCAGCTCGCCGCGCGCGATCGCCGGGACGCAGCGGCGCTTGAGCTCCTCGGAGCCCGCCGTCATCAGCGCCGACACGCCGATGCCGTTGGAGAGCGTGAGCGCGGCCAGAAAGCCGTGGTGCGCCCGCGCCAGCTCCTCGTGCACCAGCACCTGGGCGAAGGTGTGGTGGCCGAGGCCGCCGTACTCGGTGGGGATGGTGATGCCGTAGAGCCCGGCCTCCTTCAGCCGCCGCACCCCCTCGTCGGGGACGGTGCCGGTGCGCAGGATCTCGCGCTCGGCGGGGATCAGCGTCTCGTCGACGATGGCGCGCGCGGTCTCGCGCAGCGCCTCGATCTCGGGAGTGGAGCGCGGGTCCATGTCAGCGGGCGGGGAGGTGGAGGAAGAGCGCTTCGCCGCTGAATCTCGCGGGGCGCCGCCCCCGCGCAAGCTTCCGGTGCCTCCATGCCTCTGCGAGAGGCCACGCGGTTGCCGGAATCGTCATGCGGGCGAGGCTTCAGTCGTTCTGTCTCGCCGCCTTTTCCCACCGGACACCCTGCCGCACCTCGAGCGATGCCGATCCCCGCCACGCTCCGCCGCCTCGCGGCCCTCGCGCTCCTCCTGCTCCTCCCGGCCTGCGGCGACTCGCCCGCGGCCCCGAAGGCCACTCCCGATTCGCCCGCTCCGCCCAAGGAGGGGACGTCGGCTGCGGCGCTCTGGCTGCAGGCGAACGCGCACCCCATCCGCTCGCTCGACGTGGCCGACCGCGACTTCAGTGACCTGCAGCCGCTCAAGGCCGCGATCGGAAGCGCGCGGGTGGTGCTGCTGGGCGAGCAGTCGCACGGCGACGGCACCACCTTCCTGGCCAAGGCGCGGCTGATCGCCTTCCTGCACCAGGAGATGGGGTTCGACGTGCTGGCGTGGGAGAGCGGGCTCTGGGGCGTGCACCGGGCGTGGGAGCACGTGCAGGCGGGCGAGGCGGCGCTCCCCGCCAGCCGCCGCGGGATCTTCTCGATCTGGACCCGGAGCGAGCAGGTGCTGCCCACGCTGGACTACGTGCAGGAGACGGTGGGGACGGCGCACCCGCTGGAGCTGGCCGGCTTCGACAACCAGGAATCCGGCTCCCTCGCGCGCGACTCGCTGCACCTGCTGATGGAGCGCTTCGCGCGGCGCATCGGCTCGCCGGTGCCCGACGACCCGGAGTGGGCCGCGGCCGCGGCCACCCTCCAGCACCTGGCCCAGACCGGTGACTTCGAGACCAAGCCGTTCCCCATGGAGCAGGAGCGCCTCCTCCGCCTCCTCGCCGCGCTGCGCGCCGACGCCGCGGCGAAGGCGGAGACGGATCCCGACGCGCGCTTCTGGACACAGGCGCTGGCGAGCCTCGCCTCGTTCGCGCAGATGCAGTGGGCCATGCAGCCGGGGAAGGTCAACGGCCAGGACGACAGCGTGCGCGATGCCCAGATGGCGCGGAACCTGGTCTGGCTGGCCAACGTCGGGTACCCGGGGAAGAAGATCATCGTCTGGGCCGCGAGCTCGCACATCGCGCGCGACGTGCTGCAGCTGCGGACGCCCGCCGGGCAGCAGCTCTATGCCGTCTGGGACGTGCACATGGGCGGCGAGGCGTACAGGACGCTCGGGACGGAGATGTACGCGATCGGCTTCACCGCCGGCACGGGCACGGCCGCGCGCATCGGTCTTCCCGCCGGGGAACTGGATCCCGCGCGCCCGGGCTCGCTGGAGGCACGCTTCCAGGAGGCGGGGCTGGTGAACGCCTTCGTCGACTTCCGCTCCCGTCCCGCCGGCGGCGACTGGCTGAAGGACGTCTACGCCCGCCCCTTCGGCTACCTCGACCTCACCGGCGACTGGACCCGCGTGCTCGACGGAATGGTCTACACCCGCGACATGACGCCCAGCACCAAGGCGACGCGATAGCTCTCCGCGACTCCGCGTCTCCGCGTGAGATGCTTTTCCGGGATTCGATCCACGCGGTGAGCCCGGGGAACAGATAAGGGCTCCCATGCCATAAGCCTTTGTCCAACAGCGGCTTGTCTCCGCGTCCAGAGGTGTTATCTTTCTAGCACCATCCCGCTCCGGCCGCCGCGGCCCCGTGGTCGCGACGGCCGGAGCAGCGTTTTCGACCGTTCGTCCCGCGCATCCCGCCGCTCACCGCGCCCAGGATGGCATCCGCGTCAAAAACGCGGAGAATGGGGCCGCGGCGGGAAACTCCGCCCGGCCCGGCGGGTTGCAACCTCCGGCGCGCCACCGGCATCCGAACACGTGCCGGACGCCCGACGAAACCAAAGGGTCCGGCCCCACGCCGGGCCCCTCCTTACTTCGGAAGATCGAGAGCACCCCATGAACCGTATCGGTGGGATCCTCCTCGCCGTTCTCGCCGTCGCGGGCAGCACCGCCGCGTCGGCCCAGACCGCCCCGCCCGCCGGCGCGCGCCCGCAGGGCCCTCCCGGCGCCATGGCCGGCGCCGCCCAGCAGGCCGGCGGCGAGATCCGCGGCATCGTGCGCGACGCGGCGAGCGGGCAGCCGCTGGTGGGCGCCAGCATCGCCGTGCGCAGCGCGCGCGACTCGGCCCTGGTCACCGGCGCCGTCACCCGCGCCGACGGCTCCTTCCGCGTGGAGGGGCTGCGTCCCGGCGCCTACTACCTGCGCGTGAGCCGGCTGGGCTACACCACCGGCACCGTGAGCCCCGTCGCCGTCACCCCCGCCGCGCAGAGCGCCGACGTGGGCGTGGTGCGGCTCGCCGCGGGCGCCGTGGCGCTGCAGGGGATCACCGCCACCACCGAGCGCGCCGAGGTCACCACCGCGCCCGACCGCACGGTGGTGAGCACCCGCAACATGCCCGCGGTCACCGGCGGCAACGCCACCGACGTGCTGCGCAACGTCCCCGGCGTGGACGTGGACGGCGACGGCAAGGTGAGCCTGCGCGGCAACCAGAACGTGGCCATCCAGATCAACGGCCGCCCCGCGCCGCTCACCGGCGACGCGCTCACCAACTTCATCAAGCAGCTCCCCGCCAACCTGGTGGACCGGGTGGAGGTGGTGCCCAACCCCTCGGCCAAGTACGACCCCGACGGCATGGGCGGCATCCTGAACATCGTGCTGAAGCAGAACGCCGACCTGGGCACCAGCGGCGGGCTCACCGTGGGCACCGGCACCGGCGGCAAGTACAGCGCATCGGGGAACCTGGGGCACCAGAGCGGCCCGCTCACCCTCTTCGGCAGCTACGGCTTCAACCGCGACGCGCGCAACGGCAGCGGGAACATCTTCCGCGACCAGCACTTCGACGGCGCGCCGCAGACCCTGCTCGAGCAGATCAGCGCGAACGACTTCGCCAACACCTCGCACACGGTGAACGCCACCGGCGAGCTGAAGCTGGGCGCGCGCAACGTGCTCTCCTCGTCGTTCATGCTGAACCGCCGCGCGGCCGACGTGGACGGCTCCAACGGCTACACGCTGATGGACGCCGCGCGCGTGGTCACCGGCACCTACGGCGAGGCCACCGCGGTGAACATGTCGGGGCTCAGCACCGACTACTCGCTCTCCTTCAAGCGCACCGTGCAGCCGCAGCGCAACGAGCTCTCGGCCGAGCTGCGCTTCAACCGCTCGCGCGACGAGCAGGGGAACCAGTTCACCACCGTCCCCGGCCCCAACCCGCCGCCGTCGCTGCGCGGCGACTCGCGCACCGACCTGGACAACGTGACCCGCCAGCTCAACGCGCAGGTGGACTACACCCGCCAGCTCGGCGCCACCAGGCTGGAGACCGGCTACAAGGGCACCTTCCGCCGGCTCTCGAACGACTTCACCCTGGACTCGCTCTTCGGCGGGGTGCCGGACCTGTCGCTGCGGCTGGTGAACGACTTCACCTACGACGAGAACGTGCACGCCGGCTACGGCCTGGTCACCCGCGCCTTCGGCCCGCTCTCGCTGCAGGGCGGCCTGCGGCTGGAGCACGCCGCCACCACCTTCCGCCTGGCCGACGCGGCCCAGGCGTTCGACAACGACTACACCAGCCTCTTCCCCAGCGCGGCGGCCACCTGGCAGCCGTCGCAGAAGGACCAGCTGCGCTTCAGCTACAGCAAGCGCATCCAGCGGCCGCAGGCGCAGTTCCTGAACCCGTTCCCCTTCTCGCAGGACCGCTACAGCCGCTTCGTGGGCAACCCCGAGCTGGAGCCCGAGTACACGCACTCGTACGAGCTCTCGTACCAGCGCTCGGTGCCCTTCGGCTCCCTGACGCTCACGCCCTTCTACCGGCACACGGTGAACGCGGTGCGGCGCTACCAGGAGGTCGACGCGGAAGGGGTGACCACCATGACGCTGGCCAACCTCACCACGGCCAACAGCTACGGCACCGACGCCAACGGCCAGCTGCGCCTGGGCAAGCTCTCGGGCTTCGTGGGAGTGACCGCCTACCGCATGGTGACGGACGGGAGCAACGTGCAGACGGGGCTGGGGAGCAGCGCCATGAGCTGGTCGGCGCGGGGGAGCCTGAACTTCAAGCTCAGCCCCTCGACCGACGTGCAGTGGTTCCAGTTCTACCGCGCGCCGCAGAAGATGGAGCAGGGGCGGATGGGGGCCATGCAGATGGCGAACGTGGCCGTCCGCCAGAAGCTCTCGGAGCACTCGTCGCTCAGCCTGCGGGTGATGGACCCGTTCGACGCGATGCGCTTCCGGATGGAGACCACCAACCCGGGGCTCACGCAGACCGCGCTGCGCCGCTTCAACTCGCGGGCGGTGTACCTGAGCTACAGCTACAACTTCGGCAGCGCGCCGCGCCTGCGCACCCCGCAGCCGCAGCAGCAGGACCCGCAGCCGCAGCAGGACCCGGCGGGCGTTCCCGGTCCGGGCTGAGTCAAACCGCAGGTTCTCGCAGAGCCACGGAGGCCACGGGGGATACTTCCTCCGTGGCCTCCGTGCCTCTGTGAGATGCTTTCTTTCTTTTGTGTGGCGGCTATCTTCGGGCAAATCCTCGCACCCCGGAGACACAGCCATGCTCCGCTTCGCTCCGCTCCTCCTCACGCTCTCGATCGCCGCGTGCGCCACGGCCCGGCCCGCGGCCGCACCGGCCGGCGCCGCGGACCCGCGGCAGATCGAGGCGATCCTGCGGGAGAGCACGGTGGCCTGGAACCGGGGCGACCTGGAGGGCTTCCTCCGTCCCTACCTGCACGGGCCCAACGTCACCTTCATGGGGAACGACGTGGTGCGCGGCTTCGACGCGATCCGCGAGTTCTACCGGGGGAGCTGGTTCCGCACCGGCGCGCCCACGGTGAACCTGGCCTACCGCGGCATCGAGGTGCGCCCGCTGGGGCGCGACTACGCCCTGGTGCTCGGGAAGTGGGCGGTGATGGACAAGAACACGGGGCAGGAGACGCGGCACGGCGACTTCTCCCTCACCTGGATGCGCACGCCCGAGGGGTGGCGCATCATCCACGACCACTCCTCCTGACCCGCCCCGCGGCGAGCGGCGGTCCCGCGCACCGGGCGCGGGACCGCCGTCTTCGCAGCAGCGCCAATCCAGCATCAACTCTGGATTCGCGTGAGACTTACGATTCGATTACCTTCGCGGCATGACCACCCCGGCCCGCATCGTTCCTCCCCCGCCCCCCTCGCCGATCGAACGGCTGCTCTCGCCCTTCGGGCGCTTCATGCGCACCGAGTCGGCGGGGGGCGTGGTGCTGATCGTCTCCACCCTCGCGGCGCTGATCGCGGCCAACTCGCCCTGGGCGCACGGCTACCACGCGCTCTGGGAGACGGTCCTCTCCGTCCGCCTGGGCGCGTACACGCTGGAATACTCGCTCCACCACTGGATCAACGACGGCCTGATGGCCGTGTTCTTCTTCCTGGTGGGGCTGGAGATCAAGCGCGAGGTGCTGGTGGGCGAGCTGGCCTCGGCGCGGCGGGCGGCGCTCCCCATCGCCGGGGCGCTGGGGGGGATGGTGGTGCCGGCGCTGATCTTCACGGCGCTGAACGCCGGGACTGCCGGCGCGCGCGGCTGGGGGATCCCCATGGCGACCGACATCGCCTTCGCCATCGGGGTGCTGGCGCTGATCGGCAACCGCGTTCCCGCGCCGCTCAAGGTCTTCCTCACCGCCCTCGCCATCGCCGACGACATCGGCGCGGTGATGGTGATTGCGCTCTTCTACACGGCCGCCATCCACCTGGAGCTGCTGCTGGCGGGGCTGGGGCTGATCGTGGCGCTGGGGGTGTTCAACCGGCTGGGAGCGCGCCGGCCGTACCTCTACATCCTGCTGGGGCTGGCGACCTGGCTCTGCTTCCTGAAGAGCGGCGTGCACGCGACGGTGGCCGGGGTGCTGGTGGCGATGACCATCCCCGCGCGCACCCGCATCGACACCGGCGAGTTCTCCGAGCGCGGCCGCCGCATCCTCGACGCCTTCGACGCCGCGGGGCCGGACGGGGAGAACATCCTCACCAACCGCGGGCAGCAGGCCGCCATCATCGAGCTGGAGAACACCGCCGAGGCGGCCCAGGCGCCGCTGCAGTGGATCGAGCACGGGCTGCAGCCGTGGGTGAGCTTCGTGATCATTCCCCTCTTCGCCTTCGCCAACGCGGGGGTGGAGCTGGGGGGCGAGCTGACGGCGGCCTTCGCCAGCCGGGTGACGCTGGGCGTGCTCCTCGGCCTGCTGCTCGGCAAGCCGCTGGGGATCACCCTCTTCGCCTGGCTGGCGACGAAGCTCCGGCTGGCCGCGCTCCCCGGGGGATGCCGGTGGCGGGCGCTGCACGGGGTGAGCTGGCTGGGGGGGATCGGCTTCACCATGTCGCTCTTCGTCACCGGGCTGGCCTTCGACGACGCCCTGCGGGTCACGGAGGCGAAGGTGGGGATCTTCGCCGCGTCGGTGTGCGCGGCGCTGGTGGGGTGGCTGCTCCTGCGGCGCGAGGCGCCCTCGGACATCCCCGAGGTTCCGGAGGACGAGCCGGCGCCGGTTCCGCGCGCCGCCGCCCCCGCTGTGGCCTGAACGGGACGAGGCCCGTCCGGCATTCCGCCGGACGGGCCTCGCACCCATGCGCTCTCACCCTGCTTCCCGCAAAGCCCTGCCCGGTCTCAGCCGTGCCCACCCGGAGGACGCATGAAGCGAAGGTGGGGGTCGCGTCGGCATTCTCGATCCGTCGGACTCGCGTGTACTGTACCGACCGTCGATGTCGCTTGTTGCGGGGAGCGGATTAGGATTCCGTGAGGGGGTCCGCACCGCTTCCGCATCCTGTTCTACGGCCGGGTCGGCGTCCGGGTTTCAACCCGTCGGCTCATCCGTTCAGATGCCCCGGAGAGACGAAATGGTTGGACTGGAATCTGAGGGTGCGATGGATGACGCGAAACGGGCCGCCCTGCGCGACTTCCGCCGCATCCCCGGCGTGGGCCGCTCCATCGCCGAGGACCTCTGGGGGCTGGGGCTGCGCTCGGTCGACGACCTCCGCGGCCGCGACCCGGGGGCGCTCTACGAGCGGATGTGCGAGATCCAGGGGGTGCGCATCGACCGCTGCATGCTGTACGTGCTGCGCTGCGCCGTCTACTTCGCCAGCGAGCCCGAGCACGACCCGGAGAAGCTCCTCTGGTGGAACTGGAAGGATCCCCGCCTGCAGCGGCGCTGAGGTGTGTATCGTTGGTCCTGTTGCGACGTTGCGGCTGAAGCCGCCGCTACAACCTCACGCTGTCCGCCTTCGCGGACATACTGAAAGGGTGTTGCTGAACCCCTTCTTCAGACACCCCTGGGTGTCATCCTGAGGCCCGGCCACATGGAATCAGCGTTCACTCCGATGGCGGCAGGGCCGTGAGGATCTGATTGCGGCCACGCCGGAGCCGGCTGCGGAAGCTCGCGCGGAAGCCACGGCCTCACGTTCACTCGTCGATGCCACGCAGGAAAGCCAGGGCATCGACGAGCGCCGGCGTGGACGCGTCGAGCGTGCGGGCTTCCGCGGCGGGCTCCTGCGCATTCCTCGGCCGGATCCCTACGGCCCTGCCGTCTGCAGCGTTGACGCCAGAACCCGTGTGGTCGGGCCTCAGGATGACACCTGTGGTACCCGCGGAATGTCGCGACCAGGCGTCCGAAGCGCGTCAGGGGATGGCGTCGATGCCGGCGACGGCGTCGCGCAGCCAGAGGATGAACGGGTGCATGGCGCGGAAAGTTTCCCCGATCCACTCGCGCACGCCCTCGCCGTCGCGGCTCACGTCGCGCTCGCGCTCCACCAGGAAGCTCTTCAGCTTGATGTGCTCGATCAGCGGCGCGTCGGCCGCGTAGCCGCCCGGCGGGCGCTGGAGCTTGTGCCCGTCCCACAGGCCGGTGGGGAAGGCGGATGCCAGGGCGCGCGCCCGCAGCACCTTCCGCAGCCGCTCGGGGTGCTCGGCGATGTGCTCGCGGATGAGCGCCAGGCGGTCCCGGTCCGGCATCCACACGCCGCCGCCGGCCATCAGCGCGCCGTGCTGGTCCACCTGGAAGTAGTAGCTGGGCCCGTGCCCCTCATGGCGGCCGCGCTCGCTGATCACCGCGCTGAAGGTGGTCTTGTACGGCGTCTTGTCGGGGCTGAAGCGCACGTCGCGGTAGATGCGGTACACGCAGTCCTTCGGGTCCACCCAGCGCACCGTCTCGTCCCACCGCGCGACGTCGGCGATCACCCCGCCCACGAAGGCATGGAAGTCGTCGCGCAGCGCCTGGTATTCGGCCCGGTTCGCCTCGAACCAGGCCTTCTCGTTGTTCGCCGCGAGGTCGGCGAGAAAGGTGGAGAGACGGGGGAAGTCCATCGGATGGTTCAGGGACGAGCGGTGGGGACGGAGCACTCGGGGACGCGGTCGCGCGCCGGGGTGTAGCGGGCCACCAGGCGCAGCGCGCCCTTGTACTCGAAGAAGCTTACGTATTCGCAGAGCTTCGCGCGGACCGAGGCCGGCTTCAAGCGGTTGCGGCGGTCGCCCACGAGCGAGATCCAGTAGGCGACGGTGGGGTGGCGCGCCTCCTCGGCGACGAAGCCCTCGGTCTGCAGGTAGTCGAGCCGGTCGAGCGCGGTCAGCAGCCGGTCGAGCGAGTAGATCACCTGGTGCTCGTCCGGGGTGAGCACGCGGTTGCGCATCGAGCCGTCGAGAGCGGCCAGCACCAGGCTGTCGCTGGCCACGAAGCAGCGCCCGGCGCCGGGGCTCTCGTCACGCGTGCAGATCCTCGGCTGGTTGTACTCCAGCAGGTCGAGTGCGGTGCGCACCGCCGGCTCGCTCTCGAGCGACTGCAGGAGTTGGGTGAAGTACTCGAGCCGCTTCCACCGCTGTTCCTGCCGGTACTCGCGCAGCCCGATGGCGAACGCCGTCAGCCCCCCGACAATGGTGAGGAACTGGAGCCACCGCTCCGGGTCGCGGAGCCACTGCCGCAGTCCGTCGCTCATGTGGAAGAGGTCAGTCAGCGGAGGACGAAATTGTTGATGCGTGAGCAAATCACGCGAAATATGCGACTCAAGTCGCTGCTACAACGGCACACCATCCGCCTTCGCGGACTCCAACGACACAGGCTGTGTTTCCAGAGGCGTCGGTCACGGGAGTCCTGGCGGGAGGGGTTCAGGATGAAAGGCGATGCGGAGCAACTCGCGCTTCACCTGCCACTCCGTCCACTCGGGATGTTCGGACCGGATGCGCGAGAGGGCCGCCCGACGCATGAAATCGGTCAGCTTGAAGGCAATCTGCATCCGCTGCTCACCCGTCATCTTCCGGAGAATCTCGAGCTGGACCCTGGCAGCTTCAGGGGAGGTGTCGCTGATGCTCATCTGCGCTCCTGTTCAAAGGCAGCAACAATATACAGCGACAGGGTCAACTGGACAGTCCAGATCAGGGAAAAGATCGACTCACGCAGAGACACAGAGGACCAGAGGAGCGCGCCGCAGGCTCTCTGGTCCTCCGTGTCTCTGGGGCTGGGTGAGACCTGTTCGTAGACAGGCTTACAGCAGCCACTGGAGGATGTTGACCGTGATGAGCAGGAAGATCCACATCCGCAGCGTCCGCTCGCGGCGGCGATGGGCCGCCTGCGCCGCCGCGTACTCCTCCTCTACGCGGGCCATCTGGCGGAGGACCTGCTCACGCAGCGCGTCGGAGTCGCGCCTGGCCTCCTCGTTGCGGCGGTCGATCTCCTCGCGCTGTTCGCGCAGCCGCTGCTCCTGCTGCTCTGCGGAGTCGCGGAACCGTTCCGTCATCTCCGCCCGTGCAGCCCGGGAATTCTCCAGCAGCTCCCGGTGCAGGTCGCGGCTCTCTTCGAGGAGGCGCACCACTCGCTCGTCGTTTTCCATGACGCCCGTTGCCTGGATCTACCGGTCGCGCTCGAGCATGTGGCCGCTGTGGGCGGCGTGGTCGCGGGCGGCCTCCGTCGCAAGTGTTCGAAGGAGTCGCATCACGACCCCAGCCGAATGCTTCGGAAGTTTCGAATCGTCAACTGGAAGCTGCAGAAGCATCCTCCGCAGCCTTGAGTACCTTCTGCACGCTCTCCATGTAGGCCAGCGTTAGTCCGAGTTGTCCCGCCTGTGCGGCAGCAAGCGCCTCCTGAAGTGGTTCAGCGAGTAAATCGCGAAGAGCCGGATCGAGATGTTCCAAGCGCGACTGGATGACACCAAGGTTACTTACGGCATCCCGTTGTGCGATCGGATCAGGTCGTTGCTGAGGCACATTGCGCAGCAAGCCGATCGTTGAGTCGGAATATCGTCTCGCATCTACCAGATACCGGTGATCCATGATCCACTCTCATCGCATGTGTTGCTGTGGGTCGAGGATATGGCGCGCACCTCCACGCCTACCTCGCAGGCCTGTTGGTCCCCTCCCGGCCCTCTAGCGACCGGAGCAGCTCGGCAACCCGTGTCATAGGCGTGCTATCGGTCGCGCTCCAGCATGCCGCCTTCGTGCACGGCGTGCTCGCGGGCGGCCTCCTGCGTGCTCTCGTTGCGCTCGGACTTCTCGTACTCGTCGCGGATGCGCTGCATCATCTCGTCGCGGCGGTCGTAGAGGCGCTTCGGAGTGCGCGGCGCGTGGTTGTCGAAGGCGTAGGCGGTGAGGATGGGGAGCGCCACGGTGGAGTCCAGGTAGCACACCACCGCGTCGGGGAGCTTGTCGGGGTCGATCTTCCCCCAGCTCACCGCCTCGGCGGGGGTGGCGCCGGAGAGGCCGCCGGTGTCGGGGCGGGCGTCGGTCACCTGCAGGAAGTAGTCGTGGCCGCGCTCGTCGATCCCCATCACCTCCTGGATCTGCGGCTCCGTCTGCAGCGCGAAGTTCTTGGGGCTCCCGCCGCCCAGGATCCAGATGGCGCTCTTCCCGCCCCCGCGCTTGGCGTCGAGCACGATGGCGGCGGTCTCGTTGACGTCGGCGTTCACGTCGAACATCAGCCGGTTCCCCTGCAGCGCCTTGGCCGCCACGTTCATCCCGATCGACGAGTCGCCGGGCGACGAGGTGTAGACCGGCACGCCGTACTCCCACGCCGCGGCCAGCAGCGACTTGCGCCCGTGCCCCAGCTCCGCCTCGCGCGCGGCGACGTACTTGCCGCAGAGCCAGTGGAACTCGGCGGTGCTCATCGGCCGCTGGAACTCGGGGCTGGCGATCACCTGGCGGAAGAAGGCGTCGGTGTCGAGGAGCACCGAGTAGTCGAAGAAGATGTCGTAGATGCGCACGACCTCTTCCTCGCGCAGCACCGTGTCGCTGATCTGCGCCGACCCCTGCCGCAGCTCCAGCCCGATCCCGAAGTGCGCGTCGTGGTACAGGTTGGCGCCGGTGGAGATGATCCAGTCGACGAACCCGGCCTCGATCAGCGGGATCACGGCGCTCATCCCCAGCCCCGCCGGCGTGAGCGCCCCCGTCATCGTGAGCCCCACGGTGACGTCCTCCTCCAGCATCTTCCTGGTCAGGAGATGGCACGCCTCGCGGAGCCGCGCGGCGTTGTAGGCCTGGAAGGTCCCATCGACCAGGTCGGTCACCGAAAGGCCGGCGCCGATGCGCCTGGGATCGATCCGCTTCCCGCTCAGGTACTTGCTCTGCGCCATCGGCTGGAATCCTCGGTGTTCTGGATGCGCGTCACGCCGTCACCGTCGCGGTCCCGGCACCTCTCGCCCGCCGCCCATCACCCCGGGTTGGAAACCCGGGGCTACGACGGCCCAAAGTCCGCCTTCGCGGACTCCGGACCGCAGCACCACCGCGCGAACCATCGGATTCGCGGTCTCGGACCGGACCAAACCCTGTTACGCGCGACCTGACCGCGGCCGCGAGTCCGCGCAGGCGGACTTCGGGCAGTGGTTGCCGCGGATTCATCCGCCCGCCCCCACCGGGCCGGGCGCTACTGCGCGTCCGCCTTGTGCGACTCGGCCGGGGACTCCGGGTCGGTCGCGGCCGGAGCCGCTTCCGCCGGCGTCCTGGGAGGCGGACGGTAGGAGCCGTGGACCTGCGGGTTGCGGGGGATGTGCGGACGCTGGGCGCCGTCCAGCACGCTCCCGCTGGCCTCGAGGACCATGCGCACCACCTCGGCCGGATCGTCCGTCACCGTCATCAGGTCGACGTCTTCAGGCGAGATCTTCCCCTCCTCCATCAGCACGCCGCGGATCCACTCCAGGAAGCCGCGCCAGTAGGCGGTGCCGAAGAGGACCACCGGGAAGTCGCGGACCTTCCCCGTCTGGATGAGCGTGAGCGCCTCCAGCAGCTCGTCGAGGGTGCCGAAACCGCCGGGGAAGATCACGAACGCCTCGGCGTACTTCACGAACATCGTCTTCCGCACGAAGAAGTAGCGGAAGTTGATGGCCAGGTCGACGTACGGGTTCACCGCCTGCTCGAAGGGGAGCTCGATGTTGCACCCCACCGAGAGCACCCCCGCCTCGCGCGCCCCGCGGTTGGCCGCCTCCATGATCCCCGGCCCGCCGCCGGTGATGATGCTGAACCCCGCCCGGCCCAGCAGCCGCGCCGTCTCGCACGCCGCCTGGTACTGCGGGTCGTCCGGCCGCACCCGGGCCGAGCCGAAGATGGTCACCGCCGGGCCGATCCGCGCGAGCGCGTCGAACCCCTCCACGAACTCGCCCATGATGCGGAACACCCGCCACGGGTCGGAGCTGGTGAAGTCGACCGTCGCGGGCGCGGCGGCGGGCGACTGGAGGAGCTGCTCGTCCTCGGTCGCGGCGCCCATCCGCGCGGCGCGGTTCAGCGTCGGGTTCTCCGCGCCCCGGGGGGCCTCGCTCGGGTCGTCGGACATGCGGCCGAATGCGGGAAGGGTGCGGCGCGCCCTGTCGCGGGCGCGCGAGGGGCGACAAGATACAGGTCCGCGCGCGGCGGACGCAAAACCGGGGCTAGGTACTTTATCCGAATCCGTAGATTCAACGTGCGAATCGAGCCTCGTAAACGCGTCTCGCGCAGAGACGCAGAGACGCGGAGACGCTGGGTGGCGCTCGCGGCCGCCATGGCGCTGGCCGGCTGCCGCGGCGACCGGCCCGCGCCGCCTCCCCCGCCCCCGCCGGCCGCACCCGCCGCCGGAAAGCTGGAGGTGAAGCTGGAGCTTCCCCAGCTCCCGGGGTGGAACGACCTGGACACCCTGGCCGCCACCGTCACCAACGGCACCGCCGCTCCGGTGGCCGACGCCGTGCTCATGCTCTACGTGCAGGGGCCGGTGAAGCTGCTGGTGGACTCGGCCGCGCGCGAGGTCCCCGGCGTGGAGGCGACCGCCGAGGGAACGCGCCTCACCTTCCCGCTCGGCACGCTCGCGCCGGGCGCCACGGCCCAGGTGCGGCAGGGGGTGCGCACGCCGCCCGCGCCCCTCCCCGCCGCCGGCGCCGCGCCGGCGGCATCGAAGGGGAGGCCGGCACAGGGGACGCGCGGCTTCACCGCGACCGACACCACCTCGCGCTTCCTGGTGCGCGCGACAGTGGCGAGCCGCGGCGGCACCCCGCTGGCGCCGCCCGTGCAGGACACGCTGCGCATCCGCGCGGGGAGCGAGGTGGCGGTCGGGGGGTGCGGGAGCGCGGGCGACGCGGTGGTCACGCGCTACGGCATCGGGCCGGTGCGGGTGGGGATGACGGAGGCCGCGCTGCGCTCCGCCTGCCCCGAGGCGCGCGACACCGCGTGGACGGAGGAGGGTACGAAGGAGACGGGGCTCGTCGCCCTTCCCGGCGGGCGGCGGGTGGTGGCGGTCACGGCGGGCGGCTCGGTGCGGCGGATCGTGATCGACGACCCCCGGGTGAAGACGCCCACCGGGTTCGGCGTGGGCGCCGCGGTGGCCGACCTGCGTTCGGCCTTCGGGCGGATGTGCGCGGGGCGGGGCGACCGGTGGGTGGCGGTCTGGTTCCCCAACGCGCCGGGGATCAGCTTCGGCCTCGACACGCTGGCGACGAAGGGGTGGGGGCCGGCGCAGGCGCACCCCGACTCCATCCCCGACGACACGAGGGTCGCCGCGCTCTGGGTGCGGCAGGGGAGCGACGACTGCCCGGCTCGGCCGGGGGGAGGCACGCGATGAACGTTCCGATGGCGTTCCTGGCCGACGAGGCCAACATCTCGCAGGAGGGGAAGCTGAACGTGATGGGGATCTTCGACCGCATCGTGGCCGAGGTCTTCCCCGTCTCGCACCCCCGCATGGTCTTCGCCTTCCGCGTGACCGCCGAGTTCGCCGACGGCGGCCGCGGCTTTCCCGTGGTCGTCCGCCTCCTCGACGACGTCGACACGGTGATGTTCGAGGCGGCGGGCGAGATCAACCCGCCCATCGTTCCCCCCGGCGAGTTCTCGACCGCCAACCAGGTGTTCACGCTGGTGGGGATGCAGTTCGCCCGCCCGGGCGTCTACCGCTTCGAGGTGTCGATCGGCGACCTGGAGCCGCACGTGACGCCCTTCGTGGTGAGCGCGCACCTGCAGCAGCCCCCTTCGGCGCTGAACTGAACGGCATCTCATCCTCATACCCATCCGCAATCAGAGTGTGAGGGAAATTCAGCCTGGTCTCTCACAGAGGTCACAGGGGTCACGGAGGAACAGCGCCGTTCCCCTGTGACCTCAGTGACCTCTGTGAGAGAATTCTTTTGCCGGATCCGGTAGCACACGGAGAGCGCGGGGCCGAGGAGATTTCGCGTCTCCCGCGCAAGCCCTTCTCCCCGCATTTTGGCTTCGACGGAGCCGGGGATTGCCGACGCGGCGTCCCCGCACGATGTTTGACTATCATCAAGGCTGAATCGGGTCGATCAGACCCGCTCCCGGCGTCCATCCCCATCCCGGACCTCCACGGCGATTCCGGCCTTCTCCCTCAGCCCCGCGCACCACTCCATGTCCAGAACCGCTTCCGCGGGCGCCCGTTTGGGCGCCGTGCCGCTCGCCGTGCTGCTGGCCGCGGCGGCGCTCTCCGCCTGCTCCGAGCAGCAGCCCGTGGCCTCGCGCGAACCCCTGCTCACGCCCCTGCACCGGGACGTCCAGGCCGCCTTCGAGTGCACCGGGTCCACCTCCGGGTCGCTGAGCTGCACCCCGGCCCGCCCCGACGCCGGACAGGCGCGGGGGGTGATCACCGGCGGGCAGAACACGAACCTGAAGCTCACCTCGAGCAACCTGAGCTACAACGCGGGAACGGGGATCTTCCAGTTCGACGTCACGGTGCAGAACCTGATGAACGAGGCCATGGGCACGCCGGACGGCACCGTGGCCGACCCGGAGGGGATCCAGGTGTTCTTCGCCAGCGGCCCCAACGTCACCAGCGGCACGGGGAGCATGTCCGTGGCCAACGAGGACGGGACCGGCACCTTCACCAGCACCAACCAGCCCTACTTCGCCTACCACGAGATCCTGGCGCAGAACGCGGTGTCGTCGGCCAGGACCTGGCAGCTCCAGGTCACGGGCGACGTGGGCACCTTCAACTTCACCGTGTACGTGGAGACCGACCTCCAGTACCTGCTGGTGATCAACGAGGTGATGGCCAACGCCGCCTTTCCCCTCTCGGACACCAACGGCGACGGCGACTGGATCGAGCTCTACAACGCCGGCTCGCGCCCGGTGAAGCTGGACAGCCTGGTGATTGCCGACTCCGCGGCCTCCGGGCGGCGGCCGTACCACGTGATCAGCACGTCGATCGTGATGCAGCCGGGCGACTACGTGGTGCTGGGGAACACTACCAACACCACCAGCAACGGCGGCGTGACGGTGGACTACGCCTACGGCGGCGCGATCAACCTCTCGCAGTCCGTCGACGCGTTCAAGATCGCCCGGGTGTACGGCACCGACACGCTCACCGTTGACCGCACCCAGTACTCCCAGGCGTCGGTCTCGGCCAAGAACGGAGTCAGCCGCGAGCTGAAGAACCCCGCGCTCGACAACAGCAACATGGACGGCAGCAACTGGGGCGACGCCTCCGTCACCTCCGTCTATGGGGACGGCGGACGCGGCACGCCCAAGGCGCAGAACTCCGCCTACACGCCCTGACCCGGCCGCTGGAAGGGACCTCACGGTAGAGTAGGAACCAGGGTCTCCCCTGGTCCCCCTCCTCGAACCGGACGTGCGGATTTCCCGCATCCGGCTCATCCCGACAGGTTCACCGGTCGGCTATCGCAGAGTTGCGCGGGACCTACAGCAGCCTCAGCC
>JBJMPM010000281.1:0-8966 GCA_045803205.1 Longimicrobiaceae bacterium
GGCTGAGGCTGCTGTAGGTCCCGCGCAACTCTGCGATAGCCGACCGGTGAACCTGTCGGGATGAGCCGGATGCGGGAAATCCGCACGTCCGGTTCGAGGAGGGGGACCAGGGGAGACCCTGGTTCCTACTCTACCGTGAGGCCGCTGTTTTCCTGACGGCGGCGCGCGCCAGCGCCGCGTGGCGCGAGAGCGCCTCCTCGTCCGCGCCGGTGCCGAAGCGGGCGCGGAGGTAGAGGTCCACGGCGAGCGCGGCGTCTTCCGCGCCGGGGGCACGGTCGCGCGCGAGCGTCTCGGCGAAGGCGAGGGGGCCGTCTCCTTCCGCCGGCCACCCCGCGCGGGCGTAGGCGCGGCGGAGGGAGAGGTAGGTGCGCGAGGCCGCGGGAAGGCGGCGGCGGCGCGAGAGGCCGCGGGCGAGGACGAGGGCGGCGCCGGCGCCGAGCACCGCCAGCAGCCAGGGCGTGGCGAAGCGGACGGGCTCGCGGTCGCGCGGGCCGGCGCCGGGGCGGTCGCCGCCCTGCCGGAAGAAGGCGCCGACGCCCCGGAACACGCCGAGCTGGCGGTCCAAGTCGTAGTCCAGCACCCACCGGTTCCAGCGGTACTCCACCCCGTCCATCCAGAGGCGCACGGACCAGAGCCACGAGCCGCGCGCGGCCCGGTCCAGCAGCGCGGCCGTGCCCGGCGGCGTGGGGTCGAACGGGACCCATCCCCACTCCGGGAACCAGACCTCCACCCACGAGTGCGCCCGGTCCCCCGTCACCGCCAGGTAGCCCGCGCCGGCGTTCCATTCCCCGCCCAGGAAGCCGTTCACGTTGCGCACGGGGATCCCCTTCGTGCGCAGCAGCATGGCCATGGCGGTGGAGAAGTACTCGCAGTGCCCGCGCCGCCGGTCGAAGAGGAACCCCTCCAGCGTGGCGTCCTCGGCCGACGACGGGAGGTCGAGGGTGTAGGTGAACTCGCGCTTGAGATACTCCTCGACCGCGCGCACCTGGTCGATGCGCGCCGTCTTCCCCGCGGTGAGCGAGTCGGCCAGGCGGAAGACGCGCGGGTCGAGCACGGGGAGCGCCATCGCGGCGCGCGAGGGTGCGGGGCCGGAGTCGTACCCCTCGCGCAGCCGCGCATCGCTGGGACGCGCGCCGCTGCTCCACACCAGGTAGACGGGATTGTCGGAGCCGGCGAAGAAGAGGTCGCCCGAGCGCGCGCGGAACACGCGGATGGCGGAGCGCGGCTGCACCCGCAGCACCGGCGTCGGCCCGAAGATCACGTCCGTTCCCGGCGGCCCGCCGAAGATGCGCACGAGGCGGGTCGGTCCGCCCCAGCGCCGGATGTACTCCTCGGGCGGCAGGTCGCCGGTGAAGACCGAGCGCGACCACGACTCGCCGTCGAAGGCTTCGAAGCCGCGGCCGCGCCAGTGGATCTCCTCCACGTCCGGCGGCGCGCCCTCCGGGAACTCGGCGCGGAACATCACCTGGGGATTGGCGCCGATGCGCCCGCCGAACTCGCCGATCGACACGCGGTCGGAGAAGCCCGCCACCTCGCCCCCGGCGCCGCGGCGCCCCTGCACGTTCCAGGCGCGGGGAAGGCGGGGAAAGACCGCGAACACGAACCCGCTCATCCCCAGCGTCACCAGCGAGAGCGCGGCGGTGGTCGCCAGGAAGCGCCGCCCCACGCGCGCCTCGCCGGCCGAGAAGCGCTCCGACTCGCGGCGCAGGTACCCCACCATCATCGCCAGCACCCCCAGCCCCACGTACGCCACGAAGCCGACGGCGAACGCGGGCCCCGGGTAGTACGCCGTGGCCGCGATCAGCAGCGCGAAGGAGAGGGAGTAGAGGCGCATGTCGTTGCGCGCGTCCAGCGGGCGCAGCGCCTCGCCGCCCAGCAGGAAGAGCAGCATCGCCATCACGCCGGGCATGAAGTCCTGCCCCAGCAGGATCGCGGCGTACGCGAGCCAGGCGCAGAGCGCCAGCACGCCCACCCGGGTCACGCGCTCGATCCACACCCCCGTCTCCGCCGGCGGGAGCCAGGCGAGCGAGAGCGCGAGCGCCGCGGCGGCCACCAGCACCGGCGCGGTGACGCCGTTCCCCGCCGCGTACGCCACCAGCGCCGCGAGCGCCATCGCCGAGACCAGGCGCCGGTGCAGCCGCGCGAGCCTCACCGGGCCTCCCGCGGCGTGAACACGTCTCCCCAGCGCGCGTCGGCGGCCGCGGAGGCGGTCACCAGCACGGCCTCGCGCGGGGGGACGGGCGGCTCCACCCGCGGCGCGTCCACGCGGAAGCGGGCGCGGGCGAGGGCGTCGAGCACGCGCTCGAGCTGCGCGGGGCCGTTCCCGGGCGGCACGCGCGCCTCGCCGGTGGCGAGCGCGAAGGGGTCGCCGCGCCGCTCCGCCGCCGCGGCGAGCGAGGCGGCCACCTCCAGCGCCGCCTCGGCCTCGTCGCCCGCGGGGGCGCGCAGGTCCAGGCAGATCCAGAGGGCGCTGGAGCGGTCGCGCTCATACTCGCGCACCACCGGCTGTCCGGCGCGCGCGGTGGTCTTCCAGTGCACGTCGCGCGGGTCGTCGCCCGGGCGGTAGGGGCGCAGGCCCCGGTACTCGCCCCGCGCCCCCGCCGCGCCCGCGTACGTCTCCCCCGCGCGGCGGATGCGCTCGCCCGCCGGGCGCGGCTCGCGCAGCGCGAGGTCGTGGCGCGGCCAGACCACGGCCTCGCCGGGGAGCTCCAGGTCGCGCTCCTTGCGGAAGAGGCCGAAGGGGAAGGAGGTGGCGAGCGTCACCGTCTCCAGCGGGTAGACGCCGCGCTTCGTCCACCCGGCCTCGGCGCGCACCGTGGCGGCGGCGCCGGGGTCCAGCGCGGCGATCCAGGCGCGGCCCTGCCCCGCGTCCCCCACCTCCACGGCCAGGGAGGGGAGGCGGCGCTTGGCGTTGCGCACCTCGTAGACGATGCGCCCGCGCACGCCCGCGGTCAGGCCGCGCGGGGGACGGCGGCGCACCTCCAGGCGGCGGATCATCTGCTCGCTCATCCACCCGCTCAGGGTGATGAAGCCGAGCATGGCGCCGAGCACCAGGTAGAGGAGGTTGTTGCCGGTGCCGACGGCGGCCAGGCCGAGGACGAGCGTGCCGACGGTGAAGAGCGACCCCGCGCGCGAGAACTTCAGCCGGCGCGGCGGCCGCAGCCAGCGGCGGATGGCGGCGGCGCGCGAGAGCCGCGGGCGCAGCACCAGGCTGGCCGCCTGCGGCGAATGTCCCCTACCTTGCTTCACGTCAGGATTTCTCGCGCTAGGCACGGCTCGTTCCCTCCATCCGGCTCGGCCAACTCTTCTCCGTCAAAGAGGTCCGCATGACCATCCGCTCCGTCCGCATGGCCGCGCTGGTGCTGCTCTGCGCGTGCACCGGCGCCGAAGATCGAGCCGCCGCGCGCGAGCCGGACCCCGTGCAGCCCGACACCGTGGTCCGAAAGGCGGACGTGGGTCCCCTCGACAGCGGCGGCACGCTCCTCGACAGCGTCACGGTGGACGTGGATGGCGACGGGACGCCCGAGCGGGTGGAGCTGGGCGTCAATGCGGGCCGCGACGAACGGGGCCGGATGAACTGGGACATCCACAACGACTGGTCCGTGGTGGTGCGGGACGGCCCCGACAGCTACCCGTTGCTGCAGGAATGCTGTCCGGGCGCCGCCGCCTTCTGGGTGATCGCGAGCGATTCCACGGGACCAGGGGCAATCCTGGTGCAGACCAGCAGCCTCACCACCGATGGCGGCGGTACGCGGCTCGACCGGTTCGTGTGGGACCGCTCGCGTGGCGGATACGTGCGTACCGGCCGCGTCGAGGGGTGGGGCACGGCGTTCTACCGCGGCCCGCCCGCGTATACGGGGATGGGGGATCTGCTGCCGCCGACTTCGTGGCGCGGCGGGCCCGTGCCGGAGCCCGAGCCCTAGACCGGCATCGCCACGTTCGCCAGGATTCCCTCCAGCACCTCCACCGCCTCGTCGTACGCCTCGCCGGTGGAGGCGGAGGCGCCGGCGGGGAGGAGGCGGTGCGCCAGGCAGGGGACCACCAGGCGGCGCACGTCGTCCGGCGCCAGGAAGTCGCGCCCGTCCACCAGCGCGTACGCGCGCGCGGCGCGGAAAAGGCCGATGGCGGCGCGGGTGCTGGCCCCGGCGCGCAGCCGCGGCTCGGACCTCGTCGCCTGCACCACCGCCATCAGGTAGTCGACCAGGGACGCGTCCGCGTGCACCCGCTCCACCCGCTCCTGCAGCCCCAGAACGCGGCCGGCGTCGAGGATGGGGCGCATGCGCTCCAGCGGGTCGCCCACGCCCACGGACTGCAGCAGCACGCCGCGCTCGTCGTCGGCGTCGGGGTAGCCGATGGAGAGGCGCATCAGGAAGCGGTCGAGCTGGCTCTCCGGGAGCGGGTAGGTGCCGTGCTGCTCCAGCGGGTTCTGCGTGGCCATCACCACGAAGGGGCGCGGCAGATCGAAGCTGCGCTCGTCGATGGTCACGCGCCCCTCCTGCATGGCCTCCAGCAGCCCGCTCTGGGTGCGCGGCGGCGCGCGGTTGATCTCGTCGGCCAGCACCACGTGGGTGAAGATGGGGCCGGGGCGCGTCTCGAACTCGTGCGTGCGGGGGTTGTAGATGGAGACGCCCAGCACGTCCGACGGGAGGAGGTCGCTGGTGAACTGGATGCGGCGGAACTCCAGCCCCAGCGCGGCGGTGAGCGCCCGGGCGAGCGTGGTCTTGCCCACGCCCGGGATGTCCTCGAAGAGCACGTGGCCGCGGGCGAGGATCGCCGCCAGCGCCAGCCGCACCGTCTCGCGCTTGCCGCGGAACACGGTCTCCACCTCGTCGACCAGCCGTTCCATCAGGTGCAGGTCGAGGTCGTCTGCCGCGGCGGGGAGGGCGTTGAGCATCTCGTAGGACGGTGCGTGTGCGGATGAGTGGATGCGGAAAGGTACACTGTCCGCAAAGGGGAGAGCCAGTAGCTCATCTCCCGCGGAGGCGCGGAGACACGGAGAGAGCCGCCGAGCCTCTTCGTGTCTCCGCGCGAGATGCTTTTGACTACCGCGTCAGCTCGCTGCAGCGCGTCGGCTTCTCGTCGGTGGGTTCCTCGCTGATCAGCTCCAGGCGGTCGGCGAGGGCGTCGGTGATCACCACCAGCTCGGGGTCGACCCCTTCGTCCGCGTCGTAGTCGGCCGATTCGTGCGCCTCGCCGGGGTCGCGCACCCAGACCGCGTCCACGCCGGGGTAGCGCGCGGCGAGGCGGCATCCCTCCGCGGGGCCCATCACGAAGAAGGCCTGGGAGAGGGCGTCGGCGAGCAGGGCGCTAGGGGCGAGCACCGAGACGGCGGCGATGCCGCGGGCGAGGAAACGCGTCCGCGGGTCGAGCGTGCGCGCGAAACGTTGCCCGCCAGTCTCGACGATCTCCGGGACGTCGGTCCAGGTGGCCACGGCGCCGGCGTCGACCTGCACGGCCGCGAACACCTCGCCGAGCTGGAAGGGGTTCCCGAGCCCCATGCTCCAGCGTGCCTCCACCGGTGCCGCGCCCAGCACCGCGAAGCTTCCGCCGAGATCGACCACAGCGCGCTCGGCGCCCGCGGCGCGCAGCGCGTCGATCCCCCGGTCGATCGCGAAGCCCCTCGCGAGCACGCCGAGGTCGAGCCGCATTCCGCGCCGCGGCAGCGATGCGCGCCGCGTGGCCCGGTCGAAGCGCACCTGCCGCCATCCCGCCAGCGTCCCCGCGGCGTCCCGCTCGGCCTGCGGGGGAATGGCGGCCCGCTCGCGGTAGACCGCCCACAGGGAGTCGAGCGGCGCCGCGCTCACGTCCAACGCGCCCCCGCTCGCCGCGGCGATGGAGAGCGCAGAGTCCAGCACCTCCGCCGTCCAGGGCGACAGCGCGGTGGCCGAGTCCGTCCCCGCGCGCCGGTTCACGGCCGCGATCTCTGCTGGCATCAGCGAGTCGACGCGGAGCACCGCCGCCCGCGCCGCCTCCATCGCCGCCAGCGCGCGGGCCGTATCCGCATCCCACACGCTCACCTGGAGCAGGCCGCCCATCGCCGGCCACGCGCGCACCGTAGGCCGCGGCACGGAATCGGGCGCCGCCACGACGACGGGTGATGGGGATGGAGGGGGATTGGGAGCGCAGGCGGCGGGCGCCATCGCCACGACGGCCGCCGCCACGGTTCGAATCATCCTCGACCAGCGATCCAGCATCCCTTCTCCCTTTGCACGAGTGATGACGGGTAGTTGAGACGCGGCGGAGAGCGAAGTCAAGCGAAAAGCTTTCGCCGGGCTCGATCACAACGTGAAATTCCGGGATACAACCATCCGTAGTCGCCGCGACACTCAACGGGTGCCATGAGGACCGAAACCGCGCCCGCCGCCGACCGCGAACTCGCCGACGCCCTCCTCCTGGACGGCGACGAGCGGGCGTTCCGGGAGCTCTACCGGCGCCACACGCCGCGCCTCTTCCAGGTGGCGCTGCGGGTGCTGGGCGGCTCCGAGCCCGACGCCGAAGACGTGGTGCAGGAGACCTGGATCCGCGCCACCGAGAAGCTGGGCGGCTTCCGCTGGGAGGCGGCGTTCGGCACCTGGCTCACCGGCATCGGGCTGAACGTGGCGCGCCAGCTCCTGCGCAAGAAGGGGCGATGGGTGGAGCTCGAGGCCGCCCCCGAGCCCTGGCGCCCGCCGCCGCACGACGGCGAGCGCATCGACCTGGAGCGGGCGATCGCCCTGCTCCCGGCGGGATACCGCACGGTGCTGGTGCTGCACGACGTGGAGGGGTACCGGCACGACGAGATCGGCGAGATGCTCGGCGTCTCGCCCGGGACCTCCAAGAGCCAGCTCTTCAACGCACGAAGGTCGCTCCGGCAGGTGCTGGAGCCCGCGAAAGGAAGGACGCATGAGCCCGCATGAGATGGACGACGAGCTGACGCCGGACGAGCGCGGGAGGTTCGCCGCGCTCCCCCGCGAGCGCGACCCGGGACGCCTGCTGGAGGAGCGCACCGTGCGCGCGCTGCGCGACCGGGGGCTGGTGCACGCCCCGGAAAAGGCGCGCCGCGTCATCCGCTTCAACCCGGCGTGGCTGGCCGGCGCCGTGGCCGCGGGGATCGCGCTCTTCTTCGGCGGGCTGGCGACGGGGCAGTACATGGCCACCCGCACCGTGGTGGCCGTGGTGCGGCAGCACG
Source organism: Longimicrobiaceae bacterium (assembly GCA_045803205.1). GTDB lineage: Bacteria > Gemmatimonadota > Gemmatimonadetes > Longimicrobiales > Longimicrobiaceae > Longimicrobium. Next base: position 7,169 of record JBJMPM010000281.1, read on the forward strand.
ACCAGCAGCAGGCCGCGCAGCTCGTGCAGCAGACGGGCTCGGCCTACGTGCAGGCGCTCGCGCGGCTGTCGCAGGTGTCGAACACGCCCGCCGGCGCGCAGGGGCAGCAGGGTCGCGAGGTCGCCCAGGCCATGCTGCGCGCCGCCGCCGACGAGGTGGTGCGGATGAGCCCGAACGACCCGGTGGCCACCGGCATCCTCGCCGCCTTCGACCGCGCGAAGGCCCAGCGGGCCACTCCGGATACCGCGGCGAAGCAGAGCGTGGTCTGGTTTTGAACGGAAGTGCCGAGTGCCAAGTGCCAAGTGCCATGTGCGAAGTGACAAGTGCCAAGTGCCAAGTGCCAAGTGCGAAGTGCCAAGTGCTGAACTGCGAGGGACAGGGGAGAAGGCGGTCCCCACTGATGTCATCCCGAGGGAGCCGCGCGCCGAGGTGTCGGCCACAGTGCAGCATGGCGGCGACCGAAGGATCTGTAGCCGGAGACGCGACACCGCCGGCGGCGAGCACCGAATCAACCGCAAAGGAGAACGATAGATGGGCATCGCGAAGAAGGCCGCCATCACCGCCGCGCTGCTGGCGCTCCCCGGCACCGCGCCGGGGCAGGCCTGCGGCCGCAACGGCGGCGTGACCGTGCCGGACCTGGGCTTCAGCACCATCGCGTGCGAGCACTGCACCATCGACATCAGCCCGCGGCGCGTGACCTACTATTTCGCCACGGAGCCGCGCCTGGGCGGCATCGACGGGCCCGGCAAGGGGCTGCTGCGCGAGGGCGACGCGCTGGTGGCGGTCGACGGGCGGCTGATCACCACCGAGCAGGCGGCGGAGCGGCTCTCCACCGTGCGCCGCGGTGAGCGCGTGCGCCTGACGGTGCGCCGCGCCGGCCGCACGCAGGACGTGACGGTGGTTGCCCAGCAGCGCTGCATGGAGCCGCCGACCCCGCCGGCTCCGCCGCGCGCCCCGGCACCGCCCCGTACTCCGGCGGCGCCGCGCGCGCCCTCCGCCCCGCTGCTGCCGGGCCAGCCTCCGCAGCCCCCGCAGGCTCCGCAGCCGCCCCAGCCGCCGCTGGCACCCGGCCACTCGGACCATGGGCTGTTCCCGCCGCAGCCTCCGCAGCCTCCGCAGCCTCCGCAGGCGCCGCGGGCACCCCACGCGCCGCCGCTCCCTCCGCAGGCGCCCGCGCCGCCGCTGCCGCCCCTGCCTCCGCCGCCGCCGGAGATCCTTCCCGAGGGATGGTTCGGGTTCGGCATCCGCTGCGAGGATTGCGGGATCTCGCGCCGGAACGGCGACGTGACCATGACCTTCGGCGAGGCGCCGGTGGTGGAGAACGTGGAGCCCGGCAGCCCGGCCCAGCGCGCGGGGCTCCGCCGCGGCGACCGGCTGACGCACGTCGACGGGCTCGCGCTCACCACCCGGGCGGGGGCGCGGCGCTTCGCCGAGATCCGCCCGGGGCAGACGGTGACCTGGACCTACCGCCGCGGCAGCGCCGCCCACACCGCGCGCACCACCGCCATCCGCCGCCCCGACGCGCCGTCCACCCCGCTCGCGCCGGCGACCCGCCCGACCCCCCGCGCGGCGCAGCAGGTGCGCTACTCGGGCGCGGTGGGGAACACCGACGTGGAGGTGCGCGGCGCGCCCGTCACCATCACCCGCGACGAGCGCACCGGCGAGACCATCATCCGCAGCCACGACCTCACCGTCCGCCTGCGCCCCGACCGGCCGTAGACGCGACCAGGATCGGATGAAGGCGAAGCGGGCCGGGGGATGCTCTCCCGGCCCGCTTCCCTGTTAGCCCGCTGCGTAC
>JBJMPM010000295.1:0-9136 GCA_045803205.1 Longimicrobiaceae bacterium
TATCGCCAGCGTACGCCCGCGATGGCCATCGGGCTGAGCGACCACGTGTGGAGTTGGACCGAGTTCCTGACACACAGAATTAATCCCTGACGTGGGGAGTCACTACCGATCTATAACCGCGTCAGCACGTGAGTCGGTGAAATGCGCCAACGCTATCCCCGGATCTGGTATAAGTGCTAAGTGCTGAGTGCCAAGTGCTGGAAGAGCAGTCTAGGGTGATGGGGGGCGGCGTGCGGTATGCACAGCGCCCCCGTTACTATTTGCGCTGGTCGCGTCGCGGCGCGGACCCCCAGCACTTGGCACTCAGCACTCAGCACTCAGCACTTTTTTGATCGAGTTCGACCGCCTCTCCAAGTCCTACGGCGACCTGGTGGCCGTCCGCGACCTCTCCCTGCGCGTGGGAGCGGGAGAGGTGTACGCGTTGCTGGGGGCGAACGGCGCGGGGAAGACGACGGCGCTGCGCTGCCTGGCCACGCTGCTGCGGCCGACCGCGGGGACGGCGCGCATCGCCGGGTTCGACGCGGCGCGCGAGCCGCTGGAGGTGCGGCGGCGGCTGGGGTTCCTGGCCGCGTCGATGGGGCTCTACCAGCGCCTCACCGCCCGCGAGCTGCTGCGCTACTTCGCCAACCTCAACGGCCTCGCGGGCGCGGCGGCGGAGCGGCGCATCGACGAGGTGGTGGAGGCGTTCGGGCTGGGCGAGTTCTCCGAGCGGCTCTGCGGCAAGCTCTCCACCGGGCAGCGGCAGCGCGTCTCCATCGCCCGCGCGGTGGTGCACGACCCGCCCGCGCTGGTGCTCGACGAGCCCACGCTGGGGCTCGACGTGCTCAGCAGCGAGTCCATCCTCCGCTTCGTGGAGGACGCCCGCGCGCGCGGTCGCGCCGTCATCTTCTCCACCCACCAGATGAGCGAGGTGGAGCTCCTGGCCGACCGCGTGGGCGTCATCGCCGGGGGGCGGCTGGCGGCGGAGGGGACGGTGGACGAGATCGTGGCCGCGGCGGGGGAGCAGAACCTGGCGCGCGCCTTCCTGCGCATCGTGCGGGAGGCCGCGTGAGGTGGAGCGTCGTGCGCACGGTGCTGGCCAAGGAGCTGAAGGAGACGCTCCGCGACCGGCGCACCCTCTTCATGATGATCGTCATCCCCACCCTGCTCTACCCGGCGCTGATGGTGGTGATCGAGCAGCTCACCCTCTTCGGCCAGCGCCGGCTCTCCGAGCGCCCCGCCGCGGTCGCCGTCGCCGGCGCGGACACGGGGATGGCGGCCTTCCTCCGCCGCGACTCCACCCTCCGCATCCTCTCCGCGGACAGCGCCACCGTCATCGCCGTGCGCCGCCACCAGGCCGAGGCCGCGGTGGTGGTCGCGCCCGACAGCGCCGGCACGCACCGGGTGCGCGTGCTCTACGACCCCTCCGACGACCGCTCGCAGCGCGCCCACGCCCTGGCGCGCCGCCGGCTGGAGGCGTGGAAGGACACGCTGCTGGCGCGGCGGCTGGCCGGCGCGGGGCTTCCGCCCGGCTTCGCCACGCCGCTCGCCGTGGCGGACTCCTCCGTCGCTACGGCGGAGGAGACGGGGGCGTACGCGCTGGGCCGCTTCCTTCCCGTGCTGCTGATCCTGATGACGCTGCTGGGCGCCTTCTACCCCGCCATCGACCTGGCCGCGGGGGAGAAGGAGCGCGGCACGCTGGAGACGCTGCTCACCGCCCCCGTGCCCCCGCGCGAGATCGTGGCGGGGAAGTTCGCCGCGGTGGCGCTCATCGGCATCGCGGCGGCCGCGGCGAACCTGCTCAGCATGCTCCTCACCTTCCAGAGCGGGATCTTCAAGTTCGCGAAGGCGGCGAACGTGAAATTCACGCTCCCGTGGGACACGGCGGCGCTGGTGCTGGTGGGGCTGGTGCCGCTGGCGGTGCTCTTCTCCGCGCTCTTCCTGGGGATCGCGGTGCGCTCGCAGAGCTTCAAGGAGGCGCAGAACGCGCTCACCCCCGTGCAGCTCGCCAGCACCCTCCCCATCCTGGTCATCACCCTGCCGGGGATCGACTTCAACGCCGCGCTGGCCGCGGTGCCGGTGGTGGGGGTCGCGATGATGTTCCGCGCGCTGATGTCCGGCGGCGCGCCCCTCCTCCCCTGCCTGGTCGCCTTCGCCAGCACCGTGCTCTACGCGGTGCTCGCGCTGCACTTCGCGGCCTCCGCCTTCGGGCGCGAGGAGGTGCTCTTCGGCGGGGGCGCGGATGCGCCGGCGAAGGGGGGATGGCGGGCGCGGATGGCGGCGTGGCGCACCGGGGAGCGGCGCGTGCCGCTGGCGGCGGAGGCGCTGGCGTTCGTTGCCGCCATCGCGCTCCTCTACTTCCACGCGGGGACGGCGCTGCAGTCGCGCCTGGGCGAGCGCGGGCTGCTGGCGAGCGAGTGGGGGCTCCTCTTCCTCCCCACCCTGCTGCTGGTGACCGCGGGGCCCTTCGACGCGCGGCGCACGCTCGGGCTCCGGCGGCCGTCGGGGCGGGGGGTGGCGGCGGCGCTGGTGGTGGCGCTGGCGGGGATTCCGCTGGGGTGGGCGATCGGCTGGGTGCAGCTCCAGTGGTTCGACGTGCCGAAGGAGCTCTTCGGCGCGCTGGAGAAGCTGGTGACGGCGACGAGCCTGCCGCGCTTCCTCTGGCTCCTGCTGCTGGTGGCGGTCACGCCCGCGGTGTGCGAGGAGGTGGTGTTCCGCGGCGTGCTCTTCCAGGGGCTGGCGCGCGAGGAGCGGATGTGGCGCACGGTGGCGTCGAGCGCGTTGGTCTTCGGCGCCTTCCACCTCTCCGGCGAGACGGCGATCCGCTTCCTTCCCACGGCCTGGATCGGCGTGCTGATGGGGATCGTGGTCTGGCGCACGCGCTCCATCTTCTGCAGCATGCTGATGCACTTCGTGAACAACGGGCTGGCGGTGGTGGTGGTCTCGCGCCCCGAGGTGCGGCGGATGCTGATGAGCGAGGCGGGGGAGCCGAGCTGGTGGCTGGTGGCGCTCGCGCCCCTTGCGCTGGCGGCGGGGCTGTGGCTTCTTCCCCGGCGGGAGGCCCTCACCCCGGAGATCGGACCTGAGACACCGGTGACACGATGAGCCAGATGGTTGCGTGCGTGGTGCTGATCCGCGCGGTGCCGGGCGACGTGCCGGCGCTGGCGCGGCGCATCGCGGGGATCGAGGGGGTGGCGGAGGTCTACTCGGTGTCGGGGGACTACGACCTGATCGCCATCGTGCGCGTGAAGGAGTACGAGCGCATCGCCGAGATCGTCACCGAGGAGATCGCGCAGATCCAGGGGATCGAGCGCACCAACACCCTCACCGCCTTCCGCGTCTACAGCAAGCAGGACCTGGGCGCCGCCTGGGACATGTTCGACTGATCCTCCGCACCCTGGACAGCCGGAGAAAGATCGTCTCACGCGGAGACACGAAGAGGCTGGGTGGCTCTCTCCGTGTCTCCGCGTCTCCGCGTGAGATTCCCGGCAGGCTTTACCCGCGCGGAGAAGTCAGCTAACTTCCGATCATTCCGACGCTTGACGTTTCCGCGGCACGGCACCCACCGGCTCCGCCGCGAGCCCTTTCACGTTCGCGCCACCCATGCTCCCTGTCCTGTTCAGAATCGGCGGCTTCACGGTCACGTCGTTCGGCGTGATGATGGCGCTCGCGTTCCTCGTGGGCGGCTGGGTGCTCGCGCGGGAGCTGAAGTACCGCGGGCAGGATCCTGAGCACGCGTGGGACCTCTGCGGCTACGCGGCGGTCTTCGGCATCATCGGCGCCAAGCTCTACTACCTGATCCTCCACTTCCCCGAGACCGCGGCCAACCCGGGGCACGCCATCCTCTCGCGCTCGGGGCTGGTGTGGTACGGCGGGTTCATCCTGGGCGCGCTGGCCGTGCTCTTCCGCCTGCACCGGCTGAAGCTCCCCATCCCCACCTTCGCCGACGCCGCCGCGCCGACGCTGGCCGCCGGCTACGCGGTGGGCCGCCTGGGCTGCTTCCTGGTGGGCGACGACTACGGGTCGCCCACCACGGCGCCCTGGGGGATCGCCTTCCCCAACGGCGCGCCGCCCTCGACCGCCGGCAACCTGCGCGCGTTCGGCGAGCACATCCCCGCCTCCGTTCCCGACGGGCAGGTGCTGGCGGTGCACCCCACGCAGCTCTACGAGACGGCGATGTCGCTCGCCATCCTCTTCATCCTCTGGAAGCTGCGGCCGAAGGTGGCGACGCCGGGCGCGCTCTTCTGCATCTGGCTGGTGCTGGCGGGGATCGAGCGCTTCGTGGTGGAGATCTTCCGCGCCAAGGACGACCGGCTGCTGGGCGCCTTCTCGGTGGCGCAGCTCATCAGCGTGCTGATCCTGCTGGTGGGCGTGGCGGGATACTTCGTGCTCACCCGGCGCGCGGCGCGGCACCCCGCGCACGCCCACGCCGCGGCGTGACCCGGCCGCGCGCGTGAACCGGCGCCGCTTCCTGGCGGCGCTGGCCGCCGGCGGCGCCACGCTGGGGGGATACGCGCGCTTCGGCGAGCCGCGCCGGCTGGAGGTCACGCGCCACGCGGTCGATCCCCTCCCCATCCCCAGCCGTCCGCCGCTCACGCTGGCCCAGGTCACCGACCTGCACCTGCAGCGCGTCGGTTCCCTGCACCGCCGCATCGCCGGCCGGCTCGCCCGCGCCCGCCCCGACCTCGTCCTCTTCACCGGCGACTCCATCGACCGCGCGGACCGTCTCCCGGTCCTCGCCGAGTTCCTGGCGCTGCTGGGCCCGCGCATCCCGGGCTACGCGATCCTGGGCAACTGGGAGCACTGGGGCGGGGTGGACCTGGAGGCGCTCGCCCGCCTCTACGCGCGCCACGGCGTGCGGCTGCTGGTGAACGAGACGGCCGTGCACGCGCACCAGGGGCGGCGGCTGGCCATCACCGGGCTCGACGACCTGGTGGGCGGCCGCCCCGACCTCGCCGCCGCCGTGCGCGGCGCGGAGCCGGCGGATTCGCGCGTGCTGCTGGCGCACTGCCCCGCCCACCGCGACGGCCTGCGCGACGACCAGCAGGCGCTGCGCGTGGGCGGCACGCTGGTGCGCCCCGGCGTGGACCTCGCCGCGCTGGATTTCCGGTTGATGCTCTCGGGGCACACCCACGGCGGGCAGGTGGCCTTCCTGGGCGCCGCGCCGATGCTCCCGCAGGGGAGCGGCCGCTACGCGCGCGGATGGTTCCGCGAGCCGGGCGAGATCCCCATGTACGTATCGCGGGGGATCGGCACCTCGGTGGTCCCGGTGCGCTTCGGCTCGGTGCCCGAGGTGGCGCTGTTCACGCTCTGGGTGTAACAGCAACAGCATCTCACGCAGATATGCGGAGACGCAGAGAGGGCCCCGGCGGCTCTCCCTGCGTCTCCGTGTCTCCGCGTGAGGTTCAGTCGTTGTAGTCGCCGCAGGAGACGATGGTGCCCAGGTTGGTGGGCGAGGCGTGGACGTTCACGATGTAGCTCTTCGCCTCGTTCAGGTCCAGGTTCAGGTGCGCCTGGGCCGTGGCGCGGCCGTCGGAGCCCACGGTCATCACCGGGTAGGCGCTGGCCGGGCCCACGATCGGCGGGCTGGCGTCGCCGCACTTCCCCTCGTGCACGTGCCAGGGGAGCTGGGCGCCCGCCCGCGCGCCGCTGACGTTCACCGTCACCATGGTCATGTCGTGCCCGGAGGTGCCCTGCGCCATGCCGGAGACGCCCGAGCCGCCCACCGGGTTCAGGTTGCCGTGCCATCCTTCCATCGCGCCGGCGCGTCCCGCGTCGACGTCGACCTTCCCGGTGCTCGGATCGGTCTGCACCTTCACGGTGCGTGAGCACGCGGCCGCCGCCAGGAGCGCGACCGCAATCTTCGCCATTCGCATTCTGCCCTCCTCGTTCGGATCCCTCGCCTGCGGGTGAACGGGGCCGGAACCGCTGCAGATCCCGCACCAGCGCGGAAAGAGGAGGCTTGGGGAGGGCGGTTGGAAACCGCGGCAACAACTGCCCGAAGTCCGCCTTCGCGGACTCGCTCACCCAGCCTCATCACTCACCCCTTACAACCGCTCGATCCGCAACGGAACGGCATTCTCTCCCCTCGAGCACCACCAGGACCCGTCTTGAGCCTCCCTTCACCGATCCGGTACCGAGCAGCAGCAGCAAAGCCGACAAGGGAGTCCGCGAAGGCGGACTTCGGGCCGTTGTTGCCGCGAATTTCATTCGCCCCTGGACTCGATGGAGAGGCTCGGCGGCGCGATCCCTGCTCTTGCGAGCCGCGACCGCAACGCATCCGTCACCCCCTGGCCGGCCGGAGCAGAGTGCGCGATCGAACGAGCCCGATCCCCGCGTTCGCCAACCCCGAGTCGGGGCGGGGGAAGGAGGCGGCGGAGGCGATCCAGGCCGACCCGCGCTTCGAGCTGCGCGACGCGGGGGCGGAGGGGCTCGAGGCCGCGATCCGCGCGGCGGTGGAGGGCGGCGCCGGGCGCGTGCTGGTGTCGGGGGGCGACGGGACGGTCGCGACCGCGGCGGCGGTGGCCTGCGACACCGGGGTGGAGATCGCGGTGCTCCCCGGCGGGACGCTCAACCACTTCGCGCGCGACCTGGAGATCCCGCTGGAGCTGGAGGAGGCGCTGGAGCTGGCCGCCACGGGCACCGCGCGCGGGGTGGACGTGGGGTTCGTGAACGACCGTCCCTTCCTCAACACCAGCTCGGTGGGCGCGTACGTGGGCTTCGTGCGCACGCGGGAGCGGATGGAGCGGTGGATGGGGTACCGGCTGGCCACCTTCCTGGGCGGGCTGCGGGTGATGGCGCGGCTGCGCAGCTTCACCGTGCAGGTGCGCGTGGAGGGCGAGGCGCGGACCTACCGCACGGCGATGGTCTTCATCGGGGTGGGCGAACGGGAGACGCGCATCCCCACCTTCGGCGGGCGGGTGAAGGACGGGAAGCCGGGGCTGCACGTGATCGCGACGCACGGCCGCGCGGTCACGCGCCTCCTGGCGCTCGGGCTCGAGGCCGCGGCGCGCGGGCTGGCGGTGGCGCGGCGAAACTCCGAGCTCGACGCCTTCCTGGTGGAGGAGTGCACCATCGTGATGCCGAAGCGGGTTCCCTGGCTGGCGATCGACGGCGAGATCCTGCGCCTGCCGGCGCCCTTCCGCTACCGGCTGGCGCGCGGCGCGCTGAAGGTGGTGGCGCCCCCGCCGCACGCAGAGGGTGCGTCAGGATAATGGACGCGTTATCGTTCTTCCTTCCGCAGGGCTTCCTCCTTCCGTCCCTCCACGGAGCAGGCCGATGAAAAGAGCCGCCGCCGCCACGCTGGCGCTCTGCCTTTCGCTGGCGCCCCGCGCCGCCGCGCAGAACGCGCCGCGCCCCACCGAGGTCGACTCGCTGGCCAAGGTGCGGGTGACCCAGAACTTCCTGAAGCCCGAGACGCTGGTGGGCGAGCTGGCCGCCGCCGACACCGCGGACCTGGTGGTGCAGCGCGGGGCCGAGCGGCTGATCATCCCCGTCGCCTACATTCGCCACGTCGAGCTCGCGACCGGGCGGCGCAGCTCCGGGCAGGGGGCGCTGCGCGGGGCCATCTACGGACTGCTGGGCGGCGCGACGGCGACCGGGCTCTTCGTGCTCGCCTCGAAGGCCGGCGGCTCGGACTGCGCGGACTGCATCTGGAACCCGAGCACGGGCGTGATGGTCCTCGGCCTCCCGCTCACCGGCGCCAGCATGCTCACCGGCGCCGCGGTCGGCGCCGCGCGGCCGGGCGACTACTGGCTGCGGGTGTCGCTCCCCCTCCGGATGCGCCAGTAGTCCCTTTCTCGCGCAGAGACACGGAGTCGCAGAGAGCGCGCGCGCGGGCCTCTCGCTGCGACTCCGTGTCTTCGTATGATCCCGAATCCACTCTGGAAGACAAAGGACGTCATCCCGAAGGAGCCGCCGCTCCAGATCGAAACCTTCGCTTTACTCTGGCGGCGACTGAGGGATCTGGAACCACGTCCGCGAGAGGGCCGGCTCAATCGCCGCCGACGTTTCAGATCCCTCGGGCGCCGCCGGACGCTCGCGCCACATCGAGTCCATCGACGCGGCGCCGCTCGGGATGACGTCTTTGGGGGTTCGATTGGAATGCGCGGACATTCCGCAAGAAACTGTATGAATCGCCTCAGGCGTAGAGCTCGAGGAAGCCGCAGCGCTCGCAGCGGTCGGCGACCACGGGAAAGCGCCGGCGGCCCTTGAGGTTCAGGCCGGTCCAGAAGCTCTTCTCCGGGGCGCCCTCCACCCAGTCCGTCACCGTCGCGCTGTCCTTCATATCCAGCAGGAACCCGGAGGTCATCGGGCTCCCGCACTTGGGGCAGGTCATCGCCGGCATCGCCTCACCTCGGCGTCAGCACCATGCGGCTCACCCGGCGCGCCTCGGCCCGCGGGCGGTCGAGCGGGATCTGCCAGAGCCGCCCCGTGCGCCACATCTCCGTCTGGTCGCGGTAGTGGCGGCTGGTGGGGACGCCGCTCTCCCCCGTGGGGATCACGAACCCGCCCTGGCCGTCCACGTCGCCCATGTCCACCACGTGCCGCTGGCTGGGGCCGTAGGCGTTCACGAAGGGCGGGGTGCGCCCGCCGTAGCCCGCCACCTTCACCGTGTTCCCCGAGCCGCCGTTGGGGAACGGGCCGATGTTCAGCCGCAGCGACCGGTTCAGCGCGCCCACCACCCCCAGCGGGTGGTTGATCTCGGTCACGTGCAGCTCGCCCCAGCGCTTCGTCCCCACGGTCCGCACGGCGTCGCGCAGGGCGCCGGCGAGCTGCTCGTCGAGCGTCTCCACTTTCGGCGTGCGCACGTCGTCCACCCACGCCCCGCCGCCGCGGTCCAGCACCCGCTCCAGCGCCGTACGCGGGAAGTACACCGGCCTGCCGCGGAACTCGTCGTCGCCGATGCGGTGGCGCAGGTTCTCCAGCCAGACGTAGAAGAGCGACGCCGCGTGCGAGTCCACCGCCGCGTCGCCCGTCCACGCGCGCAGCTCCCGCGCGGCGGCCGAGTCGCCCGCCAGCTCGGCGGCGCGCACCGCGAACGCCTTGTAGCGCACCGCCAGCCCGTCGCGCACGTCCATCTGCTGCCGCGCGACGTCCGCGGCGGTGAGGGCGCGGCCGGGCGCCACCATCTCGCGGATGCGCATCGCCCGGTACG
>JBJMPM010000303.1:0-28474 GCA_045803205.1 Longimicrobiaceae bacterium
CCGGGACGTGACGCGTCGGGCCAGCACCGAGGGCTTCCCGCGCTGCGGGGAGATCGATGCGGGTCGGGCATCGTCAACGGATTCGATCAGATGGAGCTCGCCTCGGCACCGCGACGCCACCGGGACAGGGTGCCTGGAAAACTTTCGAAAACTCATCACATTCCGAAGCTGCAGCCGTGTTCGGCGGCCATCGGGGCGTTAGAAGGTCCGGTGCGTCCAGGTTGCAACACCATCGACGAAGAGAGCCGAAGATTTTGCAATCAGTGATTGCAAAATCTTCCGGGAGCTTCTCCTTCCGCCGCACTGCAGAACCGTGCTGTATATTCTTGTCCATAGTGGCATGTTTCAAATTCGCGCTTTATCTTCGCCCCGATCCATTCCATTCAGGCAGAAAGGGACCGTCCGCAAGGAATCACCCGATGAAGCGTCTGCGCGCGTCCAGGACCGAGCTGGACGTTGCCGAACCGGCCGGCGCGCTCGCGGCCGAGATCGCGGAGATGATCCGCAGCGCCCGGGGGCAGGTCGCGCACGTGGTCAACGCGCGGCTCACGCTCCTGCACTGGCAGATCGGCACCCGCATCCGGCGCGAGATCCTCGGCGAGCAGCGCGCGGAGTATGGAGGCGAGGTCATGGTGGCGCTCTCCGGCCGGCTCCAGGCCGAGTTCGGCCGCGGCTTCGGGCAGCGCAACCTCTTCAACATGGTCCGCTTCGCCGAGGTCTTCCCCGATCTCGAGATTGTGCAATCGCTGATTGCACAATTGGGCTGGACGCACTTCCTGCACATCATCGCGCTCGACGACCCGCTGAAGCGGGAGTTCTACGCCGCGATGTGCCGCGCCGAGCACTGGAGCACCCGTACGCTCGCGCAGAAGATCCAGTCGATGCTCTACGAGCGCACCGCACTCTCCGCGAAGCCCGAGGAGCTCGTCCGCCAGGAGCTGAGCCGGCTGCGCGAGGGCGGCGCGCTCACGCCCGACCTCGTGCTCCAGGATCCGTACATCCTCGATTTCCTGGGGCTGGCGGACACCTACAGCGAGCGCGACCTGGAAGCGGCCCTGCTGCGCGACGTCGAGCGCTTCCTCCTGGAGCTGGGAACGGGGTTCGCCTTCGTCGAGCGGCAGAAGCGGATCACCGTGGATGGCGACGACTACTACGTCGACCTCCTCTTCTTCCACCGCAGGCTGCGGCGGCTGGTGGTGATCGAGCTGAAGCTGGGCGCCTTCCGCCCCGCGGACAAAGGGCAGGTCGAGCTCTACCTCCGCTGGCTCGACCGGCACGAGCGCCAGCCCGACGAACAGGCGCCGATCGCCATCATCTTCTGCGCGGACAAGAAGCAGGAGACGGTGGAGTACCTCGACCTCGGACGGAGCGGCATCCACGTGGCGCAGTACCTGACCGAGCTGCCCTCGCGCGAAGTGCTGCGCGAACGCTTCCAGCGCGCACTGGTGGACAACCGCGCCCGGCTGGCCGCCCAGGACGTGTCTGTCGCCGGTCAGCCGTGATCCGGGCCTCCGCGAGGCCCAGCAGTGCCTGGAGCCACAAAGTCTCAGCGATTCTCGTACAAGACCTGGCAACGTTGCTCATGGTGAAGATTGTGCAATCACCGATTGCACGATCTTCACCGCATGTTCATCGGCACTCGATGGAGTCCTAATCGCCAGCCCGAATCCGTCGTGGTCGGGACTCCTGCGCCGAACCTGCCCTCGTTTCCCAGTCACCGACTCTGATCCGGAGATTTTGCAATCAGCGATTGCAGAATCCCGCCATGTGTTTCCAGCCCGGGGCTACGCGGAGCTACATCGCTTCCGGGCCGCTACTCCAGGAGCCTCGCCAGGTTCTCGAGGGCCACTTGCCGGGGGCATCCGCCGGGTCGGCGTAGGTGAGCGACATGCGGTACGTGCCGCCCTCGCGCCCGTCGAAGGCGTGCACGCGCGCGGTCATGCCGTCGGGCACGCGCCACGCGGCCAGCGCGTCCGGGTCGAGGCAGGCGCGGTAGATGGCCGGGCGCGGGGCCCGGATGATCCTCGAGACCTTCGTGCTCGCTCGCATGCTCGTCCGATGCGCCTCGTGAAGTGTGGTGCGGCTACGCTCCGCCGCGGTTACGCCCGCGCTGGGAGCAGACGGATTTTCTTGCGAGCGGCGGGGCTGCCGCATACCCTGCGTATGGGTCCAGGTACCCGCCAGGAGAAAGGGACGCAAGCCGCTGCCGCGAACCTCGAATCATGGAGGGCAGGTTCATGCGCCGAAGCCTTGGCCGACTTCCGCGACGCTTGCTGGTCCTGGTGCCTCTCCTCGCCTGCACGCCGCTTCACGCACAGAGCAGCGGCCACGCGCAGGTGAGCGCCGCGACTGCCCTCCAGGCCGGCGAGCTGCTGGGCAGGGCACCCGCGGGCTACGCCCGCGAAGGCACTCTCTCGCGCGAGGAGTTCCTCGCACAGGCGAACCGGGTGAGCGGGCGAACGGTCGCGACGGTGGAGCAGGCCGTCTCGGTGCTGGAGTGGTTCGCGCTGCAGGCCGGCTCGGTGACGGCGACCGTGGAGTCGGTCCCGGCGGGGCTGACCGTGCGGTATCACCGCACCTATCGCGAGGCGAGCCCGAACGATCCCACCGTGACCACGGATGGGCGCGAAAACCTGGACGTGCCGACCTACTACGTGTTCGAAGCGCGCGACCCGTACACCGGACGCATCGAGCAGCAGACGAAGAACTGCCTGCGGGGGTGCACCGTGCGCTTCGTCTTCGCGCGGCCGCCGCCCCCGTAGCGCCGTGGAAGCGTCCGCCGAGCAGCTTGCGCAGAATGCCTCGCGGCTGATCCGGCTGATCAGCTTCTCCGTCGCGGGGCTGATCCCCCTGGTCTTTCCCGCAGCACTGATTCCCTCGCAGCTCGCGTCCCTGGCCGCGGCCTCGTCGCTGCTGGGGATGCTCGCGTTTCTCGCCGCCATCAACTTCGGCACGATCGCGCAGCGGCATTGCCGGCGGTTTACGCTGGCGGCCGTGGCGTTCGGCCTGGCGACCATCGCGCTCAACCAGGCGCTCGTGGTCACGCTGGACGTGGGAGAGCCGCCCCGGGAGACGTCGTACCTGACGGGATGGAGCCTCTCCGCCGAAGGGGCGTCGATGCTCCGCGCCGCGGGAGTGGAGGACGAAGTGTCCGCCGCCCAGGTGGCGCGCATCGGGGCCGACCAGATCCCGCGCCTCTTCGGCGGCAGCTACCAGGCGGCGCGGGTGATCTACTCGCTCGCGCTGCTGCTGCTCGTCTTCTGCTCGATCTTCGCGATCGTCGGGACCTCGTCCGCGCCAGTGCGGGAGCGCGCGCCGGTCATCGGTCCGCCGGTATAGCCCGGAGTCGCTTGCCACACGACCACGGGGCCACGGAGGGATGTCTCCGTGGCCCCATCGATCGGTTTCCCCGCAGCGGACGCCCGCTCGGCCTAGTGGCTCGGCGCGGGCGGCGCGTAGCTGGGCTCGGGCTGCGGGTACGAGGGCGGTGGGGGCGGGTAGATGGGCTGGGGCGGGGGCGCGGGCTCCGGCTCGGCGGCGGCCTCGTCTCCCTTCGACGCCGCCATCCCGCCGAGGAACCCGGTCACCAGCGTGGTCGCCACTTCCAGCCCGTGCTGCTTCACCAGCCTGCGGAGGCGCTTCTTCATCGCCTTCTTCAGCTTCTTCTTCATGCGCTGCTCCCGTTCGAGGGGGGCCTGCCGAAGACTGCTGCCTTCAATGCTGACTCGAAATCGCCGCGGTGGCAAGACGGCTGTGCCTCTGCGCGGCTCCGTGCCTCCATGCGAGACCTGCCGCTTTGCCGCCCGTGCGCGCCGGGGTGACGGGCGCGGAAGTTGCGCCCGGGCGGGGCGGGCGCTGGGGTTTGCTTGCAGTCCCCGGCGGCGGCGCATTACAATGCAGGCGGTCCCCCGACAACCCGCAAACCCTCGTCACGGTCGCTGATGCCCTCACGCCAGCCCGGTCGCGACCCCCTGCCCGAACACCCCCAGGACGCGTACAACCCCCTGCAGATGGAGGGGCTGCGCGTGGCCGACCCGGTGGAGCAGCTCCTCGAGGAGATGGTCGAGGAGACGAAGCCGAAGTCGCTGAACTACGGCACCAACATGCGGGGGCGCATCGCCGTGATCACCGGCGGCGCCACGGGGATCGGCAGGGCGATCGCGCTGGAGTTCGCGCGGCACGGCGTGCACGTGGCGTTCAACTACTTCAGCTACGACGGCGGCCGCGAGATCCTGGACGAGGCCGACGAGACGGCCCGCGAGATCTCGCAGATGGAGGTCAAGTGCCACCACGACCTCTGCGACGTGCGCGAGCCGCGCGCGGTGGACCGCTTCGTGGGCGACGCGGTGGAGAAGCTGGGCGGGGCGCACATCCTGGTGAACAACGCCGGCATCGCCCGCGACCGGGCGCTCTGGCGGCTCACCGACGAGCAGTGGCGCTCGGTGCTGGAGACCAACCTCTCCGGCGCCTTCCACATGATCCGCGCGGTGAGCCCCATCTTCCGCCGCCAGCACGACGGGAAGATCGTGAACGTGAGCTCGGTGCACGGCATCCGCAGCGAGTTCGGGCTGGCCAACTACAGCGCGAGCAAGGCGGGGCTGCTGGGGCTCACCCGCTCGGCGGCGCTGGAGCTGGGGCCCAGCAACGTGAACGTGAACGCCGTCGCGCCGGGCTACATCCGCACCACCCGCCTCACCAGCGGCGTGCCCGCCGAGATCCTGGACAGCGCCCGCGAGCGCGCCGTGCTGGGCCGCCTGGGCGACCCGCAGGACGTAGCGAACGTGGTGGTCTTCCTCTGCTCCGAGTACGCCCGCCACATCACCGGCGCCGTGGTCCCGGTCGACGGCGGCCACCTGCTATGAGCGTGCGACGACGGAGGGGCCGGCCCCGGGACGACAGGCCCCGCCGTGTCGACGGGTTGGAAACCCGCCGCTGGAACGGCACGAAGTCCGCCTGCGCGGACTGCTCGTCGCCGTTCACGCGCGAGGTGAGGTCCGCGAATGCTCCATAAAGTGATCAATCACCCGATGTCCTTTTTCCCATCCCGCACCGAAGCTTTCGGTAAGCGCCTCATCATGATCGTGCTCTTCGCCCTCGCCGCCGCGTGCGGCGGGCAGGCGCGGCCGTCCGCGGAACCCGCCCCCGCGCCGGCGCCCCGCCCGGCCCAGTCGGTGGCGGCGATGCAGCTCGCGGGGCAGAAGGTGCTGGTGCTGCCGGTGCAGGCCGCGTCGGGCGTCGGCGCGCCGCGGGAGGCGGTGACGCGCGAGATCCTGTTCGCGCTGGGCGAGCGCGACGCGGGGACGCAGTGGATCGACCCCGACCGGCTGCGCGCCGTGCTGCGCCGCTCTCCCGGCTACGCGCCGGACCCGGACGTGCTCCCCGGCGACGCCTTCCGCCATCACCAGGAGCGGTACGTGGTGGAGCCGCTGGCCGGGCTCCTCCGCCGCTACTCCGCGCTGATGGACGTGCGCCTGGTGCTCATCCCCCAGTCCGCCCGGTGGCTCCCCTCCGCGGACGGCGCGAGCGGCGTGGTGCGCCTTTCGGCCACCATGATCGACACGCGCAGCGGCAACGTGGTCTGGTGGGGCGAGGCCGACGGCGCTCCCGCGGCGCAGCCCGGGCCCGCCTCCGTCGCCACCGCGGCGTCCGCCCTCGCCGCGCGCATGGTGGTCGCGCGCTGACCTCCCCTGGTCCTCCGCGCCTCCGTGCGAGACCTTTTTCGCCACGCGCGCGGTGTTTGCATCGCCCGCGGCGTACGAGCACGAACCCCACGCGACACGGACACGGAAGACAGGCGGCGGAATGGCTCAGACAGTGACACTGATCCCGGGCGACGGGATCGGGCCGGAGATCACGGCGGCGGTGGTGCGCATCCTGGAGGCGGCGGGTGCCGAGCTCACGTGGGACGAGCAGATCGCCGGCGAGACGGCGCTCAAGCAGGCGGGCGACCCGCTGCCGAAGGCGACGCTCGACTCCATCCGCAAGACCTGCATCGCGCTCAAGGGGCCGCTCACCACGCCCAGCGGCACCGGCTTCCGCAGCATCAACGTGGCGCTCCGGCAGGAGTTCGAGCTCTTCGCCAACGTACGCCCGGTGCGCTCGCTGGTGACCGGCGGGCGCTACGAGAACATCGACCTGGTGCTGGTGCGCGAGAACACCGAGGGGCTGTACAGCGGGGTGGAGCACTACATCGGCATCGGCAGCGACCCGCGCGCGGCGGCCGAGAGCGTGATGCTGGTCACCCGCTTCGGGGTGAACCGCATCCTGCGCTACGCCTTCGAGTACGCGGTGAAGCACGGGCGGAAGAAGGTGACGCTGGCGCACAAGGCCAACATCCTCAAGTACACGCAGGGCCTCTTCCTGGACGTGGGCCGGGAGATGGCGAAGGAGTACGAGGGGCGGGTGGAGTTCGAGGACCGCATCATCGACGCGACGGCGATGCTGCTGGTGATGGACCCCTACCGCTTCGACGTGATCGTCTGCGAGAACATGTTCGGCGACATCCTCTCCGACCAGATCGCGGGGCTGGTGGGCGGGCTGGGGCTGGCGCCGGGCGGCAACATCGGCGAGAGCGCGGCCATCTTCGAGGCGGTGCACGGCTCGGCCCCCGACATCGCGGGGAAGGGGATCGCCAACCCCGCGGCGCTGCTGATGGCGGCGATCATGATGCTCCAGCACATGGGCCAGCCCGCCCCGGCGGGGCGCATCCAGGCGGCGCTGGAGCAGACCATCCACGCGGGCGACACCCTCACGCCGGACCTGAAGGGGACCGGCAACACCCAGAGCTTCGCGGACGCGGTGATCCGGCGCCTGGGGTAGGAGCGGGAGCGATGAGCACGGACGAGGTGGGCTTCACCTGCCGCCAGTGCGGCGACGGCGTCGAGGGCGAGACGGCCGACCGGCGCGGCTGGTGCAAGGCGTGCCGCCGCAAGGTGGTGCGCCGCGCCGGCGCGCTCGCGGTGATGCCGGCGCTGCTCGTGGCCGTGGGCTACTTCTACCTCATCGACTACTTCGACCTGTTCAAGTCGAACTTCGTGATCATCTGGTTCGCGCTCGGCGCCGCGCTGACCTACGTGGCGTTCAAGATCGCCCGCCGCGTGCTCTTCGACGTGGTCCGCGCCCGCACGGCGCGCCGCCCCGCGCACTGACCATGGCCGCTGCCCGCCCCGCTCCCTGGCTCAACGGCCTCGCGGCCCTCATCGGCGGCCTGATGCTCGGCTACGGCCTCGGCCGCTTCGTGCACCAGCCGTCGGTGTACTACGGCGCGCTGGCGCTGGTGGGCCTGCTCGTCCTCTGGTACGCCGTCTCCGACTACCGCAAGGCGCGCCGCGACACCCCCGAGAGCGAGACGCACGGCCACACCGTGGAGTAGAGGGTGAGACGAGTCGTTTGGTATCAGGGGCGGCCGAGCACCGCCCGGAGCCGCTCCAGCGCCTGCTCCATCCGCGCTTCCAGCTCGCGGCCGCGCCGGTCCGCGTCGAGCGCGGCGATCTGGCGCTCGATGGCCGCGACGCGCCCCTCCACGTCGAGCCCGGCGATGCGGCGCTCCACCCCGGCCACCCGCCCCTCCACCTCGAACTCGCGGAGCTGGCGCTCGACGGCCGCGACCCGCTGCTCGGTGTTCAGCGCGTCGATCCGGCGCTCCACCTCGCGCACGCGGGCGTCGGCGTCGTAGCGGGCGATTTCCGCCTCCAGCCTGCGGATCTCCGCCTCGTGCGCGCGCACTCGCTCCGCGTCGCGGTCGCCGCCCGCGGCGAGGCTGGAGATGGCGCCGCGCTCCGACGAGATCGCCCCGCGCAGCGAGCTCTCGTGGCCGCGGATGGAGGAAATCTCCCCGCGCAGGCTGCTCTCCACGCCGCGCAGGGACGCGATCTGCCCGCGCAGCGAGCTCACCTGCCCGCGCAGCGACGAGATCTCCCCCAGCAGGCTGCTGCGCTGTCCGTAGATGGAGGAGATCTGGCCGCGCAGGCTGCTCACCCGCCCGCGGAGCTGGGTAAGGTCCCAGGTGGCGTCGAGCAGCGCCAGCAGCCGCTCGCGCCAGGCCTCGGCGTCCGCGTCCACCGGCCGCGCCGCGCCGTTCACCGACCAGGCCACGCGGCCGCCGGTGATCTCCATGCGGCGCACGTCGCCTTCGCGCTGGGTCTCGAGCACGAGTCGGGCTGCGCGCCCGGCCCAGGCGCTCGGCCGGGCATCGTCATCGCCCCGGAGGTCCTCCGCCAGCGCGCAGACGCGGAGATCGCCGAAGGAGTGCTGGATGATGCGATCGCTCCCCAGGCGGCCCACCTGCTCGCTGACGATCGTCACTCCGTTGCGCTCGGTGGTCGACATCGAGCCGGTGAAGTCGCGGCCGCCCGCGTGGTCCTGCCAGCACCGCTCCGCGCTGACGGATGGAGCGGCGTCAGGAGCCGGAAGCGCCGCGGCGGGAGGCGCCGCGATCGCGAGAGCGGCGGCGGCACCGGGCGCGGACGCGAGCACGGGCTGCTGCGCGCCGGCGGCGGGCGGGGCCTTCGCCAGCCGGGGAGGCGCCCCGGGCGCGGAGGTCCGCGCGGTGGCGAGGGGCTGGAGCGCCGCGAGGCAGAGGGTGAGCGCGGCGACGCCGGCGACCGGCAGGAGCGCGCCGCGCCGCGTGGCGGAGCGCTCACGCGAGGTGAGAATGGCCACGAGCCGTGCCTCCAGGAATGAGCGTCTGACGATGGGGAGCGCCGTGCCGGCCAGGCGGCGCGGCGCGGTGTCGGCGAAGTGCAGCAGCGCGCCGGCGTACGTCGAGGGCCGCACGCCGAGCGCGAGCACGGCCTCGTCGCACGCCTGCTCGCACGCGGCCACCGCCCGCCGCGCGGCCAGCCAGGCGAGCGGGTGGAACCAGTAGAGGGTGAAGGCGAGCCGCGCGACCAGGTGGCGGAGCGGGTCGCGGTTGGCGAGGTGCGCGATCTCGTGCGCCAGCACCACGTCGCGCAGCTCGTCGCTCCACCCTTCCGCCGTCTCGGGGACGAACACGGTGGGCCGCAGGACCCCGCCGGCCAGCGGCGTCACCACCCGGCTCGAGGCGAGCACGCGCACCGGGCGCGAGACCCCGAGCTGCCCCGCGATGCGCGCGCACGCCTGCCGCCACGCCGGGTCGCCGATCTCCCGGGCCGTCGACGCCAGCCGACGCACGCGCGCCAGCGCCAGGGCGAGCGTGCCGAGCGCCGCCAGCGCGCCCGCGAGCCACACGCCGGCGAGGAGCCGGCGGGGCGACGGACGCCATGCCGTCTCGCTCTCGCGTGCGACGCCGGGCTGCGACAGCGCGGCAGCGGCAGGCGGGATGGTCGTGGACGCGCGCTCGAAGGTGAGCGTGGGAGCGATGGGGATCTCGCGCGGCGCGGCCGGGGTGTCCGCCGCCGGCGCGGGCCACGAGGGGATCGGCACGCGGAGGCCCGGCATCGCCAGCGCGAGCAGCGGGAGCGCCAGGACGGCCGCGAAGGTCGCGCTCCAGAGGCGGTGATGGCGCGCCGCGGGAGCCTGCCGCAGCGCACACGCCGCGAGTAGCGCGGCGGCGAGGACCACGCTCGCCTTCAGCAGCAGGAGCACGGGAACCCCGTTCGTCATCTCACCGTCCCTCCGTTGCGGCCTCGTCGATGAGCTGCTTCAGGCGCCGGCGCTCCTCGTCGCCCAGCCCGCCGGGCTTCACATCCAGCAGCGTCGCCAGCGCCGACTCGATGGAGCCGCCGAAGAAGGTGCGCAGCACGTGCTGCAGCTCCGAGCGGCGCGCCACCTCCCGCGGAACCACCGGCCAGTAGTCGTAGCGCGGGCCGTCCTGCACGATGCGCAGGTGCCCCTTCTCCACCAGCACGCGCAGCGTCGTCCGCACCCCCGCGTCCGTCGGCGGATCGGCCATGCCGGCGCGGACCTCGGCGGCCGTGGCGTGGCCGCGGGCGTAAACGATGTCCATGATCTCCGTTTCGCGCTTGCTGAGCGCGGGTCGTGGCTTGGCCATGGAGAGCAGGATAAACGGGAGGTGTGTAAAAAGCAACGGTGTGTGTAAAAATCAACGCTCCAGCCACCGAACGTCGTTCCACGAACTCCGCAGGGCCACATGCAGAGACGGCTGTTTCCTTGCCGCGGCCAGCCTCCGGCCTATATTCCCCCGCCTCTTCCCGACCTTTCCGACCAGACGAGACGAGCCGCTGAGATGGCGAAGTTCCAGGGCGTGGACTACTACGAGATAGATGCGCTGCTCACCGAGGAGCAGCGGATGATCCGCGACACCGTGCGCGAGTGGGTGGACGACAACCTGCTGCCGGTGATCAACGAGGCGTACATCGGCCGCTACCTGCCCAAGCAGCTCATCCCGGGGATGGCGGAGCTGGGGGTGTTCGGCGCCAACCTGCCGGAGGAGTACGGCTGCGCGGGGCTCGACAACGTGGCCTACGGGCTGATCATGCAGGAGCTGGAGCGCGGCGACAGCGGCATCCGCTCCTTCGCCAGCGTGCAGGGCGCGCTCTGCATGTACCCGATCTACGCCTTCGGCAGCGAGGAGCAGAAGCGCGAGTACCTGCCGCGCATGGCCGCGGGCGAGGTGATCGGCTGCTTCGGGCTCACCGAGCCCGACTTCGGCTCCAACCCCGGCGGGATGGTGACCCGCGCGCGGAAGACGGACGACGGCTGGGTGCTGAACGGCGCCAAGATGTGGATCACCAACGGCTCCACCGCCAACATCGCCATCGTCTGGGCGAAGACGGGGGAGCTCGACGACACCAGGTCCATCCGCGGCTTCATCGTCCCCACCGACACGCCGGGGTTCAGCGCCAAGGACCAGAAGGGGAAGCTCTCGCTGCTGGCGAGCGACACCTCGGAGCTGGTCTTCCAGGACGTGCGGCTGCCGGACGACGCGATCCTGCCGAAGTCGGGCGGGCTCAAGAGCCCGCTGATGTGCCTCACGCAGGCGCGCTACGGCATCGCCTGGGGCGCGGTGGGCGCGGCCATGGCGTGCTACGACGAGGCGCTGGCGTACGCGAAGCACCGGGTGCAGTTCGGGACGAAGCCGATCGCGGGGACGCAGATCCAGCAGACGCGGCTGGCGGAGATGCTCACCGAGATCACCAAGGCGCAGCTTCTCTGCTGGCGGCTGGGGAACCTGAAGGACCAGGGGACCATGCGGCCGGAGCAGGTGTCACTCGCCAAGCGCAACAACGTGAGCATGGCCTGCGAGGTGGCGCGCGAGGCGCGGCGGCTGCTGGGCGCCAACGGCATCCTGGTGGAGTACCAGGCGATGCGGCACATGGCCAACCTCGAGTCGGTCTACACCTACGAGGGGACGCACGACGTGCACGGGCTGATCCTGGGCAACGACATCACCGGCATCGCAGCCTTCTGAACGGATTCGTCTCACGCAGAGACGCGGAGACGCAGAGAGAGGCCGCGGCGCCTCCTCTGCGTCTTCGTCTTTTGTGAAAGACGGTGCTTCGGAGCAACGCTGATGCTGCTGCAGAGCTGCTGGGTGGCGGACGGCAACATCTACTGCGTCTACCAGGAATGGCAGTGAGCCTCCGGCAAGCCGCGGTGGCGCTCCTGCTGACGGCGGGCAACGCATGCGCCCGCGATCCGGCCGCGGCCAGCCTGGGCGCAGGGGCCAATCGGATTCTGGCCGTGCAGGCCACCGGACGCGGCGAGATCGCGTTCGTCGTCGCCGCGCGGATGACGGAAGGAGCCCGTCACGTGGTGGTGCTCGACGCCGCTCCGCCGTTCGTGAAGGTGTTCGGACGCGACGGCCGCTTCCAGGCCGCCTTCGCGCGGAAGGGTGGCGGCCCCGGCGAGCTGCAGGCCCCGGCCGCGCTCGCCACCTCGGGCGACACCGCGATCCTGGTCGCCGATGCGAGGGGCGGCCTCTCCGTCTTCGACCTCACCGGGAAGCTGAAGCAGCACGCGCGGCCGCTCGGGATCGTGCCGCTCGCCGCGACGGCCGGGTGCGACGGCGCGTGGACGCTCTACGGACCCGCTGTCGGGGCCGGAACGCCGGCGTGGCTGCACGACGTGCGGCTGGCGGATAGCGGCCCATCGGTCCACAGCACGCTCCTGGACACGCTTCCGGCGCAGGGGATCGGAATCGGGCTCGCGTACGGCCTGGTGGGCGACGGACGCACGCTGGTGCTGCGGCACGATGCGGGAGGCGCCGTCTACCGGCGGCAGTGCGGGGCCGCGGCGCCGAGCCCTGTCTTCCGCACGTCCGGGCGCCGGCAGGAGGGGATGATCCAGCAGGGCGACGGGACGCAGATCACGCATGCGGGGCCCGGCACGCGCGCGCTGGCCGGGATGGCTGAAGTCCCGGGCGGCGTGCTGCTGGCGGACGTGTTCGCCGGCGGCGGGACCGAGCTCGCGCTCCACCGGCGCGGCGGCGGCACCTCCTCGCGGCGGGTCGCCGGCGCCTGGTTCCTCCGGGACAGCGGCCCCGAGGGTGTGCTGGTGAGTACCGACGATCCCGAGCCGCGCCTCTACCTGCTGCGTCCTGCCGCCTTCGAGCGGCTCTTCCCCCGACAGCCACCCATCTCGCGCGAATAGAACGGGAGATTCCTTGTGCTTCCGTCGTCACGCGCGCGTCGGTTTGGGCGTTCTCTCGCAGGTGCAGATCCCGCCGACCGGAGGAAAAATCATGAACCCTTACCGTGCGAGGGTGCTCTGGGCGTCGCTTCTGGCGACCGCCGTCGTGTCGTGCAGCGAGCCGCTGGCGCCGGCGGTGCCGGGGAAGCTCCTCTTCGAGATCGAGGTCACCAGCTCTGGCCTGGGCCTGTTCTGGCGCGGGTACAGCGTCGACGCCGAGGGCCACGTCTACGCGTGGGACGTCTTTGCAGCCGGCGCATCCGAGCTGCGCCCTTCCGACAGTAATGTGTTCACCGGGGAGCAGCTCCAGGCCAAGTACGCGCACGGCCGCACGCTGGTCGCCACTCTCCCCGCGGGCGAGGCGGAGTCGCGCTACGCCGAGGTCGGCGCGGCGCTGCGGGGGCGGCTCACCGGGATCAAGATGGGCTGCCCCGACGTGGCCTTCGAACGGTACTACGCGCTGGTGTACGACCCTGCCGGCGACCGCTACACCCGCGTGCTTCTGCACCAGTCCGGCGCCGCCGGTCGGGCGAACACGTCGCCGGCCGCACGCGACCTGTACCACTGGCTGGTGAAGGTGACCACCGGCGGAGAGGTGAGCGGACCCAGCGTGTGCGACCCCTACGGCGGGTGAGCTGAAGCGGCGCCCCTCCACGCGCCTCAGCGTCTCTCGGCTGTCACGTGCGTGGCGGTGGCGGCGTTCTCCCCGCGACTCACCCCGCAACCCCGCAACCCCGCAACCCCGCAACCCCGCAACCGGGAGAACGCGCATGACCCTGCTCCGTCCGCGCCTGCTGTCCATCACCCTGCCGCTGGCGCTGTCCCTCGCCGGCGCGTCGTGCACCGAGCCCATCGCCCCGCCCGAGCCCGGCAACGTGCTGTTCGAGGTGGAGTACATCAACTTCGCGTGGGCGCGGACCTGGAACGGGTTCGTCGTCGATGCCGACGGGAAGGTGTACGCCTGGGACCTCTCCGACACCAACCGGGTTCCGCCGCAGGACGACGACGGCTTCTCCGCCTCCGTGCTGGAGGAGAAGTACGCCCACCACCGGCGGCTGGTGAAGGCGGTGTCGCCCCTGGAGGCGTCGTCGATGTACGCCCGGGTGGGCGAGGCGGTCGCCGGCACCCTCACCCCGCCGCGGGGCACCTGCGCCGACGCGGGGATCATCCGCTACTCGGCGCTGCTGTACGAGCCGGCCTTCGGCAGCTACCAGCGCATCCTCCTCCACCAGAGCGGCGACGTGGCGCGGACCAACACCTCGCCCGCCGCGCGCGCGATCCGCGAGTGGCTCGCCGACGTCGTCTCGGCCGGCCCGGGCTTCTGCGAGCCGGACGCCTGAGCCGGTCTCACCCCCGAGACGTGGAGACGCAGAGGGGCCGCCGTGCCTCTCTGCGTCTTCGTGCCTCTGCGTGATACTGTCTCTCGAGATTGGTTGTGCAAAGAAAGACGTCATCCTGAGGGAGCCGCCGCGCGGAATTCGCGTCGTCCAGAAAGCCTGGCGGCGACCGAAGGATCTGTAACTTCGGTAGCGACACAGCCGGTCTGTCGCGTCCGCGGTTATAGATCCTTCGGACTGCCGGCTGTTGCGCACGCCGCAAGCTCTGCGTGGCCGTCCTCAGGATGACGTCCTTTGCATAGCGAATCCTGAAAAGCGGTATGAGATGAGATCCAGCTAGATGGCGTACAGGGCCTGGTCGAGGAGGCGCACGAAGGCGGAGGTCTCGCGGAGCCAGTGGACGGGGTGGAGCCACGCCCCCGTGGAGTGGGCGAAGAGGCCGGTGATGGTCGCGGTGGCTCCTGTCTCGGGGGGAAGCAGCGTCATCAGCCGCAGGGCCTCGGTGAAGGGGACCAGGCGGTCCTGCCGGCCGTGGCTCAGCACCACGCGGGCGCGCAGGGCGCCCAGGTGCGGGCGCGGGTCCAGCCCGGGATCGCGCTTCAGCGCCTCGGCCGCGAAGCGCTCCGCCAGCGCCCGCGCCGCTTCCAGGTCGGGCTGCACGCCCGAGGGCGGCGCGAGCACCTCCCAGATCCGCCGCTCGTCCGGGGTGAAATCTTTCGACAGCTCCACCTTCATCGCGTCGTAGCGCGGGCCCCACGCCCATTCGCCGCGCCGCCCGGCCTCCAGGGCCAGCTCCAGCGCGGCGCGGGCGACCGCGCCCATCCCCTCGCAGCCGGGGAGCCAGGTCAGGTAGTTGCCGACCACGATCCAGCGGCCGTACGGGTCGGGATCGAGCGTGTAGCGCACCCCGTCCCACTCGTGCTCGCCCGCGAAGAGGCAGCGCAGCATCCGCGCGGAGTCGCAGTATCCCCCGAAGGCCACCACGGCGTTCAGCCGGCCGTGCATCGTCGGGTCGGCGGCGGCCATCAGCACCTGCGTGGCGCCGAAGGAGAACCCCACCGCGCCCACGCCCCCCGCCTGCACGCCCTCCATCGCCTCCAGGTGCATCACTCCCGCCCGCACGGTGGCCCGGGCCGCGTCCAGGTCGAGTTGCAGCGCGCGCCAGGAGGGGACGTCGGGGACCAGCACCACCGCGCCGGACGCGGCCAGCGAGCGCACGAAGCGCATCATCCCCGCGTGGCGGCGGCCGGGGACGGTGAGGCCGTGCAGCACCACCCACCCCGGCGCGGGGCCGCGCCCGGGTGGCAGGCAGAGGGTGGCCTCGCGCTCCTCGCCTTGGACAGTGACGGTGGTCTCCACCTCGCGCACGCCGCGCGCGCCGCGCAGCCAGGCGTGCAGGTAGCGCATCGTCCGGGGCTTCATCGGTGGGCGCTCCCGACGGCCTCGTCCAGCGAGCGCATCCCCGCGCGGCGCAGGCGGCCGCGCAGGCCCAGGCAGACCTCGCGCGCCACCAGCGGGCCGCGGTAGATGAAGCCGGTGTAGAGCTGGATGAGCGAGGCCCCCGCGCGCACCATCTCCCACGCGTCGTCGGCGGTGAAGATCCCGCCCACGCCCACGATCGGCATCGCCCCGCCCGTGGCCGTCCACACCCGCGACACCACCTCGCGCGCGCGCAGGCGCAGCGGCGCGCCGCTGATCCCGCCCGCGCCGAGCGCCTCCACCTGTGCCGCGGGCGTGCGCAGCCCCGCGCGCGAGACGGTGGTGTTGGCCGCGACGATCCCCGCCGCGCCCTCTTCCGTGGCGATCGCGGCGGCTTCCTCGATCTGCGGGTCGGTGAGGTCGGGGGCGATCTTGAGCAGGAGGGGGCGGGGCGTGCCGCCGCGCGCGCGGGCCAGCTCGCCGCAGCGGGCGTGGAGCGCGCGCAGCAGCTCGCGCAGCGGGGCCGCGTCCTGGAGCTGCCGCAGCCCCGGCGTGTTCGGCGAGCTGACGTTGACCACGAGGTAGCGCGCGAACGGCTCCAGCAGCTCCAGGGAGCGCAGGTAGTCGCCCGTGGCCTCTTCCAGCGGCGTCGCCTTGCTCTTTCCCAGGTTGATGCCGAGGACGGGCTCGACCGCCATCGACCGGAGCCGCTTCGCCACGGCCTCGGCGCCGGGGTTGTTGAAGCCCATGCGGTTGAGCAGCGCGCGGTCGTCGGGGAGGCGGAAGAGGCGCGGGCGCGGGTTCCCCGGCTGGGCGAGCGCGGTGACGGTGCCGATCTCCACGCAGCCGAAGCCGAGCGCGCCCAGGGCGTTGAACAGCTCGCCCGTCTTGTCGAACCCCGCCGCCAGGCCGACGGGGTTGGGGAAGCGGATGCCGAAGCGCTCCACCTCCAGCGCCGGGTCGCGCACGGCCAAGGTGGAGCGGACGAGCGCGCGGACGGGGGCAGGGGCGAGCGCCAGGTCCAGCAGCCCGCTCCCCAGGTGGTGCGCCCTCTCCGCGGGGAGGGTGAAGAGGAACGGGCGGAGCAGGTCGTAGAGGATCACGGCGCGCGAAGCTACGGACCCGGCGCACCGCGCGCAAACGCGGAGCCGCGGAGAGACCAGGCTGGCTCTCCGCGGCTCCGCGTGTCCGTGACGTCGGGTTGGCTATGCCGGCGTGGGCGTCGCGATCGGCGGGACGGGCACCGTCTGCACCCCGGCCATCACGCGCGTCCAGTCGAAGGCAGGGCCGATGTCCCACTTGCCGTAGCTCTCGGGCTGGTAGTTCACGTGCGTGGTGATCCCCCTGAACTTCGCCACGTCCTTGTACACGTCGTAGCGCTGCGCCTCGGGGAGGAAGGCCGCGGGGATCTTGTAGGTGGCGGTGAGGTAGCGCAGCAGGTTGATCAGGCTCTTGTACTGCGCGTCGGTGAAGGTGGCGAAGCGGGTGTAGCCGCGGTACGCCGCCGTCAGGGCCTGGTATGCGTCCGTGTCGGCGGTGGAGCAGTACTCGGCCCCGTACGGATCGACCAGCTTGCCGCTCTTCTCGCGCAGGTAGGCCACGTTCGAGAGCTCGATGGCCACGCCGCTGCTGCTCATCTGCTGGTTGCCGCCCTGCGCGCCCTTCCCCAGGTGGTACGACCAGCACTTCGACGAGAAGAGTTGGTAGATGGTCCCGTCGCGCGCCACCACGAAGGGGGTCGAGACGTGGTTGTCCTTCCTGGTGAGCGCCGCCATGTCGCCCTTCAGGTAACCGGCCGTGAAGTGCACCACGATGCGCTCCTTGGCCGGCGTGTCCTGGTAGTAGAAGCTCTTGTCGCCGTTCGCCAGGTTGGCGGTGACCACTTCGAAGGTGTCGGCGGTGTTGGGGATCACCACCTTCTGTGGGGTGAGCGTGAACTGCTTCCCGTCCGAGTCCTTGCCCTTCGCGCGGAAGTCGGCCTCGTAGGCGGGGATGTTCTTGTAGTTCATGGCACCGCTCCTGGGGAAGGGATAGCGGGAGATGCTCCGGCAGCGACGCGCCGGAGGGTGAGACGGGTGATGCTGTGGAGGAATAGAGCGCGCGGCCGGTTGGAGGGTTGCCGCGCGAGCGTGAAGGATAGATGCAACGGACGCTCGGCACAAGACTTAGCGCCCAATGCTTCAAACAGGTGGCGTCTCCGGGCCGCGACGATACGAGGCAAAGATCGTCTCCCGCAGAGACGCGGAGACACGGAGAGAACCACCCAGCCTCTCTCCGCGACTCTGCGTCTCTGCGTGAGACGATCTTTTCAGTTCAGTCGTAGAAGCGCTGCCGGGCGGGGGTGGTGACGCGCATCACCGACTGCTGGCAGAAGCGGCGCTTGTACCGGGCCGCGATGTCGCGGAAGGCGATCTCCGCGTCGGGCTCGGCGCGGTGCACGATCTCCAGCACGAAGCTCTCCTCGCGCACGATCGGCGCGTCGGGCTTCTCCTGCCACTGCCCTTCTACGCGGTAGACGCTGAGGCCGGCGGGGAAGAGCGGCGTCACCACCTCGCTGAGGAACGCCGCCCAGGCGGAGTCCGACACCATCCCGGCCGGGGTGCTGTCGCACGGCGCGGCGATGTTGCGGCCGAAGTAGAGGCGGTCGCTCACGCTGTCGCCGTACGCGGCGGTGCGGCGCAGGGGGATGCCGACCTGCATCGCCGGCCCGCCCACCATCACGCCCGAGTTGGCGCAGGCGGCGAGGGCGAGAGTGAGAAGGAGGATCGGGAGTCTCATGACCAGCATCTTATCTCACGGAGGCACGGAGGTCACGAAGAACGTTTCCCCCGCGACCTCCTTTCGCCGGACACGCCCGTTCCGTATCGTCGGGGCCCGCGGATCTCCATCTCCGTTCCCCGCTGCCCTCCATGCGACGCTCCACCCTCTTCCTCGCCCTCTCGCTGCTGGCCCTCGCGGGTTCCGCGGCCGATGCCGTCGCGCAGCCGCTGACGCGGACGCGGCGGATCGCGGGGAAGGACGATCGCGGGAAGTACGAGATCGTGTGGCTGCAGCTCACGGAGCGCTTTCCTGACGCCGCCGTGCGCGCACGGGTGAACGCGGACCTGGAGAAGGAGGCCCTGTCGCACATCTGCAGGCCGACCGACGGGGAGTACCTGGAGGCGTGGTACCAGATGAAGGTGACGTACCTGAGCGCGCAGGTGCTCGGCGTCTCGACCGGGATGTTCATCTCCTGCGGTTATCCGAACCCGCTGCACGGTACCTGGGCGCTGCTGTACGACCTGCGCACGGGTGCCCGGATCGAGGTGGAGACCGAGATGGCGGAGCGGCGCGCCTTCCGCCGCTTCGTGGACCGCCGCGTCCTGGCCAACCAGCCTCGCGATCCGGCCGAATGCAAGGACGCGTACAAACCGCCTGCCGGCTACATCTACATCCCGAGGCAGCGGACCCTCACCGTCATCCAGGACTACCCGAACGTGGTCCAGGCCTGCGCGTACGATACGGAGATCCCGCACGCCGACATCATCCGTTTCCTGCGACCCACCTCCGCACTCCGGACGCTGCGGTAGCCCGACGCATCCAGGGCCGACGGGTTGGAAACCCGCCGCTGAAACGGCACGAAGTCCGCCTTCGCGGACTATGCCTCGGCCTCGGTGTTCCCGACCAGTGACGATGCGTCCTGGTCAGCAGCGGCGAGCACGAGTCCTCCGAGGTCTCAGCACCTCGTCCTCGGATACTTCTCCCGGCCGGAGGTCACGGTCGCGCGGGTTTCCGTGGCGCCCCGGGTGGAATGTTACCTCGAGCCAACGGACGAACTCGTTCGCGAGCGGCGAGTCATTGCAGCGCACGCCGTGCGAAGTGTGGATCAGTGGCGTGAACTCCGCGGGGAACGGGACCGCGTTCTCGCCGAAATAGAAGAAGTGATCGGAGACGAAGACCCGCGGATGTCGCGTGTCCTTCGCGAGGAAGTGTCGTTCCCGGTGGGCGTACGTGAACGCCTGTGCCCAGCCGCCGAGCACGCGGTAGTAAATGTTGTCGCCCATCCGCTCCTGCCACGTTCCGCCACGCTTCGGCTTCTTCGATTGAAAGCGCACGTCGTGGAAGTAGTCGTCGAAGTCCAGCACCTCCGAGACCCGCATCGCATAAAGGAGCTGGTTGCCCGTCGCCTTGGTCGTATGCCCGACCAGCCAGTCTCCGGGCTTCAGAGTCAGTCCCACGCGGTTCGGCGTGCAGGCGGCCAGTGTGCAGCACCCATCGAACGGGTTCGGCGCGAAGCCTTTATCAAGCACCACCACGTACGAGCACAGCCTCATCGCAGTTTGCCCTCTGACTGGTGAAAGAGCAGAGGAAGATCCTGAAGATGGCAGCGCCTCTGTGGCTGTGGCTCCTGGTCAGAAGCGCGATCTATTTCGCCTCCGTCCTCCCCGTGCGCGCGCGGTCCAGCAGGTCGGCCGCGAACTCGCGGATCTCCGCCAGCCGTCCGCGGGCCTCGTCCGACGTGGTGCCGCGCGCCCTGCCGTCGTCCCCGATCCAGCGGAGCATCTCGCCGCCACGCAGGTAGACCCGCTCCTCGGTGCGGCGTACGACCCTGCCGAACGGGCGGTCGTAGCCCAGGTCGGTGCGGAACAGGAAGAACGGGCGCTCGCCGGCGAGATACCATTCCTCGCGCACCCGCCCCGTCTCTCCGTAGTAGACGGCGACCAGCTTCCGGATCTCTCCGCCGCACCGGTACGCCTCCAGCGAGCCGCCCTCGGCCGACTCGCCCCAGAGGTCGAGCGTCCGCCGGGAGCAGCGCGGCAGCATGGCGTTCACGGCCGCGAACTCCCGCCGGATGCGCGCCACGGCCGTGTCCGTCTGCGCCGGCGCCCGCGGGACAGGCGTCTGCGTCGGCGCCGGAGTCCACGCGAGCGCGGTCAGGAGCGGGAGAAGTGGAATCGACAACATGGGGAGGGGAGGATCAGATGGCCGGAGCGGCCGCCAGCGGGTCGTCGGCGGGCGCGGGTGAGGTGGCGTCCAGCACGCCCTCGAGCATCGGTCGGCGCAGGACCGCCGCGGCCGCCGCGAAGAGCAGGGCGCCGGCGGTGGCGGGGCCGAGGTGCACGGCGTCGACATAGCCCACCACGAAGTGAACGCCGATCGCGCAGCCGAAGCCGAAGACGCCCGCCGTCACCAGCGCCTGCCACAGGCTCCGGCTCGGCGTACCGCACCACGCACACGCCGCCACCGCCACGGCGCACGACACCAGCGCACCCCCAAAGCCCGTGCGGTCGTGCGCGATCAGCGGCACCAGGCGCGGGCTCGCCTGCACCAGCGCAGCACGCGCGGCGTGCATGAACGCGAGATCCTGCGGCACGAACACCGTCGTCATCCCCAGCACCAGGATGGCCCCGCCGCCGGCGAGCATCCCCACCGCCGTGGCGAGCATCAGCGCGCGCCCGGCACCGTAGCGGGTGCGAAGCGGCGCGCGCACCGCCGGGCGCAGAACGCTCCGCCACCCCGGCTCTCGCAGCTCCCGCCGGTTGCGCGCGAGGCCGAGGACGAACAGGGGAAGGAGGAAGAGCGTACCGGCCAGGTGCCAGGCGTCCAGGTAGCCGAACCCGAGGTACGCCAGGAAGCTGAAGAAGCCCACCACCCCGCTGGCGGCGAGCGCCCACCATGCCCATGCCTCGCGCTCGCGCAGGGGGAACTCCACCAGCCAGAGGTACAGCGCGCCGATGGCGATCAGCGCGCCGCCGAACGAGGCCCGGTCGTGGAACATGAAATCCACCACCCGGCAGCCGTCGAGCGCGCACAGGTCGGCGGCGGAGAGGCCCAGATAGGCGATGTCGTGCGGCAGGAACTGGCGGACGGCGGTGAGGAAGAGCGCGAACCCGCCCGCGAAGACGAGCGCGGCCCCCGTCGCCGCCAGCGCCGGCCGGCCGTCACCGATCAGGGCTTCCCAGAAGCTTTGCTGGCGCATGCGAGGGGGGCGGGCGTGGGAGCGGGCGTGCCGAAGAGGGCTGGGAAAAGAAGGTGAGCCGCGCGGGCGAGAAACACAAGCAGAAGCGCGGAGAGGGGCTGCCCGGCCTCTCTCCGCGCCTCTCCGCGTCTCTGCGTGAGACGATCTCAGCCCGCGGTCGCGAGCACGCCTTCGGGGAGGAGATGGGCGGGGCGCACCAGCCCCGCCTCCTCCATGATCTCGACGGCCTCGACGCCGTCGATGGTCTCGCGCTCCAGCAGGGCCACGGCGAGGGCGGCCAGCGGCTCGCGGTTGACCTCCAGCAGCTCCACCGTCTGCCGGTAGAGGCGCTCCAGCAGCGCGCGCACCTCGCGGTCCATCGCCGCGTGCGCCTCGGGGGAGAGCGAGCCGGGCTCGCCCTCGTGGATCAGCAGCCCCGTCTCCGGGCCCATCCCGAGCTGGTAGACCATCTTGCGGGCCACTCCGTTCACCTGCTGCAGGTCGCTCTGCGCCCCGCTGGTCACCGCGTGCTTCCCGAACACCAGCTCCTCGGCGGCGCGCCCGGCGAGCCCCTTCATGATCACCCCCTCCAGGTAGTTGCGCCGGTAGAGGAAGCGGTCGTCCTCGGGGGAGAAGAAGGCGACGCCCAGCGCCTGCCCGCGCGCCTGGATGGTGACCTTGTGCAGCCCGTCTTCCGGCGCGCAGACCACGCCCGCCAGCGCGTGCCCCGCCTCGTGGTAGGCCACCGTGGCGCGCTCGCGGTCGAGCGCGCGGAAGCCCTTGCGCTCCTTTCCCAGCAGCATGCGGTCGCGCGCCTGCTCGACGTGGCTCCAGCGCACCACGCGCTCGCGCTCGCGCGCCGCGGCGATGGCGGCCTCGTTGAGCAGGTTGGCCAGCTCGGCGCCGCTCGCGCCGGGGGTGAGGCGCGCCATCCGGGTCAGGTCCACGTCGTCGGCCAGGGGGATGCCGCGGCGGGTGGCGTGCAGCCGCAGGATCTCCTCGCGCCCCTGCGACGTCGGCGTGCTCACGGTGATGGTGCGGTCGAAGCGCCCGGGGCGGCGCAGCGCCTCGTCCAGGTCGTCGGGGCGGTTGGTGGCGGCGATCACCACCACGCCCGAGAGCGGGTCGAAGCCGTCCATCTCCACCAGGAGCTGGTTGAGGGTGCGGTCGTCTTCGTTGTGGCTGCGGTTGCGGCCGCGGTGCCCGCCCAGCGCGTCGATCTCGTCGATGAAGATCACCCCGCCCTTCTTGCGTGCCTTCTTGAAGAGCCCCTTGATGCGGTGCGCGCCCATCCCCACCAGGAACCCGGTGACCTCGCTCCCGGAGAGGGAGTAGAAGGGCACCCCCGCCTCGCCCGCCACGGCGCGCGCCAGCAGCGTCTTCCCCGTCCCCGGCGGGCCCACCAGCAGCGCGCCCTTGGGGATGCGCGCGCCGAGCGCCGCGAAGGCGTCGGGGTGCTTGAGGAACTCCACCATCTCCCGCAGCTCGTCGGCCGCGCCCTGGGTGCCGGCGACGTCGTCGAAGGTGGTGTCGCTCTTCCCGTCTTCGCCCAGCTCCGAGGAGTGGCCGCCGCGCACCTGGCGGAAGAGGAAGAAGCCCACCCCGAGCGCCATCAGCACCAGCAGCACGGTGCTGGCGGCGTCGCGCAGCCCGGTGTGGCCGGGCGGCGGCGCCAGGGTGATGGCCACGCCACTGGCCTGCGCCCGCTGCGTGAGCCCGTCCACCGTCTCCACCGGATAGGCCACGGTGAACTCGCGCCCGGCCCGCGGGTCCGCGGCCGCCCAGCGCCCGCGCACGTCCTCGCCGGGGCGGACGGTGATGGACTGGACGCGCCCCGCCTCGATGGCGGTGAGCAGCTCGGAGTAGGCGACGACGGGGAGCTCGGGCGCGCGCAGGTAGTCGTACACGCGCCAGCCGCCGTACAGGAGCGCCGCCAGGAGCGCGATGCCGGCGACGACGCGCGCGGCGAAGGGGCTCAGCGACAGGTCCAGGCGGTTGCGGGGCTGCTCGCCGGTGGCGGCGGACGGCTGCGGTGCCGGCTGGGGCGGGGTGGTCGGTTCCTGCGGGTCCTGACGAGAAGAAGCCATCGGGAACTGCACTGCTATCGGGATGAAAAAGCCGGCGCGGGCCGCCCTTCGGCCCCGCCTTGGCAGATCTTCGTTCGAACGAAGTAACCGTCGCGACCCCGGAAGGTTCCCCGGAAGTGCGTGCACGGTATCGACTTGGAAGATAACGACGGCGCCAGCGGAGCGGGAGGCCCACGGCACCACGGGCATCACGCGGAGACGTGGAAACGCGGAGAGCCGCCGTGGTCTCTCCGCGTCTCCGCGCCTCTGCGTGCGACTGCCGGTCAGAACTCCCAGCTCACCCCGAAGCTGGGGACGAACGGGATCATCTCGTCGTACCCCTGGCCGAGCACGACCTGCCCATTGCGCACCTCGGCGAAGGGGTCGATGGCGCGGGCGTTCGCGCGGTCGTAGAGGTTGAAGAGGTCGAGGTAGGCCTGGATGCGGCCGCTCCGCCGCGTCCACTCGCGGCTGATGCGCGCGTCGAGCCGGTGGTAGGCGGGGAGGCGGAGGGAGTTGAGCCGGCCCCAGCTGCGGGTGATGGCGATCGACCCGTCCGGC
Organism: Longimicrobiaceae bacterium; assembly: GCA_045803205.1. Classification (GTDB taxonomy): domain Bacteria; phylum Gemmatimonadota; class Gemmatimonadetes; order Longimicrobiales; family Longimicrobiaceae; genus Longimicrobium. Next base: position 23,895 of record JBJMPM010000303.1, read on the forward strand.
AGCGTGGCGGCGGACTGCTGGAGGGGCGAGGCGGGCCACCCGGTGTGGTACTGCCACGCCGTGCTCAGCCGCCACGCCGGCCGCGGGCGCCAGGCCAGGTCCAGCGCGACGGCGTGGCGCTGGTCCAGCGCGCGCGGCACCCAGCGCCCCGACGAGTCGCGGTCCTCGGCGCGCGCCAGGGTGTAGCTCGCCGCCCACGCCAGCCGCCGGCCGGACTCGCGCCGCGCCTGCAGTTCCACCCCTTCCGCCCGCCCCCGCACGGGCGCGAAGCGCACCCGGTCGCCCAGGGCCTCGGGGAAGACGTCGGTGATCGGGTTCCCCAGGTTCAGCCAGCGCGGGCGGACGTGGGTCAGCAGGCGCTGGTAGGCCTCGGCGCGCAGCGTGACCCCGTTTCCGGCCGCGCGCTCGATCCCCACGATGCGGTGCTCCGCGCGCTCGGCGGGAAAGAAGGCCGCGGCGCCGTCCTGCACCTGCAACTCGTGCAGCCCCTGCGCCTGCACGTACCCGCCCCACGCGCCGCGCAGCCGCGTGGCGGGGCCGAGCTGCAGCACGGCGCTGGCGCGGGGCGCGGCGTGGCCCTCGCCCGTGCCCGCGCCGCGGTCGTAGCGCAGGCCGCCCTCCACGGTCAGCGGCATGGCGGGCCGCACGCGCAGCGCCGCGTACCCGCCCAGCGCCGTCCCCGCCGGCGACAGGCCGACCGTGGTGGTGTCGAGCCCCGCGCCGTCCCGCTGCACGCGGAAGTAGTCGTACTCCGCCGCGTCGCGGCGCGCCTCCATCCCCCACTTCACCAGCGCGCGGGGGGAGAGCTCCCAGGCGGCGTCGTGCCGGATGCCGAGGGAGGAGAGGTCGCGGGCGTCGTCGACGCGGAGGTCGGGGGTGCCCGCGGTGCTGTGCGGACTCTCCCCCGCGCGGCTCCAGGTGAGCCGCGCCACCGAGGCCAGGGTGCGGGCCGAGAGGCGTCCGACCTGCGCCGTCCAGGTGATCCACCCGTAGCTGCTGCCGTAGCGGCTCTGCAGCTCCGGCGCGTCGTCGGTGTCCTGGAAGCGCAGCCGGTCGCGGGCCAGCAGCGCGTGCGCGGCCAGGGTGTGGCCGGGCGCCACGTCGTACTCCACCTTGGCCAGGGCGTCGTAGTAGGTGGGGGAGATGTCGCCCCGGTCGCTGCCGCGGGCGCGGGAGAGGTCCAGCGCCAGGTCCAGGTAGCCGCGCCGCGCCGACGCCACCCAGCGCCCGCGCCCGGCCGCCCAGCTCCCGGCCGACATCGCGCGCAGGTTGGTGAGCGACAGCCCCAGCGTGGTGCGCGCCGCCCCCGGCGCGGGCGAGACCGAGCGCATGTCGAACACGCCGGTGAGGCGGTCGCCGTACTCGGCGCCGAACCCGCCGGTCACCAGGTCGATGCCGCGCACCGCGTTCACGTCCACGATCGAGAGCGCCCCGTCGAAGTCCTTGATGTGGAAGGGCTCCAGCAGCGTCATCCCGTCCAGCATCACGAACAGCTCCTCGTTGCGGCCGCCGCGCACGCGGAAGGCCGCGGAGAGGTCGGTCGAGGCGACGCCGGGGATGCGGCTCACCGCCCGGAACACGTCTTCGCCGATCTGCGGCCGCGTCTCCAGGTCCTCGCGGGTGAGGGTACGCGGCGCGTCGGCACCGTGGTCCATCACCCCGAACCAGCTGGGCGCCACCACCACCGCCGCCAGCGGCACCGTCGCCGGGCGCAGCGTGAGCTGCAGCCGCGCGGCCGCGCCCGCCGCCACCTCGACGTCCACGCGGGCGGTCTCGTAGCCGAGCCGGCGCACCTCCAGCGGGTGGCGCCCCGGCGCGAGCCCGCCCAGGGTGAAGCGCCCATCGTCCGCCGTCACCGCCGAGCGCCCCACCGTGGTGACGCGGGCCCCCGCCACGGCCTCGCCGCCGCCACCGCGGACCGTTCCGGCGACGCTGCCGGTCTCCGGCGCCTGCCGCGGCGCGGTGGTGAGCACCGCCTGCCCCCGCGGATTGACCAGGAGCCGCAGCCCCGATCCCCGCAGCACCCGCAGCAGGGCGTCCGCCGCGCGCAGCCCCGCCACGCTCGCCGCCACCGGCCGGTCCAGCCCGGGGAGGTCCGGGTCGAACGCCACCCCGACCTGCGCGTCCGCCAGGATGCGGCGGACGGCGTCGCCCAGCGTCCCTCCCCGCACCTCGGCGCGGACCACGCGGGCGAGCCCCGCGATGCCGTTGCCGTCCACGGCGAGGGGCGCCCACCCGCCGGGTGGAGGAGAGGAGGATGCGGTCTGTGCGCGGGCGGGGAGCGGGGCGCAGGCGAGGAGCAGCAGCGCGAGGAGAAGCCGGGGAGGGCGGGGGATCATGGCTGTTTTCGGGGGGATGGAGAGATGAGGATCGTGCGTCCCGTCCGGCTCCAGCGGGCGCCGAGGGAGAGGGAGATGGCGTCCAGCACCTCGTCGAGCGGCGCGCGGGCCAGGGTGAGGGTGAGGTGGCGGCGGGCGAGCGCGGGGTTGGTGACGCGCACCTCCACGCCGTACCACCGTTCGAGCTCACGCGCGGCCTGCGAGAGCTCCGCCCGCTCGAACTCCAGGCGGCCCTCGCGCCATCCCGCGTAGCGCGCCGGGTCCACGCCCGCGCGCCGGGTGACGGGCCGCCCCGGCGCGGCTTCGCCCAGCTCGCCGCGGACCAGCACCACGCCGGTGTCGGCCCCGGCGCCGGCCGGACGCAGCCGGACCCGGCCGCTCTCGACGACCACGCGCACCGGCTCGCCGGCGTAGCCGCGGACGTCGAAGCGGGTGCCGAGCACACGGGTGAGCGCGCCGCCGGAGCGCACGGTGAAGGGCCGCCGCGCGTCGTGCGCCACCTCGAAGAACGCCTCGCCCTCCAGCACCACCTCGCGCGCGTTCCCGCGGAAGCGGCGCGGATGCTCCAGCCGGCTCGCGGCGCCGAGGGTCACGCGCGACCCGTCGTCCAGCACCACCGTGCGCGTGGCCCCCGCCGCGGTCGCCACGACGGCCATCGGCTCGGGGCCACGCGGGGCCGCGATCCGCCAGACCGCGGCTCCGCCCACCAGCAGCCCCGCGATGGCGGCGGCGCGGAGCAGGGGAGCGTGGCTGCGACGTCCCCACGCGGGTGCGCGCCGGCCGATCGTCGCCGGCTCGGCCGCGGCGATGCGGCCCGAGAGGCTCGCCCACGCCGCGTCCGTGCGAACGTCGCTCGCGGCGCCCGGGCCGCGGAGCGCGCGCACCATCGCCGCCCGCTCCGGCGAGGCGGCGAGCCAGCGCTCCACGCGCGCGGCCTCCTCCGCCGAAGCCTCTCCGGCCAGGTACCGGTCCAGCAGCGTCCAGTCGATGGGCTCGTTCACGTCCGCATCCTCGCGTGGGTATTCAGGAGGTGAGACAACCGAAACGAAAAAACCCCCACACCGGGGGGGCGGACCGCGTGGGGAGGGGACCGTGTGCGCTAACCCTCGGCCACCACATCCCAAAAGACTGCTGAGAAACCTCGCCCCCACGAATGTCGTCATCCTGAGCGTCGCCGCTGCGCCGAACGCTGCCAGCGAAAAAGCAGGGCGGCGACCGAAGGATCTGTAGCCGCAGCATTCGACATGGTCAGAGCGGCGCGAGAATGATCCGGCACCGCGAAGCAGCCGGTGCTGGAAGAGCGGCAGGCGTCAAACGGACAGACGTGCCGCCTCGGCTATAGATCCTTCGGGCTGCCGGCATGGGTGCGATGTCAGGTCAGGCGGGGCCGCCCTCAGGATGACATCGGTAGGGGTTCGGATATGCTCTGAAGCCGACGATCAGTCCTCGAAGTCGCCGAGCATGGAACGCAGCGTCTTCAGGGCCCGCCCGAGCTGGTTCTCGACGCCCTTGACGGAGATGCCCATCACCTCGGCGATCTCTCCGTGCCGCAGCCCGTGCTGCCAGCGCAGCTCCACCACCATCCGCGCGCGCGCCGGCAGCCGCGCGACCGCCCGCGCCACCGCCGCCGCCGCCTCGGACTCGGCGGCCGCGCGCTCCGGCGACGGCGCCGGGTCTGCGGGCTCGCCCTCTCCGCGGAGGCGCGCCAGCCACCCGCGCTCGCGGCCCGCGCGCTTCAGGTGGTTGAGAGCGCGGTTGCGGACCGCGCCGAACAGGTAGGCGCGCAGCGTGGTGCGCAGCTCCCACCCGGCGCGCCCCCGCCACAGCTCGAAGAACACGTCCTGCACCAGCTCCTCGGCCACCGCCGGCTCGCGCACGTACCCTTCGGCGAAGCGGCAAAGCCGCGGGTGGTGCTCGCGGAAGAGCGCCTCGAACGCGCCCGCGTCGCCGCTGCGGATGCGCTCGGCGCGCTCACGGTCCTCTTGCGGCGGCGGCAGTCGCTCGATCACGGATGCGCCAGTGGGAACGGGGCAGGGTCTAGAGCGTATTGCGCATGGGTCCGGAGCCGACGGGTTGGAAACCCGCCGCTGGAACGGCACAAAGTCCGCCTTCGCGCAATACCGTTTACCTAAGCACCTCCAGGGTCCGTCTCACCGTCCGGGAGCAGTCACTCCGTTTCCTGACCGGATAACGGCTCTGCTTTCGTTTTACCCCGCGCTTCACCTGCCGGCTTCGGCGCTC
>JBJMPM010000365.1:0-26235 GCA_045803205.1 Longimicrobiaceae bacterium
GGCGACGCGGGCGTCCCCATCCTGATCGCCGACCCGCACGCCCCCTCGGCCGAGGCGCTGCGGGCCGTTGCCGACCGCGTGGCGGAAAAAGTCGAGGCCGGCGTCGCCGCCGCCACGTAAAAAACATCTCTCACAGAGGCCACAGAGGTCACAGAGGACTGATCGAGCCCTCCGTGACCTCTGTGGCCTCTGTGAGAGACGCAGTTTCTCAGTGCGAGTCGAGCCAGCGCTGGTCCGAGGCGCTCAGCGCGCCGCGCGGCCGCTCCGCGCGCTGCACCAGCTTCACCACCACCCAGCCGATCAGCACGATCGGCAGCACCTTGATGGCCAGGGCGAGCAGCCCCACCGCCATCCCGAACACCACGCCCAGGAGCGCCAGCACCACCCCGATCACCACCACCCCCACCACCAGCGCCCCGATCAGTCCCACGATCGCGCCGATCATCGTTCCTTCTCCTGCTTGATTGCGTGTTCAGCCGCCTCAGTCGATCCAGTCCACCTCGACCGAGCCGACGGCGGCGTGGATCGAGATGTCGAGCTTGTGGCGCGCCTGCGCGTAGTTGCGCGAGAACCAGGCGTCGCCCCGCTTCACCAGCCCGTCCGCGTCGAAGCTGGAGAGGAAGGAGTCGCGCGTGACCCGCACCCCCAGCGCGCGGGGGATGCGCAGCCGCACCGAGCCCACGCCCATGTTGATCTGCGCGGTGGCGCTCCTCGTCCAGGTGCCGCCGAAGTCCAGCGTGGTCTCGCCCATCCCGCCGCTGAACTCGAAGCGGGGCGCGCGCGTGTTTCCCAGCCCGCTCACCCGCACCTCGGCGGCGCCGGCCTCCACCTTCACCCGCCGCGCCGCCGCCCGGTTGGGCGCGGCGAACGAGACCACGGTGCGGCTCGCGCCGGTCTTGAGCTCCACGTCTTCCAGCGCCAGCCCGCCCAGCTCCACCTGCGCCTCGCCCGCGCCGAAGGCGAGCGAGAGCGCGATCGGCACCTGCCGGGTGAGCTCGATGGTGGCGTGCTGCTCGCGGTCGCGGTTGCCGCGGCTGCGGCCGCGGTGCTCGCGGCTCTCCACCCCCAGCTTCAGCCGCCCCGCCGCGCGGTCGTACTCCGTCACCGGGCGGTACCGCTCGTCGTCGTAGCGCAGCTCCATGCGGTAGAGCAGGTCGCCGCGCGTCGGGGCCACCCGCAGGCGCCCCGCGCCGTACTCCACCTCCACGTTCACCCGGCGCTCGCCCTGGAGCTGCCGGGCCGAGGTGGTGCTGCGCATCCGCTGCGCGTCGGCGGGGTGGCAGGCGGCCAGCGTGGCCCCCAGCACCGCCACCGCCGCGAGCCGCGCGGCGCGGCGCTCAGACATGCGCGCCGCTCCGGTCGAACGCCGGCTCCTCGTCGAAGATCGGGTCGTAGGGGAGCCCGCCGCGCTTCCAGGGCCACCCGGGGCGGGTGCCGGCGCGGGTGAGCACCACCGCGCCGAAGCCCACCGTGGCCGCCACCCAGAGGATCAGCACGCCCAGCGCGTTCACCATGGAGCCCAGCCACCCCAGGAAGCCGGTGAGCTGCAGCAGGTGCCCGGCGAACATGGGCGCCAGCAGCATGGCGATGCCGGTGAAGGTGTAGCTGTAGGCGTTGCGGCGGATGGTGCTGAACTCGCCGCTCTGCTCCGCCGTGCGCTCGCCGATGGCATGCCCCGCCGCCACCACCCCGAAGGTCCCCGCCGCCACCAGCGCCACCCAGAAGAGCGGCACGTACAGCACCAGCAGCGGGATGCCGATGATGGTGACCAGGAGCACCACCAGGCCGATGAAGAAGGCCGGGAGCGAGAGGAAGTTGGCCGCGATCCCCACCCCCGCCGAGCGGGCGGTGTCGCGGCGGATGGTGCCGCTCACCCGCTCCAGCTGCGGGAGGGCGTAGAAGACCAGCGCCGCGCCGATCAGGCAGAGGATGAGCCCCAGGGTCAGGGTGGAGACGATCCCCTCGATCCCCTCGCCCACGCTCCCCCAGAACCCGCGGTGGCGCACGTGGATGTGCTCGGCCACCTCGACGTTGCGCTCGGCCTCGGCCGCGGCTTCGGCGGCCGCCATCTCGCCGTCGCCGCCGTACTCGTCGCTGTTCACCCGCATCTCGCCGAACACGCGGCCGCCGTGGTTCAGCAGTTGGCCGCCGCTCACCACCGCGTTGCCGTGGATCACGCCGCCCTCGAGCAGCACCAGGTTTCCCTTCCCCACCGTCACGTCGCCCATCACCTCGCCCGCCACGCGGACGTCGCCGAAGGGCACCACCACGTCGCCGTCGACCACCTTGCCGTGGGGCACGGAGTAGCCGTTGAGCGAGATCTGGCTCCCCGGCGGCGCCGCCAGCGGCGCGGGGGGCGCCACCGCGGGCGAGAGCGTGTCGACCACGCGGGGGGCGGCGGGGAGCGCCGGAGGCGTCGGGGCCGCGGGGGCCGCCGCCGGGGCGGCCCGCGGTGCGGTGACTTCCTGCGCCCCGGCCGCGCGGGGCGCCGCGAGGGCGGCCGCCAGCGCCACCACGGAAAGCTTCATCAGGTCAGTGCGCATGAGTCATCCCCCTCACCGGGGTGCGAAGTAGACGTACCAGCATCCAGCCCGAGAGCGGGATCATCGTCGCGAACAGAACGCCGGCCACCGAGAGCCCGCGCGTACCCCCCACCAGGTCGGACCCGGTGGTCACCAGCCACTGGAACACCCCGCTCTTCACCACCGCCTCGGTGGCCCGCACCAGCAGCGACCACCCCGCCTCGCCGATCCAGCGCCCCCCCATCCCGAAGAGCGCGCCCGGGCTCATCCCGCGCCCCGCCAGCCAGGTGAGGAGCGCCAGCAGCGGGAGCAGGGGCGCGAGCGCCCCGGCCACCGCCATCGTCCACCCGCGGCGCGTGTTCGGCAGCCAGCGCCGCCGCGCCACCGCCTGCGCCGCCGTGGCGGGAAGGGTGACGCGCGCCATCACGTTCTCCGCGAACGCCGGCGACGGGTTGAAGTGCGGGAGCGCGTTGAGCGCCTGGATCAGCGCCCGGCTCGCGTCGAGGTCGCCGGCGCACTGCGCGCAGCGGCGCACGTGCGCCATCGCCAGGTTCCTCTCCCGGGGGGAGAGGGCGTCCTCGGCGAGCTCCTCGAGGGTCCAGGGCAACAGGTGTGCGTTCGGATCGGTCACGGTCGCCTCGTGCGGCTGCGATTGCCTGCCAGGGCCTCTACGGCGTGCGAGCGGTGCAAGTTTCAGCTCTCCTCAAACCCGGGTGTGCGCCAGCGACTCCTGCAACTCCTTGCGGCCGCGGTGGATGTACGTCTTCACCGTGCCCAGCGGGAGCGCCATGATCTGCGCGATCTCTTCGTACGGACGGTCCTCGATGTGGCGGAGCACGATGGCCTGGCGGTACTCGGGGCGGAGGCGGCCGATGGCCACCTCGATCTCGGCCCCCAGCTCGCGCGCCTCCAGCAGCTCCTCGGGGTTCTCGTCCCCGCTCTCCACCGTGATGGCGGTGGCGGCGATGTCCTCGGCGCTGGTGGCGAAGCGCGACCCGTCGAGGCTCACCGTGGGGACTTCCTTCCGCCGGATCGAGTCGATCGTCAGGTTCGTGGCGATCTTGAAGATCCAGCTCGAGAACTTGTAGGCCGGGTCGTAGCGGTCGATGTTGTTGAACACGCGCACGAACGTCTCCTGCGCCAGGTCCTCGGCCTGCTCGCGGTCGCGCACCATGCGGTACACGAGCGAGAACACCGGACGCTGGTAGCGGCCGAGCAGCTCGCGATACGCCTTCTCGCTCCCCTTCTGGGCGAGCTTGACGAGATCGTGGTCCGTGAGCGACGTCGCGTTCAATTCTGGCTTTGTCCAGCGCAAGGAGTCCCGGCCCTCGGGCGCACCGTACGGGAGCGGCGCGCCGCGGGTTTCAACCGGGCGGGGCGAGGCTTGCTCGCCGGGGGGGCGGGGGGTAGCTTTTCCGCGCCTTATTCTAAACGTAGAAACGGATTTACGGTATGCCGACCCCCACCGCCCGCCCGGCCGTGCTCCCCGCGGCGGACGAGAAGGCGGCCGCGGTGCGACGGATGTTCTCGTCCATCGCGCCGCGCTACGACCTGCTGAACCACCTCCTCTCGGCCAACGTCGACCGGGCGTGGCGCCGCCGCGCGGTCGACCGGCTGGGGTGGGAGCGCGCCCCCGCGGGCACCTACCTGGACAACTGCGCGGGGACGCTCGACCTGGCGGTGGAGCTGGCGCGGCGCGCGGGCTTCCGCGGGCGCGTGGTGGGGAGCGACTTCACCTTCGCCATGCTGGAGCGCGGCACGCCCAAGCTCGACCGGCTGTCGATCGAGCCGGCCTGCGCCGACGCGCTGGTCCTCCCCTTCGCCGACGCCGCCTTCGACGGGGCGACGGTGGGGTTCGGCGTGCGCAACCTGGCGGACCTGGACGCGGGGCTCGGGGAGATGGCGCGCGTGCTCCGGCCCGGCGCGCGGCTGGTGATCCTGGAGTTCACCACGCCGTCCTGGCAGCCCTTCCGCGCGCTCTACCTGGGGTACTTCCTGAGGGTGCTGCCGCTGGTGGGGAAGCTGGTGTCGAAGCACTCCACGGCGTACACCTACCTGCCGGAGTCCGTCCGCCACTTCCCGGAGCCGGCGGAGCTGGCGCGCAGGATGGAGCGCGCGGGGTTCGGCGGGGTGGAGTGGAAGACGCTCTCCGGCGGGATCGCCGCGCTGCACTGGGGGACGAAGGCGTGAGCAAGTTCCTGTCGACCTTCGGCACGCTCCTCTTCTTCTCGTTCATCGCCTGCTGCGTGGCCTCGGCGCTGCTGCAGGTGCTGGCGTGGACGCGCCACAAGCGCGAGGGCGCGCCCGTGAACCCCGGCGCGCTCTGGAAGCCCGAGGGCTCCTTCGACGCCATCGGCCTCCACCAGATGCGCATCGCCAAGCGCGCGCTGATCATCGGCGGGGTGATGTACCTGTCCTACGGCCTGCTGATGATCGTCACGGCGGGGCTGCAGCGGGGCTAGGATCTTACGGATAAGGGTCTCACGCAGAGCCGCTGAGAAAACAGAGAGAGCTACGTTTGGCATTCCAGAACCTGCGCGAGTTCCTCCGCCACCTCGACCGCACCGGGCAGCTCGTCCGGGTGCGGCAGCCCGTCTCGGTGGACCTGGAGATGGCGGAGATCGCCGACCGCACCATGAAGCTCCCCGGCGGCGGGCCCGCGCTCCTCTTCGAGCGGCCGGTGCTGATGGACGGCACCGAGGGCGACATCCCCGTCGCCATCAACGTCTTCGGGAGCTGGCGGCGGATGGCGGCCGCGCTCGGCGTCGACGACGTGGAGGAGCACGCCCGCCGCATCGCCGAGCTGATCAAGCCCGAGATCCCCAAGGGGCTCTGGGGGAAGGTGCAGCTCCTGCCGAAGCTGATGGAGCTGAGCAAGGTTCCTCCGCGCAGGTACAAGGGGAAGCCGCCCTGCCAGCAGGTGGTGCTGCGCGAGGGGGAGTTCGACCTCACCCGCCTCCCCGTGCTGAAGACCTGGCCGAAGGACGGCGGCCCCTTCATCACCCTGCCGATGGTGGTGACGGCCGACCCCGAGACCGGCGTGCAGAACATCGGCATGTACCGGATGCAGGTGTTCGGGCCCGATTCCACGGGGATGCACTGGCAGCGGCACAAGGGAGGCGCCGCGCACTACCGCGCCTGGAAGCGCACCAGGGGTGGCCGGATGCCGGTCGTCGTCGCCATCGGCGGCGACCCGGCGACCATGTACACGCCCAGCGCGCCGCTCCCGCCGGGGATCGACGAGTACCTGTTCGGCGGCTTCCTGCGGCGCGAGCCGGTGTACACGGCGAAGGCGATCACGGCGGACCTCACCATCCCCGCGGAGGCCGAGATCGTGCTGGAGGGGTACGTCGACACCGACGAGGAGATGGCGATCGAGGGGCCCTTCGGCGACCACACGGGGTTCTACACGCTGGAAGACCCGTATCCCACCTTCCACGTGACCACCGTCACCATGCGGGAGGACCCGGTGTACCCCGCGACGCTGGTCGGCCGGCCGCCGGTGGAGGACGTGTACCTGGGGGGCGCCACGGAGCGCATCTTCCTCCCGCTGGCGAAGCTCACGATCCCCGAGATCGTGGACTACCACATGCCGCCGGAGGGGGTGTTCCACAACCTGGTGTTCGTCTCCATCCGCAAGGAGTACCCGGGGCAGGCGTTCAAGGTGATGCACGGCCTGTGGGGGATGGGGCTGATGTCGCTCGCCAAGGTGATCGTGGTGGTGGACGAGGGGATCGACGTGCAGAACACCGCCGAGGCGTGGTGGTACGCGCTGGGGAACATCGACCCCGAGCGCGACGTGCGCTTCACCCGCGGGCCGGTGGACGACCTGGACCACTCCTCGCAGCACCCCGCCTTCGGCAGCAAGATGGGGATCGACGGCACGCGCAAGTGGCCCGAGGAGGGCTTCACCCGCCCCTGGCCCGACCTCATCGAGATGTCGGAGGACGTGAAGGCTAAGGTCGACGCGATGTGGAAGCGCCTGGGAATCGCACCGCTGGAGGGATGATGAGCAATGCAGGCGATCGGGCGAGCTGGCCCGTACGAAAGGGACGCATCGGAGACCCGGAACCGAATCCCTACGCGCTCCTCTCGCCCGAGGAACGGGTCGGGATGATGTGGGAGCTCACGCAGACAACCTGGGCGTTCATGGGGCATCCAGATGTTGATCCAACACTACAGAGACATATTGGACGAGTTGTCAGCCGCGGGAGCTGACTACCTGCTCGTCGGCGCATTCGCCCTCGCCGTGCACGAGTACCCGCGTGCGACGGGAGACATCGATCTCTGGGTACGTCCTACGCCGGAGAACGCCCGGCGGGTGTGGGATGCGCTGGCGAAGTTCGGGGCGCCGGTCGACAGTCTCAGCGTCGAGGAGCTCTCGCGTCCGGGCTTCTTCTATCAGGTGGGCGTCGCGCCCGTACGGGTCGATATTCTCACTTCGGTTGATGGCGTAACATTCGACGAGGCCTGGGAGGAGAAGGAATACCACACCCTCTACGGTCTGGAGATTCCCGTCATCAGCCGGCGGCACCTGCTGATCAACAAGAAGGCTGCGGGGCGTCCGAAGGATCTCGCCGACGCCGCGTGGCTTGAAGATTCCCAGCGCGACTGACCGCGGCAAATCCGTATCGGGAGACCCGTGCATGACGGTGCACACCGAAGTTCCGACGCAGGTGCCCATCCCCTGGAACCGGATCGACGAATTCTGCCGCAAGTGGGAGATCGTCGAGTTCGCGCTCTTCGGCTCGGTGCTGCGCGACGACTTCGGGCCCGAGAGCGATGTGGACGTGCTCGTCGATTTCGCTCCCGGCACGCGCCTGACGCTCTTCGGACTCATGGACATGGAGGACGAGCTGGTGGAGATCTTCGGGCGCCCGGTGGACCTGGTCACGCGCTCGGGGGTTGAGAGCGGCCGGAATCCATTCCGTCGTCGGTTGATCCTGGAGTCGGCCCGGGTGATCTATGCAGCCGCCTGACATCGTTTTTCTCGCCGACATCCTGGATTCTGCGCGCCTCGTTCAGGAGTTCACGACCGGTGTGAGTCGCGAGGAACTGAAGCGGGACGTGATGCGCCACTCAGCAGTGGAGCGGCACCTCGAGATCATCGGCGAAGCGGCGAAGAATGTCAGTGACGAGTTCCGGGGTGAGCATCCGGAAATCCCCTGGAGAAAGATGGCTGGCATGCGCGACAGGCTGATTCACGCCTATCGCCAGGTAAATCTGGACATCGTGTGGAGCATCGCGACCGAGATGATCCCCGATCTGATCCGGCAGGTGGAGCCGCTGGTTCCTCCGATGGACGAATGACTCAACCACGATCGTTGATCCAGTGACGACGCATAGACTCGAAGGCCAGCACATCGCGGGGACGGGGCGGCTGGCGGACTACTCGAACCTGGTGAAGCTGCCGCACACCGTGTTCGCGATGCCGTTCGCGCTGGTGGGGGCGACGCTCGCCAGCTACGCGTACCCGATCACGCTGCGCGACGTGGCGCTGATCCTGGCCGCGTTCACGGCGGCGCGGTTCGCGGCGATGGGGTTCAACCGCATCGTGGACCGCGGGATCGACGCGAAGAACCCGCGCACGCGGATGCGCGAGATTCCCGCCGGCAAGCTGAGCGTGCGGCAGGCCACGGCCGCGGTGGTGGTCGCCAGCGCGGTGTTCCTGCTCTGCGCCGCGCTCCTCAACCCGCTCTGCCTGGCGCTGGCGCCGCTCGCCCTGGGGTGGGTGTTCTTCTACTCCTACACCAAGCGCTTCACCCGCTTCGCGCACCTGGTCCTGGGGCTCGCGCTGGGGATCGCGCCGGTGGGCGCGTACCTGGCGGTGTCGGGGGAGTGGAGCCATCCGGCCGGCGCGCTGCTGGCGCTCGCGGGCGCGGTGCTCTGCTGGGTGGCCGGGTTCGACATCCTCTACTCGCTGCAGGACATCGAGTTCGACCGGGGCGAGGGGCTGCACTCCATCCCCGCCGCGCTGGGGGCGAAGGGGGCGCTGACGGTGTCGCGCGTGCTGCACCTGCTCTCGGTGGCGCTCTTCGCAGGGTTGGGGATGATGGTGCCTGCGCTGGGGACGCTCTACTTCTTCGGCGTGGCGATGATCGCGGTGATGCTCGTGTACGAGCAGAGCCTGGTGCGCGCCGACGACTTCTCGCGCATCGACGCGGCGTTCTTCAACGTGAACGGGGCGATCTCGGTGGTGTTCTTCCTCGTGGTGCTGGCGGAGAGGATCTTCCGTTGACCGCGCAGCGCGGCGCGCCCGTCACCTTCGGCATCACCGGTGCGAGCGGCGCGCCGTACGCCGTGCGGCTGCTCCGCGCCCTTGTCGAGACGGCCACGCCGGTGCGGCTGATCGTCTCCTCCTACGGCTGGCGGCTGCTGGCCGAGGAGACGGGGATCGACGGCCTCGACGCGCTCCGCGCCGCGACGGGCGACTGGAGCCGGGTGGAGCTGTACGACTCGCTCGACCGCGGCGCCACGCCGGCCTCCGGCTCCGCGCCGTCGGGGGGGATGGTGATCTGCCCCTGCTCGATGGGCACGCTCGCCTCCATCGCCGCCGGCACCTCGCGCAACCTGGTGGAGCGCGCCGCCGACGTGGCCCTCAAGGAGCGCCGCCCGCTCATCCTCGTCCCCCGCGAGACGCCGCTCTCGCTGGTCCACCTCGAGAACATGCTCCGCCTCACCCGCGCCGGCGCCGTGGTGATGCCGGCCGCCCCCGGCTTCTACCATCGCCCGCAGTCCATCGACGACCTGGTGGACTTCGTGGTCGCGCGCGTGCTGGATCACCTGGGGATCGAGCACGCCATCGGCCGCCGCTGGCGGAGCGGGGAAGAGAAGGAGACAGGGGACAGGGGACAGGGGACAGCGAGCAACGGCGAAGGCTGATCGTCTTCCACTTCTTTCGAACGCTCCAGCGTGCGACGATACCTCGTCTCACGCCGGGCCTGTTTGCTGTCCCCTGTCCCCTGTCCCCTGTAACCTGTCCCCTATGAAGATCGGCATCATCTCCGATACGCACGGCCTCCTGCGCGCCGAGGTCTTCGAGGTGTTCGAAGGCGTCGAGCACGTGCTGCACGCGGGCGACGTGGGCGACGCCGGGATCCTCGACGAGCTCGCCGCGATCGCGCCGGTGACGGCGGTGTGGGGGAACGTCGACGGATGGGAGCTCCGCGGCCGCATTCCCGAGGTGGCGCAGGTGGAGCTGGCGGGCGCCCGCGTCGCCGTCCTGCACGGCATGCAACTCGGCTCGCCGACGCCCGAGAAGGCCGCGGCCGCCCATCCCGACGCCGCGCTGGTGGTCTTCGGCCACTCGCACCGGCCGGTGATCCGGCAGGTGGGCTCCGTCCTCGCGGTGAACCCGGGGAGCGCCGGCCGCCAGCGCTTCCGCGACCCCGTCACCGTCGCCCTCGCCGAAATCGAGGGCGGCAGGGTGACGGCGCGACTGGTAGAACTGGACCCCACGCGGAAGTGAGTCCGCGCAGGCGGACTTCGTGCAGTTCCAGCGGCGGGTTTCCAACCCGTCGGATGCCAGCGACCCGGCGAAGCAGGAATGAGCAGATTCGAACCTGGCGCGGGTACGCGCGTGAAGGACGTCCGCGTGTCGGACGATGCGCTGAGCGTGGACTTGGCCGATGGGCGCACGATCATCGTGCCGCTTGCGTGGTATCCGCGCCTGCTCAATGCCACGCCCGAGCAGCGTGCGAACTGGCAGGTTGCGGGCGCGGGGTTTGGGATTCACTGGCCCGAGATCGACAAGGACCTGAGCACCGACGGCCTCCTGCGCGGGCTGCGTGCGCCGCGTGGCTCGTTCACGGCCGCGTAGCCTTCCGCCGCGGGCTTGCAGCGCCGGGGCCGGGACGACACACTGTCGCCCCGGCCCTTTTCTCATCCCAGGAGATGCGATGAAGCGGAACCTCTCGTTCGCCGCGGCGTGCGCGTGCGCGCTCGCCGTCCCGGTGCGCGCGCAGCAGGCGCCGGCATGGACCAGCCCCGACCCCGTCCTGCAGCGCATCTGGGACGAGGGGATGAACCGCTCGCAGCTCCAGCCGCTGGGGCAGGCGCTGATGGACTCGGTCGGCCCGCGGCTCACCGGCTCGCCCAACATCCAGAATGCCTACGCCTGGGCGGTGCAGAAGTACGCCAGCTGGGGGATCCAGGCGCGCACGGAGCAGTACGGCACCTGGCGCGGGTGGCTGCGTGGCATCACCCACGTCGACCTGGTGAGCCCGCGCACGCGCACCCTCGAGGGCACCATGCTCGCCTGGAGCCCGGGGACGGACGGCCCCGTCACCGGCCCCGTCGCCATCCTCCCCGACCTGGCCGACTCGGCCGCGTTCAGGGCGTGGCTGCCGAGCGTGCGTGGCAAGTTCGTCCTGGTCTCCTTCCCCCAGCCCACCTGCCGCCCCGACGACAACTGGGCGAGGTACGCGACGCCCGAGTCGTTCGAGCGGATGAAGGCGCAGCGCACCGCCGGCGCGCAGGCCTGGAACGCGCGGGTGCAGAAGACCGGCCGCGACGCGCGCTCCCTTCCGCCCGCGCTGGAGGAGGCGGGGGCGCTGGGGGTCGTCACTCACTTCTGGTCGAACGGGTGGGGAGTCGACAAGGTCTTCAACGCGCGCACCCAGCGCGTGCCCACGATCGACCTGAGCTGCGAGGACTACGGGCTGGTCTACCGCCTGGCCGAGAACGACCAGGGGCCGCGGCTCCGCGTCGACGCGCAGGCGCAGTTCCCGGGCGACCTGCCGGCGGCGAACGTGCTGGCCGAGATGCGCGGCCGCCGCGCCCCCGACGAGTACGTGATGCTCTCCGCCCACTTCGACTCATGGGACGCGGGCTCGGGCGCCACCGACAACGGCACCGGCACCATCGTGATGATGGAGGCGATGCGCATCCTGAAGGCGGTGTACCCGCAGCCGCGCCGCACCATCCTGGCGGGGCACTGGGGCGGCGAGGAGCAGGGGCTGAACGGCTCGCGCGCCTTCGTGGCCGACCACCCGCAGGTCGTGGAGAACCTGCAGGCGCTCTTCAACCAGGACAACGGCACCGGCCGCATCGCCAACTTCTCGTACCAGGGGCTGACGGGGGTGGGGCCCTTCTTCACCCGCTGGTTCGCGGCGCTGCCCAAGCTGCTCACCGACAGCCTGACCATCGCCGACCCGGGGCTTCCCTCGGGGGGCGGGACGGACAACGCGTCGTTCGTGTGCGCGGGGGCGCCTGCGTTCGGGCTGGGGTCGCTCTCCTGGGAGTACGGCACCTACACCTGGCACACCAACCGCGACACCTTCGACAAGCTGGTGTTCGACGACCTGCGCCGGAATGCGGTGATGGTGGCGATGCTGGTCTACCTCGCCTCGGAGGAGCCGCAGCGCCTCCCCCGCACCCGGCGCACCGAGTTCCCGGTGAACCAGCAGACGGGTCAGCCCGGCGCCTGGCCCACCTGCCAGCAGCCCGCGCGCAACACCGGCCAGAGCACGCGCTGAAAAAGTCTCACACAGAGGAACCAGAGGGACCGGAGGAACCGCACCGCTTCCTCTGGTCCCTCTGGTTCCTCTGTGTGAAATCCTACTGAGCCGAGTCGCGCGCGGTGGTGTCGCGCTCCTGGAAGACCCGGATCAGCGAATCGACGTTGGGCTGCGGCGGACCCTTCGCGCTGTCGGTGCGGACGGCGGGGCCCACGGCGCGCAGCGTGATCAGCGCCACCTCCGGCGGCGCACCGAAGCGCACGGGGACGAAGCTGTAGCCGAGGCCGCAGGTGGCGAACACCGTGGCCCCGCGGATGCGCCAGATGCGCGTCTTCGCCGGGTTCGCGGTGCCGGTGAGCACCTGGGTGTTGAACCAGGCCAGCCGCGGCGTGCCGGGCACCTCCACCTGTCCGCAGAAGGTGTGGCCGGCCAGCATGATCGGGTAGCGGTCGCCGGGGAGGGTGACCGCCGTCACCGGCATGTGCGCGAGCACGATCATCGTGTTGGGCCCGCCGGGGATGGCGTAGTACACGTCGGACTTCTTCCAGTCCGCCCGCCGCGCCAGGTACGGCTCCAGCCCCGCGATGTACGCCGTGCTCCCGCCGTGGGTGAACTCCACCCGCGAGTCGCGCAGCACCGTCACCCCGCTGCGCTGCAGCGCCTCCACCGTCTTGATGCGGAGCGAGTCGGGGTTCCCCCGCGGCTCCTCCGTCTCGTCCTCGTCGCCGAGCACGGCCAGCACCCGGCGGCCCCGGAGCGGGGCGAGCACCCGATCGATGGCCGCGTAGTCGTCGCCGCGCGCCACGTAGTCGCCCAGCAGCACGAACAGGTTGGCGCCGGTGGCCGCGGCCTTCTGCGTGGCCGCCAGCGCCACCTTCTCGTTGTCCTCCCAGAGCCCGAGCTGGAAGTCGGAGAGCGCGGCGATCTTCATCCCGCTCCACCCCGGCGGGAGGTCGGGGACCTCGATCTCCACCGGCGTGACCACCACGTTCTGGCTGGCCGACACGCCGTAGACGTCGGCCGGGTTGGGGAGCTTGACGGTGTCGTCGGGGAGGCTCGAGTCGGCCGGCTGGTGGCCGCGGCGGCAGCCCTGCAGGGCGAGCGCCGCCAGCGCGAGCGCGAGCAGGGAGCGCGGTGTGCTCCGCATCGGGTTCGGTCTTCGGGTCCGGGTGCTGAACGAAACGCGCCCACCACGGCGCAACAGCGATGCCATGACGCAGAGACGCAGAGAAACTGAGAGCACGCAGCAGTTCTCTCCGTGCCTCTGCGTCTCTGCGTGAGACCCAACTGTTTCAGGCGGAGAGCGGGAGCGCCTCCACGCGCGAGGGAGGGACGGTGCGCTCCATCTCCCCCGGGTTCAGGCGGAACCAGCGGGCGATGAGCAGGATCTCGTCCACCTGGTGGCGGCTCACCAGCGCGCCGGAGGGCTCCGGCCTGCCGAAGTGCTCCTCGCAGAGCCGCTCCAGCCGCCGGCGCTCGGCCGCGCTGGCGGGGCGGGGAACCACGCAGCGCACGGTGCCCCGGCGCACCAGGTACACCCGGTCGTCGCCCTCGGCCCCGGGAACGTGATAGAGGAAGGTGAGCCCGTCGAGCGCCTCGCGCAGCTCGGCGAACTCGTCGCGCAGGTTCTCCAGCCGGTGCATCCGGTTCCGCAGCGAGCCGGCCAGCTCGTACTCCATCCGCTCCGCCGCCGCCTGCATCCGCTCCTGCAGCCGGCGCAGCGGCTCGTCGGCCTGCCCGTTCAGGAAGGCGCGCGCCATCCCCACCCGCGCGCGGTACTGCTCCTGGCTGCACCCGCCCGCGCAGGGGCCCAGGCAGAGGCGCAGCTCCATCCGGTGGCAGCGGGGCGTGTGCTCGAAGCTGAACAGGTCCGGCTGGTCGGCGAAGCGCATGGGCGTGCCCTGCGGGCAGTCGCGCAGCCCCAGGGCGTCGTTCAGCTCGCGCACCGCGTCCGACACGCGCCGCCCCCCGCGGAAGGGGCCGTAGTAGGCGGCCGCGTCGTCGCTCACCGCGTGCACCACGTAGAGCCGGGGCGCCACGCCGGGGGCGAGCTTCAGGAACGACCAGCGGCCGTCGCGCTTGTGCTGCACGTTCAGCCGCGGCCGGAAGCGCTTGATCAGCTCCAGCTCCCGCAGCAGCGCCGCGAACTCGCTCGGCTGGTACTCCCACTCCAGCCCCGCCGCCTCGCCCAGGATGCGGTGCCCCTTCTCCCCGCGCCTGCAGCGGAAGTAGGAGAGGAGGCGCGAGCGCAGCGACTTCGACTTCCCCACGTACACCACCTCGCCCCGGCTCCCGAGCATGCGGTAGATGCCGGGGCGGTTGCGCGCGTCGCCCACGGCGGCGCGGAGCGGGTGGGGATGGGTTCTGCGTGCCACGTGGAGGCGGGAGCCGCTGCGAAGGAAACAAAAACCGAATGCCTCGGCAAGGTAGTGTTCCCTCCGCTGCCCCGAAAGGGTCTGTCGGCCGGACGAGGAGGCGCATGAGGCTGTTTTGTACAGTTAGTGTCCGATTTGATGGAGATCAGCCGACTATTTTACCTGTGACTTCTAGAGATAGCGAGATTGTCACTCCTCAAATCCAGGAACTATCGATTTATACGCAACACTTTGTCGAAAATTAGATTTGAGGGGCTGGTAAATCTTTGGTCGCGTTAGGAACGATTTCGCGCGGCCCATGCGTCGCGGGAGCCAGCGGCGGCGGCTACACTTCACCCGAAAGGTCGTCGCCCCTGCACCCTTCCCGATGGAGGACCCCATGAAGCTGCTCCGCCTCACCCTCGCCGCCGCGGCGCTCGCCGCGGGCCTCGCCGCCTGCGACGCGTCGCGCCTGACCGCGCCGGAGGCCACGAAAGCCCCCGCCGCCACGCCGCCGGCCGTCCCGAACGCCGACCAGTGGCTTGGCAACGGGGGGTGAGGGACGAACGGAGAGACCGGCGCGGATCGATCCGCGCCGGTCTCTGATGTATCCATCCGCGGCCGCTGCGACCGTCCGGATCGCTTCCGCGAGGCTATGCCTCCAGCGAATGCACGAAATCAGTGGCGAGGGCGTCGGCGGTCTCACGCCACGCGTCGCCTTCGGCGCTCGCGGCGCGCTCCGCCTGCTGGTGCCGGCGCGCGGCCTCGACCAGCGCCTCGGCGGTGAGCCGCGTCTGGGCGTCGCCGCGCCGCGTCGCCCCATCGAGCGCGCGCTGGGCGCCGTCTTCGGCCCGCTCCCACGCGCCGAGCGAGAGCGCGCCGTGCGCCAGGTCCAGATAGGCGCGCGCCGTCGTGTCCTGACCCCCGTTGGACGCGATGATCTCCATCGCCTCGTCCCACGCCTGCTGGAAGGTGGCGCGGTCGCCGGTGCCGCCCGCGGCGCGGCCGATGTCGGCGAGCACCGCCAGCCGGACGGCGGGCTCGGTGAAGTGTCTGAGGACCGACTGCAGCACGGGGAGCGCCGCGGCGAAGTACCCTTGTATGCACCAGAAGTAGGCCACGTCGTGGGCCAGGTGCGGAAGCCGCGGATGGAGGGGCCCGTAGGCTTCGAAGGCCCGTCGCGCCAGTTGGGTCGCCTCGCCCGGGTTGCCGCTGTCCGCCGCCATGGTGAAGAGTCCGTGCAGCGCCATGCCTTCGATGTCATGCAGGCTGTTGCGCCCGGCGGCCCGCAGCGCGCGCACGTTGAAGCGCCGCGCCGCGGGGAAGTTCCCGCGGAGCAGGTACAGGTTGCCCAGCCCGATGAAGGCGAGCGCGTAGGTCGGCCAGTCGCCGGCCTGCCGGGCGAGCGCCACGGTGCGCCGGAACCAGGTCTCGGCGCGAGCGTGCTCGGCGCGGCGGCGCGCCAGGCGGCCCACCGTGTACGAGGCGGCCGGGTCGGCCGGCGTGACCACCGCGGCGGACTGCGAGAAGGCGAGCGCGGTGGCCAGTAGCCCGCGCGCCTCGGCCCACTGCGCGATCTCGCGGCAGGCGAGCGCCACGTTCTCTTCGCGCGCCGACTCGGCGGAGCCGAGCAGGGCGGCGATCGTCTTCAGCGGCTCCTCCAACTCCACCGGCGTGCCGGCGGTGAGCACCGCGGCCAGCCGCGCGCGCTCCGCGCCCTCGGCGAAGAGCGCGCCGCGCTCGGCCTGATTGGAGCGGCCCCAGAGCATTGCGTCGCGCAGCGACTGCCAGAGCACGATCCCCAGCTCTCCGGGGATTTCGTCCAGCACGCTGAGCCCTTCGAATGCGTCGGTGTCGCCGTGCGTCAACGCGGGCGGCACGCGCCAGCGGCGCAGCGTTTTGCGCGGTGGCGCCTTGAACTTGCGCTGTCTCATGGTTGGGCTGGTTCGGAGCGTCAGGAGGGACAACAAACGTGAGGAGCGGGGATTGTTTGCAAAGATAATGCGCCAGCGCGTGACAAGAAAGACTTATCCGCAAGTGGTCAAGCAACTGCTACAAGCTGGACAGGAGTGCGGGAGTGCCGGAAGTGTGGAAGTGCGGCGGCCCGTAGCGACTATGCGAGCAGACTCGCCGCTACAACTTCACACTGTCCGCCTTCGCGGACCCCAACCGCAGGCGGTGGAATCGGCCGTGAAGTCCGCGCAGGCGGACTGCGTGAGGGGGTAGCGGCGGCTTCAGCCGCATCATCGCCTGCGATGCACCACGCACTCTACCGCTTTCGCTGGCAGTGCGCGCAGAAGAAGGTGGAGCGGCCACCCTGTACCAGCCGCACGATCGGCCGGTGGCAGCTCACGCACGGCTCGCCCTCGCGGTCGTACACGCGCAGGCGCTGCACGAAGCCGCCGGGCTGGCCGCTGGCGTCGCGGTAGTCCAGCAGGGTGGTGCCGCGGTAGTCGATCGACTCCTGCAGCACCTCGCGCACGGCGTCGCGGATGCGCTTCGCCTGCGGGCGGGTGAGCTCGTCGGCCGGCGTGCGGGGGTCCACCCGGGCGCGGAAGAGCGCCTCGCTGGCGTAGATGTTCCCCACGCCCACCACGCGCTTCTGGTCCATCAGCCAGACCTTGATCGCCACCCGCGAGCGCTGGGCGGCGTCGTGCAGCCACTTCGCGGTGAAGTCGCCGGAGAGGGGCTCCACCCCCAGCTCCCCCTCCCACGCCCGCCACTCCTCGGGCGACATCCGCCAGAGGCGGCCGAAGCGGCGGACGTCGTGGTAGAGCAGCTCGCGCCCGTCTTCCAACCGGAAGCGGACGCCGGGGTGAGTGATGGCGCCCGCTCCGTCGCTGACGATGAAGAGCCGGCCGGTCATCCCCAGGTTCACCAGCAGGTACTCGCCGCCGGTGTCGACCACGATGTTCTTGGCGCGGCGCCCCACGCTCCCGATGCGCCTCCCCTCCAGCGCCCGCGCGAAGGTGTCGGCCGACTCGCCGTCGATCAGGTCCGGCTTCAGCACCTCCACGTCGCGGATGGCGGCGCCGGGGAGCGACTTCGCGAGCTGGCGGACGATGGTCTCGACCTCCGGGAGCTCAGGCACGCGCCACCTCCGCCCGCTCCACCTCGCGCCGGGCGATGTCGCGCCGGAAGTAGCGGCCCTCGAAGCGGATGCGCTCGGCCGCCGCCCGGCTCTGCTCCGCCGCGGCGGCGACCGTCGGCGCCAGCGCGGTGACCGCCAGCACGCGGCCGCCCGAGGTGACGAGCCCGCCGTCCTCCCCCCGCTTCGTCCCCGCGTGGAAGACCAGCACGTCGTCGGATTCCAGTCCGGCGGGGATGTCGATGGGGAGGCCGCTCCGGTACTCGCCCGGGTAGCCCTCCGAGGCGAGCACGGTGGCCACGGCGGCGCCGCCGCTCCAGTCGAGCGTGAGCCCCTCGATGCTCCCGCCGCGGGCGATCTCGTGCAGGGGCTCCAGCAGCGACGATTGGAGGAGGGGGAGCACCACCTGCGTCTCCGGGTCGCCGAAGCGGCAGTTGAACTCGACCACCTTCGGCCCGGTGTCGGTGAGCATCAGCCCGGCGTAGAGGAGCCCGCGGAAGGCGCGCCCCTCTTCGGCCAGCGCGGCGACGGTCGGTTCCAGGATCTCGCGCTGGACGCGGGCCAGCAGCTCGGGAGTGGCGATGGAGACGGGGGCGTAGGCGCCCATCCCGCCGGTGTTGGGGCCCGTCTCTCCCTCGCCGATGCGCTTGTGGTCCTGTGCGGGGAGCATCGCCGCCACCTGCTTCCCGTCGGTGAGGGCGAAGACGGAGAGCTCCTCGCCCGTCATCCGCTCCTCGATCACCACCTCGCGTCCGGCCAGGCCGTAGGCGGTGCCGCCGAGCATCTCGCGCACCGCCTCGAGCGCCTGCCGCGGCTCGTCGGCCACCACCACGCCCTTGCCGGCGGCGAGCCCCGACGCCTTCACCACCAGCTTGGTGTCTCCCGCCGCCAGCACGTACGCCTCCGCGGCGGCCAGGTCGGCGAAGCAGGCGAAGCCCGCGGTGGGGATGGAGTGGCGCTGCATCAGCCCCTTCGCGAACGCCTTGCTGCTCTCGATCTCCGCCGCGGACTTGCAGGGGCCGAAGGCGCAGAGCCCGTGCGCCTGGAAGTGGTCCACGATCCCCTCCGCCAGCGGCGCCTCGGGGCCGACGACGGTGAGGTCCACGCCGTTCCCTTCGGCCCACCCCGCGAGCGCCTGGTGCTCGTCCGCGCCGAGCGGGAGCGAGGTGGCGCCCTCCATCCCGCCATTCGCCCGGGTGACGAAGAATTCGGCGCCGGGCGCGTCGCGGCGCAGCTTCCAGAGCAGCGCGCTCTCTCGCCCGCCGTTGCCGACGATCAGGATCTTCAAGCGCTACTTCCCCTTCTTCGCGTCGATGATGGCGCCGAGGTCGCGCTGGGACAGCTCGCCGTCGCGGACGCGGCGCCTGTACTCGTCGAGCATGCGGCGGTAGGTGCGCAGCATGGGCGTGCGGGCGTCGAGGGGGCGCGCGGCCTCGAGGCGCTCGGGCCAGCGCTCGCGCTCGATCAGGAACTGCGCATAGCCGAGGTAGTCCGCCTCGGTCTTCGCGTCGAAGCCCGGGAACTGGAGCTGCGCCGGGTCGATGCCGTACGGGTCCTCGAGCACGCGGTAGCCGCGCTGCAGGGCGTCGAACATGGTGAGGATCTCGTCGACCTCCTCCGACTCCTTGCGGTCGGTGTCGTCGCGCGAGACGTGCTCGGCCATGCGGTCGATCACCTTGGCGTACCCCTTCTCCAGCGCGATCACGCAGTCGTTGTACTGCGCCGCGCGGGCGGGGTCGAGCGCGGCCAGGATGCGGTACTGGTTGGCCAGCATCCAGCGTTCGGTGCGGGAGAGCTTCATTGCGGGGCCTCGGTTCGGCGGGATGGGCGCAAGGATGAGAGAGATCGCCGTCTCTCTCTGTGGCTCTGTGTCTCTGCGTGAGATCCGTCCGGCTCAGGCCAGCGCCTGGTCCAGGTCGGCGATCAGGTCGTCGGCGTCCTCGATGCCGCAGGAGAGGCGCACGATGCCGTCGCTGAGCTCCATCGCCTGGCGGCGGTCGACGGGGACGGAGGCGTGCGTCATCATCGCGGGGTGGCCGATCAGGCTCTCCACGCCCCCCAGCGACTCGGCGAGCGAGAAGATCTTCACCCCGTTCACCAGCTTCCGCGCGTTCTCCAGCGATCCCGTCTCCACCGTGACCATCCCCGTGAAGCCGCGCATCTGCCGCTTCGCGAGCTCGTGCTGGGGGTGGCTCGGCAGCCCCGGGTAGAACACGCGCCGCACCTTCGGGTGCGACTCCAGCCACTCCGCGATGCGCAGGCCGTTGGCGTTGTGCGCCGCCATGCGGAGGTGCAGCGTCTTCGTCCCCCGCAGCGCCAGCCAGCAGTCCCACGGCCCGGGGATGGCGCCCGCTGCGTTCTGCAGGAAGCGCAGCCGCTCGTGGAGCTCGTCGCTCCGGGTGACCAGCATGCCGCCGACCATGTCGGAGTGGCCGTTCAGGTACTTGGTCACCGAGTGCATCACCAGGTCGGCGCCGAGCTCCAGCGGGCGCTGGTTGTAGGGCGAGGCGAAGGTGTTGTCGACGCTGAGCCAGGCCCCGGCCGCGTGCGCGATCTCCGCGGCGGCGGCGACGTCGGTGAGGCGCATCATCGGGTTGGTGGGCGTCTCCACGTGCACCAGCTTCGTGGTCTTGCGCACCGCGCCGCGGATCGCGTCGAGCGAGGACGAGTCGACGAAGGTGAACTCGATCCCCATCCGCGCGATCACCTTGTCGAAGAGCCGGAAGGTGCCGCCGTACACTCCCTCGCCGCAGACCACGTGGTCGCCGGCGGAGAGGAGCTTGATCATGGTGTCGGTGGCCGCCAGCCCCGACGCGAACGCCAGCCCGTGGCGCCCGCCCTCGAGCGCGGCGATGTTGCCTTCCAGGGCCTCGCGCGTGGGGTTGTGGGTGCGGCCGTACTCGTAGCCGAGGTGGTGGCCCAGCTCGGGCTGCACGTAGGTGCTGGTCTGGAACACCGGCGTCATGATCGCGCCGGTGGTGGGGTCCGGCCGCTGCCCCGCGTGGATGGCGCGCGTGCCGAAGCCGTATTCCTGCATGCCGTCGCTGCGATGGTCGGGGAGCATCCGGGATCTTCCGTTTCGGGTGGAAAGGTGGGGCGGAAGATACCCGGCGGGGGCGAGGGTGCGAAAGTGCGGGAGTGCGGTGCGCAGAGCGCTTGTGGCGACGATGCGAGTGAACTCGCCGCTACAACGGCACGCTGTCCGCCTTCGCGGACATCAACGGCGCGTGATGCGGGCGCCGTCGCTGAACCGCGGTCGCGATGATGGTGGAGATAGCCCGACGGCCGCGGCCACGGGAAGTCCGCGCAGGCGGACTGCGTGAGGTTGTAGCGGCGGCTTCAGCCGCATCGTCGCGCCCACCACTCCGCATTGGGGGATGGACGGCGGATCAGGCGCGCGGCGTGCTGGGGAGCTTGCCGAGGGTGCGGAAGGCGCCGCTGGGCTGCGCCACGCCGCGGACCAGCGTCTCGTAGGCGGGCTCCTCGCCCTGCCAGAGGCTCACGTGGCGGGCGCCGGCGAGCTCCGCCACGCGCTGCAGCCCCCACACCTCCAGCCCGCTCAGGTCGTCGGCCCCGACCGGGTGGATCACCAGGTCGGGCTTGAGCGGGCGGATGCGCCGCTTCATCCGCGGGAACATCGTCTCCAGGAAGGCGCGCAGCGTGGCTGCGGCGACGTCCACGTCGCCCATCAGCGTGCGCGGGTGGGAGAAGCCGTTCACCAGCCGCAGGTTCGGGTGCCACTTCACCGCGTCCTCTGCGCCGCGGCCGAACGCCACCACGGCGCCCTGCGGGTCGATCGCGGCCTGGGGCACGTCGTCGATGGTCTCGCCCGTGGCGACGCGCCGCAGCAGGATGCGCTCGGGCGAGACCTGCACGTAGACGAGCCGCCGGGACGGCCGCGGGGTGAACCTCATCATCGGGCGCTCCTCCCTGCCAGCAGCTCCAGCAGCAGCCGCGCGGCGAGCTTCGCGGTGCGCGCGTCCTGGTCGTACGGTGGCGAGAGCTCCATCAGGTCCGCGCCAATCAGGTTCGGGTGTCCGGCGATGACCGACACCAGCTCGATCATCTCCCGCGCCGCGATCCCGCCGATCCCGCTCGCGCTCACCCCGGGGGCGAACGCCGCGTCGGCCGCGTCGAGGTCGATGGAGAGGTAGAGCGCGTCCGCGTTCAGCGTGGCGGCGTCGAGCGCGGCGGTCGCGGTCGCGAAGACGCCCTGCCGCGACAGGTCCTCCACCGGGAGCAGGTGGATGCGCTGCCTGGCGGCCCAGTCGAGATAGTAGCGGGAGTTGGCGAAGCGGCGGATGCCGATCATCGCCACGCGCTCGCCGGCGAGGATCTCCGTCTCCAGCGCGCGGCGGAAGGGGGTGCCGCTGGAGAGCGACGACTCGTCCGCGTACTCGCGCACGTCCAGGTGCGCGTCGATCGTGATCAGCCCGAGCCGCAGCCTAGGGCGCGCGGCGGCCAGCCCGCGGACCACCGACCCCGTGCACCCATGGTCGCCGCCCAGGAAGAGCGGCCGCGCGCCCGCCGCGAACACGGTGCGCGCCGCCTCCTCGATGCGGCGGTGCGCCTCGCGCCCGTCCGTGGTCGGCAGCGCGAGGTCGCCCAGGTCCGTCGCGGGGGCGACGTCGCGCTCGCCGTCCCAGGTGCCGAACGCCGCCAGCGCCTCGCGGATCGCCTTGGGCCCGAAGCGCGCCCCCGGCCGCGTCGGGATGCCGCCGTCGTAGGGGAGGCCGACGACCACCGTCTCCCCCTCGCGCGGCGCGCCCGCGGACGCGCGCAGGAGGGTCGACGCGCGCGGGTCCGGCGGCGCGGGAAGGGTGCGGAGGGCGGCGAGCGGGTCGGGCGATTCGCTCACGATGGATCGCAAAACCGGGGTGGCGTGGTTGCCGGTGCTTCGGGGCGCGCTAACTTAGGCCTTCCGCCGCCGCCGGGGCCAGATGCGTGCGCCATCCTCTCGCCCGGGCCGCGGCCCGCAGTCCGCGAAGGCGGACTTCGTGCCGTTGTAGCGGCGAGTTCACTCGCATCGTCGCGCAAATACCATCGTCGTTCACGATCCGATCGCAATGAAGCGCATCCTCACCGGGCTCCAGCCCTCGGGCACGCTGCACGTGGGCAACTACTTCGGCGCCATCCGGCCGATGGTGGAGCTCCAGGAGCAGGGCGAGATGTTCCTCTTCCTCGCCGACCTGCACGCCCTGACGTCCACCCAGAACGCGGCCGAGCTGCGCACCTACGTCCGCGAGGCCGCCATCGACCTGCTGGCGTGCGGCATCGACCCCGCCCGCACGCTCTTCTGGCGGCAGAGCGACGTGCCGCTGCACGCGGAGCTGATGTGGATCCTCAGCACCGTCACCCCGATGGGGCTGATGGAGCGGATGGTCGCGTACAAGGAGAAGGTGCAGAAGGGCATCCCCGCCGGCGTGGGGCTGTTCACCTACCCGATCCTGCAGGCCGCCGACATCCTGCTCTACGACAGCGACCTGGTGCCCGTGGGGAAGGACCAGAAGCAGCACCTGGAGGCCACGCGCGACATCGCCGTCAAGCTCAACGAGGCGTACGGCGAGAGCGTGCTGAAGCTCCCCGACGCGCTCATCGGCGAAGACGTGGCGGTGGTGCCCGGGCTCGACGGGCAGAAGATGAGCAAGAGCTACGGGAACGCCATCAACCTCTTCGGCGACGAGAAGGCCACGCGCAAGCGGGTGATGCAGATCGTCACCGACTCCACCCCGCTGGAGGACCCGAAGGACCCGGCGGGCTCCACCGTGGTCGCCCTCTACCGGCTCTTCGCGCCGAAGGAGGAGGTGCGGCGGATGGAGGAGGAGCACCGTGCGGGCGGCGTGGGCTACGGCACCTTCAAGCAGCGGCTCTTCGAGGCGATGTGGGAGCACTTCGCCCCGATGCGCGCGCGCCGCGCCGAGCTCCTGGCGCGCCCCGGCTACGTGGACGACGTGCTGGCCGACGGCGCCCGCCGCGCCCGCGAGATCGGCGGCGAGACGATGGCGCGGGTGCGGAAGGCGATCGGGCTGGACTGAACGCGAGATGCGAGGCTATGCGGGACCATGCGAGTAAACTCGCCGCTACAACCTCACGCTGTCCGCCTTCGCGGACATCAACGGCGCACGGTCATCCTGGTGCGCGGCGCCGTTGCTGGACCAGGGGCACGACGCTGGCGGGGTGGTTCCGACGGCCGCGGCCACGGGAAGTCCGCGCAGGCGGACTGCGTGAGGTTGTAGCGGCGGCTTCAGCCGCATAGTCGCACCAATAGCACTTGCCGTCCCGGTACAGTCCGTGCGTTTGCGCCGGTGACCCGGAAACGCGAGGAGATGACGATGGTCGAGGAACGGTACGACTCGGGGAGCGACGCCGGCCCGGCGCAGGGGAAGACGGCGCAGGAGCAGCCCCGCGACAACCCAGCGGGGAGCGAGCCCACCGGCACCGTGCTCACGCTGGTCTGCGAGAAGTGCGGGAAGGACTACTTCTTCGAGGACGAGCGGCCCGAGCCGGGGATGAAGTGCGAGAAATGCGGCGGCACCGTCTTCCGCTCCTTCCACGAGACCGTGGGCGACGAGGCGAGCGACGACTTCCGCGACTCCACCGAGCGGGACCTGGACCCCGACGACCCCGAGGGCGACGTGATGCCCGGCGACATCATGGACCTCAACCGGCTCTGAACCGTGGCGGACGGCTCCGGCGGGTCCCGGCTCTTCACCGGCTCGGGGGTGGCCCTGGTCACCCCCTTCGGCGGCGACGGCGGCGTGAACGAGGGGGTGATGCGCGAACTGGTGCGCTTCCACCTCCGCGAGGGTACCGACGCGCTCATCGTCAACGGCAGCACCGGCGAGGCGACCACCCTATCGCCCGACGAGCAGCTCCAGGCCGCGCGCACCGTGGTCGACGAGGCGGCCGGGAGGCTCCCGGTGATCGTCGGCTGCGGCGGGAGCGACACCGCCGCGGTCTCGCGGCTGGCGGCCAACGCGCGGGCCGCGGGGGCCGACGCCATCCTGGTCTCCGGGCCGCCGTACAACAAGCCGCCGCAGCGCGGGATCATCGCCCACTACCGGCGGGTGATGGACGCGGCGGACCTTCCCTGCATCGTCTACAACGTCCCCGGGCGCACCGCCAGCAACATCACGCCGGAAACGGTGGAGGCGCTGGCGGAGGACCCGCGCGTGGTGGGGGTGAAGGAGGCCAGCGGCGACATCGTGCAGGTGGCCGAGCTCTGCCGCCGCCTGGCCGACCGCGTGGCCATCTACTCCGGGAACGACGACCAGGTGGTGCCGCTGATGTCGCTCGGCGGCGTGGGCGTGATCTCGGTGCTCGCCAACGTGGCGCCCGCGCACACCGCGCGCATGGCGAAGTCGTACCTGTCGGGGGATGTCGATGAGGCGCGGCGGCTGCAGCTCGCCCTGCTCCCGCTGGTCGGCGCGCTCTTCCGCGAGCCCAACCCCATGCCGGTGAAGGCCGCCGTGCGCCTCCTCGGCTTCGACGCGGGCCCGCTCCGCCTCCCGCTCGTCGACCCCACCGACGCCGTGATGGCGGAGCTGCGCGAGGCGATGACGGCGCTGGGGCTGCTGAAGAACTCCTGAGGCGTCGCGTCATCGGATGGGTTGGAAACCCACCGCTGGAACGGCACGAAGTCCGCCTTCGCGGACTGCTCGCAAGCTCCCGTGCCGTGACGTCATCCTGAGGCCGGCCACGCCGCGGCTTCGGCACGCTCGATCCTCCGCAGGCCGAAGGATCTATCGCCACGGCGCGAGCGTGACTCCGTCGCAACGCGGAGCGATCAAGGCCGCGACGAACCCAATCCACCGAAACGCAATGCCGGAGCCGGTCCGCATCGTCCTGAGCGGCGCCACGGGGCGCATGGGGCAGACGCTCGCGCGCATGATCCACGAAGACGGCGCGCTCCATCTCGTCGGCGGGATCGGGAAGATGCCCGAGCCCGCCTGCGAGGTCGGCTGCCCCGTGGTCGAGACCCCCGAGACCGCGGGCGAGTGGATCCGCGCGGCCGACGTGGTGGTCGACTTCTCCGCCCCCGAGCTCCTCCGCCGCATCCTGGAGATGCACGGCGACACGCTCGCCGGGAAGGCGCTCGTCGTCGGCACCACGGGGCTGGGGGATGACGATCGGGGGATGCTGGAGGCGGCGGCGCGGCGGACGGCGGTGCTGGTGGCGGCCAACTTCAGCGTGGGCGTGAACCTGCTGCTCGCCCTGGCCGAGCAGGCCGCCCGCGTCCTGGGCGACGACTACGACGTGGAGATCACCGAGGCGCACCACCGCCGCAAGGTCGACGCGCCGAGCGGCACCGCGCTCGCGCTGGGCGAGGCGGTGGCGCGCGGCCGCGGCGTCGCGCTCGGCGAGGTGCGCGTGGACGGGCGCAGCGGCCGGCCGGGCGAGCGGCCGCGCGGGCAGATCGGCTTCCACTCGCTGCGCGGCGGCGACGTGGTCGGCGAGCACCACGTGATGCTGATCGGCGACCGCGAGCGCATCGAGCTGGTCCACGCCGCGCAGGACCGCGCCCTCTTCGCCGAGGGCGCCCTCCGCGCCGCCCGCTGGATCGCCGGCCGGCCCGCCGGTACCTACACCATGAACGACGTCCTCGGCCTCTGAAACTGCGGCCTCACGCAGAGACGCGGAGGCACAGAGAGCTCGCCGGTCTCTCTCTCTGCGCCTCCGCGTCTTTGCGTGAGATGCGTTTGGACCGGCTACGCCGCTGGCGGGCGTGGACGAGCCGCGGGAATCCCGTCCAGCATCCCGCGGGCACTGATGTCCTCGTCTACGTCCGGCCAGTGCACTCCTTCTCCCGATCC
>JBJMPM010000411.1:0-3313 GCA_045803205.1 Longimicrobiaceae bacterium
CACCGACTCACGTGCTGACGCGGTTATAGATCCTTCGGCCTGCAAGTTATTCCGCAGACAATGATTGCAGCATGGCCGGCCTCAGGATGACGTCGTTTGTTTGAGGTGCGTTCAACACCAGGTGTTCAGGCGGATTTGGTATGAGGACTACGAGCAGTTCCTGTCGGAGCTCGTGCGCGACTGGGCCTACATCGAAGCCGATGCGCGGCAACTGAGTCCGGACCGGCGTGCGTGGATGGCGGTCCCGATCTTTGGATCGAAGGCGGAGGTGGTCGGAGTGACGTACCTCGATTCCAACCAGACGGCCTTCTTCACTCCGGAGCTTCAGCAGCTTATCTTCGACGCATGCGGCGGGGTCGCGTCCTTTGTGAAGGAGGTCTACGTATGAATGAAGACCAGTTGGATCAGGGCCCCGAGCGGCTGCGGTCCGTGGTGATTTCGGAGGAGGGTGCGGCCATCCGCGTAGAGCGGATCGAGCTTACTCCCGCCCAACGGCGACATCTCACCGCAGGAGTGAAGAGCCTCGGGCCCTGGAACGGGAACCGCCGCGCGGGTCGGAAGGGCTCGTAGCAGAGCGCGCAGTCGGCAGCAGATCGCCCGCCTGGATGTGTGTGCATCGTGGCGGGCGTTTCGCGTACGGCGACCTGCGTCGCACCCGGCGGCGCGAACGATGCAGCAGGGTGGATCCTCACCCGTAACGCGAGGAGGATCCATGGCGAACCAACGCGACCCGGTGACCGGCGCCGAGGTGGACGAGCGCTCGGCCATCCGCGTGGACCACGGCGACCACGTGCACTACTTCGCGAGCGAGCAGAGCCGCGACACCTTCATGGCCGACCCGAAGCGGTACCACGACGAGCATGCCGCCAAGCACGGGGACCGCATGGAAGCGGAGGAGATCCCCGGCAACTGGCCGGACGAGAACCCGCCGGTCACGAAGGACGAGCACGGCTTCACCGCGCCCAAGTTCGGCTCGGCCGGCAGCGGCGGCGCCGAGTTCGAGCCGCTGCCTCCAGGCGCGCGCGACTGACCCGCCGCGGCGACTGCCGCGAGGAGGCGGCCGGGCACGGCGCCCGGCCGCCTCTACCATCCCCCGTGAAAACCACGAACGACGGCATGAGCGACTGCATCTTCTGCAGGATCGTCCGGGGCGAGATCCCCTCGCAGCCGGTGGCGGAGGGCGACGAGTGGATCGCCATCCGCGACATCAACCCCGCGGCGCCGGTGCACGTGCTGGTGATCCCCCGCCGCCACGTGGAATCCGTCGCCGCGCTGGGGGACGGCGACGGCGCGCTGGTGGGCACGCTGCTCCTGGCGGCGCGCGACGTGGCGCGGAAGGAGGGGATCGCGGAGAGCGGCTTCCGCACCGTGATCAACACCGGCGGCCACGGCGGCCAGACCGTCGCGCACCTGCACGTGCACGTGATCGGCGGGCGACAGCTCTCCGGCCACGGCACCGCCTGAGCGCGCGCCGGTCCGGCCGAATGGCCCCGCGCGGAGCACCGGGGGACGAGAGAGCCCCGTCGTCCTTCCCCTGGTGGCGGACGGTGCTCGCGTGGGGGGTGCACCTCTACACGGCGCTCGGGCTGGTGATCGCCGGGCTCGTGGCCGTGCTGCTGGTGCGCGGCGACGCGGGGAGCATCCACACCGCCTTCCTCCTGATGCTCGCCGCCACCGCCATCGACGCGAGCGACGGGACGCTGGCGCGCGCGGCGGAGGTGAGGCGCGTCCTCCCCGGCTTCGACGGGCGGCGGATGGACGACATCATCGACTTCCACACCTACACCTCGCTCCCGCTCCTCCTGGTGTGGCGGAGCGGCGTGCTGCGCCCGGAGCACGCGCCCTGGCTCCTCGTTCCCCTCCTGGCGAGCGCCTACGGATTCTCGCAGGTGGACGCGAAGACCCCGGACGGCTACTTCCGCGGCTTTCCGTCGTACTGGAACGTGGTGGCGTTCTACCTCTACTCCCTCCGCTTTCCCTCCGGCCTGGCGCTCGCCGTCGTCCTGGGCCTGGCGGTGCTGACCTTCGTTCCCGCGAAGTACCCGTATCCCTCGCAGCCCGGCGCGGTGAACCGGGTGACGGCGGTGCTCGCGGCGGCTTGGGCGGTGCTGCTCGTGCTGGTGCTGGCCGGCGTCCTGGCGCCGGCGCGGCCCTGGCTCCTCGCGTCGCTCTTCTTCCCCGCGTGGTACATGCTGTCGGCGTGGTGGATCAGCGCGCGCGACTGGAGGCGCGGCCGCCAGGGGACGGCGCCCGCACCGGCCGGCGCCGCCTTGTAGGGTCCGCCGCGCGTTTGTATCTTCCTGGCTCCACGCATCTTCCGCGGCAGCCCATCCCCGCCGCACGCACGGCCTTCCACTCCATCTCCCGCCAGGGGCTCCATGAGCGAGATCCAGTTCAGCGACAACTACAACGACCTGTCGACGGACACCGGCTTCCAGTTCGAGTTCTACTGCGAGCACTGCCACGACGCGTGGCGCTCGCCCTTCGACCGCTACGCCGCCGGCACGGCGGAGAGCGTGCTGGGCGCGGCCGAGGGGCTGTTCGGCGGGTTCTTCGGCACCGCGCGCAACGCGGTGAGCAGCCTGCGCGGGGCGGGGTGGAGCAAGGCGCGCGACGAGGCGCTGCGCAAGGCGGTGGCGCAGGCGAAGGACCACTTCCACCGCTGCCCGCGCTGCGCCAACCACTACTGCGACAACTGCTGGAACGAGGACGAGGGCGTCTGCATCGTCTGCGTGCCGCGGCTGGACGCGGAGCTCTCGGCCATCCGCCGCGAGGCGAAGATCCAGCGGGCGCGCGAGGAGGCCTACAACCAGGCCACGGTGAGCCGCGAGGACCTGACCGACCGCGTGGTGAGCTGCCGCGACTGCGGGGCGCCGGTGGGCCGCGCCAAGTTCTGCCCCGAGTGCGGCACCGCCGTGTCGCTCACCCGCAGTTGCGGCTCGTGCTCGGCGGAGATTCCGACCTCGGCCAAGTTCTGCCCGGAGTGCGGCGCGAAGCCGTAGACGGTTGATGGAGGTCGCGTGAGAGTGGGCTGCACGCGGGTCCGAAGGATGCCGCGTTGCCGCGGCCGCTGCGGCCCTCTCCCTGCGCCTGAGAGCGCAAACCCTCTCCCGTACCGGGCTACCCATTAGTCACATCTCTGGTAAGAGTGGACGCGTCCGCAGAGTCCACTCCAGAGAGGGGGGGGGTGCATGGTCGAGGCATGGGTGGAAAGCGAGCTGGCGACACTGGATCTAGGTGACAAGCGGCGCAACCGCCGGTGCATGACCACGGTGCAGGCCTTCTGGAACACACCCGACGCCTCGATCCCGGA
>JBJMPM010000444.1:0-2551 GCA_045803205.1 Longimicrobiaceae bacterium
GGGTCACCGGCTTGGGGACCCCCTTCTTTTGTGCTGCCGAGCCGTCCCAAGGTATTTGTGACTTCAGAACGGCGGGCGCTCTATGGCGCTGGGGGTGACGGAACCCGGCTCGTCGTCCGACGTGCTCTCCTCGTCTGAGAACCAGTCGAAACAATCGATGTGGATCAGGAACAGCCAGGGAGCGGCCTCCATGTCACCCTCCCGCCCAGCGGGGCGCGAAGCGCCGCACGGCCTTCACCACGAGCGCGCCGTTCAGCGGGCGGCCGAGGCCGCGGAAGCGGGGGAAGCGCACGTCCGAGTCCGGATCGGTGGTGTAGCCAGAGTTCCACACCACGTACAGGTCGTCGCCGATCCGCGGGGTCCAGTGGAAACGGAGGTTGAGGTCCACGCGCTGGTCCTCGTTGTTGTGCTGGACGAAGGCGAGCAGGTCGGTGCGCGTGTTGAACGCGTACTCCACGCGCCCGCTCGCCTGGACGGCGGTGAAGCGGCCGGCGGGGAGCCTCACCGCGCTGCGCGTCAGCTCGCCCGCCACGATCAGGTGGCCGCCGCCGCGCCACGTGCCGGCGAGCGAGACCTCGCGGTCGGCGCCGCCGTAGAAGCCACCCCAGCTCGTTGCGGCCTCGACGCTGAGCGGCCGTCCCGGCGACGTGCCGTACTGCAGCTCGCCGCGCGTCCACCAGTAGCGGCCGGGCGCCACCGCCACGTCGCGGAACAGCTCGAAGCTCTCGCGCGGCGCGTCCATCAGCCGCTGCACGTTGATCTCGAAGCGGCCGCCGGACTGCAGGTCGCCACCCAGCAGGCGCCACTCGAACTCCGCGGTCTGCCAGTCGCGGCTCCGGAGCAGCGAGCCGTCGTGGTCGGCGATCACGTCCCAGCTCGGAATCGGCTTGAGGTCCAGCTGGCGAACGCCGAGCACGCCCGGGCGGGGCATGAAGTCGAAGTGCCCCGTGCTCTCCCAGATCCCCGTCCGGCGCACGAAGCCGAGCGCCGGCGAGAAGCCGGGATCCACGCGGTAGAGGGAGACGAAGTTGTCGAAGAGGTCGTTCGGGTAGTCGGTGGCCACGCGCCAGGCGAGCGGCGTCCCCGGCTGCGCCGGCGTCCGCGTGGCCGCGATCCAGAAGGAGGGCTCCACGTTGCGGCCGCCCACCACCAGCGGCAACTGCACGTCGAAGCCGGCCGCGCGCTCGGCGCCGTCCACGCCGGGGCCGGAGCGCAGCGTGGCGATGGCCCCCACCGACGAGCGCGCGAACAGGTCGTGGCGGACGCGCACCACGGCGTCGTTCGCCTGGTCGCTCCCGCCCGTGCGCGCGTCCAGCACACCCACGGCCCAGGGACCGATCTTGCCGTACGCGCGCGCCCCGGCCACGATCGGCACCGGCCGCCCCTCGCGCAGCCCGATGCGGCGCGAGTAGAAGAGCTGGGCGCGCCCCGAGCTGCCGAAGTCGAACAGCCCGCTCGACTCCAGGAAGAAGGTGCGCTTCTCCGGGAAGAAGACCGGGAAGCGGGTGAGGTTGATCACCTGCTGGTCGGCCTCCACCTGCGCGAAGTCGGTGTTCACCGTCAGGTCCGCGGTGAGCGTCGGCGACACCGCGACCTTGGCGTCGAGCCCCGCCTTGGCGTCCGCGGCCGCACCCGCCAGCCGCCCGCCCGCCGCGTCGTGGGCGGGCTCCAGCACGCGTGCCAGCGCGTACGGGCTCAGCTCCACCCCTCGACCGCGCGAGACCCCGGCGACTCCCGCGATCTCGCCGGCGTAGAGGAGGTTGGTGAGCCCCTGCGTGCGGCCCCAGGACTGCCACAGCGTCTCCTCGTTCCTGCGCCGGATGAAGCGCCGCACGTTGAAGCCGATGGCGGCGGCACCCGGACGGAAGCGGAGCGTGCGCCAGGGGATGCGGAGCTCGGCCGTCCACCCGGCGCTGTCGCGCGCCGCCGCCACCTCCCAGATCCCGTTCCAGTCCTCGTTCACGTCCTCGAACCCGGTGAGCTGCGCGTCCCACATCGCGCCGTTCGGGTTGGTGCGGAAGAGGAAGGCGCCGCGCCGGTCGTGGTAGCTGTCGATGATCAGCGTGACGTTGTCGTCCACCGTGAGGTCCGCGTCGCGCCGGAGCTGGGTGGCGCGCACGGCGGCCGCATCGCGGTCGTACGCCCGGACCCCCACGTACAGCGCGTCGGCGCCGCGGAGCACGCGGACCACCGTGGCCTCGCTGGCCGGCGCGCCCTCGGCGGGCTCGCGCTGGCGAAAGCCGTCCAGCGAGTCCGCGGCCGCCCAGTCCGCCTCGTCCAGCCGCCCGTCCAGCCGGATCGGCCCCGCGGCGGTACGCGCGGTCACCGGGCCGGGAGCAGGCCGCGCGGCGTCGGAAGAGAGCGGCGCGGTGCGGATCAGCGTGTCGCGCTGGGCCGCGGCCGGCCCCGCGAGGAGCGACAGCACCACGGCGGCCGCGGCGAGGCGGGACGAATCCGGCAGCATCATGAGCAGAGCGGGGTGGCGACGCAGGGTCATCCGCGGAACAGGGGGAAGAGGACCAGCCCGAGCCCGGCGGCGACCAGCACGATC
>JBJMPM010000044.1:0-28125 GCA_045803205.1 Longimicrobiaceae bacterium
TCGCCGCGCGCGCGGTTCCCACCAGGGAGACGTGGTGGGGATACGACACGCTCCAGGTCGACGATCCTGACGGCAACGAGCTCTACTTCCCGACTCCCGGCTGATCGATCCCGGCCGGCAGCCGCGCCCCGCCGCACGACGCGACGCGGGGCGGGCATCGCTAGCTCCCAACGCCCATCATCGAGCCCATGCCTTCATCCAGCCGGCATCCCGCGGACAGCCACGACCAGATCCGCGTCCAGGGCGCCCGGGTGAACAACCTGAAGGACGTCAGCGTCGAGATCCCCAAGCGGCGGCTGACGGTGTTCACCGGCGTGTCGGGATCGGGGAAGTCGTCGCTGGTGTTCGGAACCATCGCGGCCGAGTCGCAGCGGCTGATCAACGAGACCTACAGCGCCTTCGTGCAGGGATTCATGCCGGCGCTGGCCCGCCCCGAGGTCGACGTGCTCGACGGGCTGACCACCGCGATCATCGTCGACCAGGAGCGGATGGGCGCCAACGCCCGCTCCATGGTCGGCACGGCGACGGACGCCAACGCGATGCTGCGGGTGCTGTTCAGCCGCCTCGGCCGGCCGCGCATCGGCTCGTCCAACGCCTTCTCCTTCAACGTCCCCTCGGTCCGCGCGACCGGCACGATCACGATCGAGAAGGGGGCGGGGAGGACCCAGGCGCGCGCGGCGAAGGACGGAGCGGCGGTGCCGCACTACGGTGGGGAGGTCACGGTCGAGCAGGGCGCCGGCAGGACCGAGACGCGCACCTTCACCGTCACCGGCGGCATGTGCCCGCGGTGCGAGGGGATGGGCTCGGTGAACGACGTCGACCTCTCCCAGCTCTACGACGACACGAAGTCGCTCGCCGAAGGCGCGATCACCGTCCCCGGCTACACCGCCGACGGCTGGTCGGTGCGGATCTTCACCGAGTCGGGCTTCCTCGACCCGCGGAAGCCGATCCGCGACTACACCGGGCGCGAGCTGCACGACTTCCTGCACCGCGAGCCGACGAAGGTCAGGATCAACAACCTCAACCTCACCTACGAGGGGCTGATCCCGAAGATCCAGAAGTCGTTCCTCTCCAAGGACGTCGAGGCGATGCAGCCGCACATCCGGGCGTTCGTGGAGCGCGCGGTCACCTTCACCCCCTGCCCCGACTGCGGCGGCACCCGGCTCAGCGAGGCCGCCCGCTCCTCGAAGATCGGGGGGGTCAGCATCGCCGACGCCTGCGCGATGCAGATCGACGAACTGGCGGAGTGGGTGCGCGGGCTGGACGAGCCGTCCGCCGCGCCGCTGCTGGCGTCGCTGCGGCAGACGCTCGACTCGTTCGTGGAGATGGGGCTGGGCTACCTCAGCCTCGACCGGCCGTCCGGCACGCTGTCGGGCGGCGAGGCGCAGCGGACGAAGATGGTCCGGCACCTCGGGTCGAGCCTCACCGACGTCACCTACGTCTTCGACGAGCCGACGGTGGGGCTGCACCCGCACGACATCCGGCGGATGAACGACCTGCTGCTGCGGCTGCGCGACAAGGGCAACACCGTCCTCGTGGTCGAGCACAAGCCGGAGGTGATCGCGATCGCCGACCACGTGGTCGACCTGGGCCCCGGCGCCGGCACCGCCGGCGGCGAGATCGTCTTCGCAGGTACCGTCGAGGGCTTGAGGGCCAGCGGCACGCTCACCGGGCGCCACCTGGGCGACCGTGCCCGCCTGAAGCCGCGGGTGCGCACGCCGGCGGGGGTGATGGAGGTGCGCGGCGCCCGCACCCACAACCTGAAGGACGTGGACGTCGACATCCCGCTCGGCGTGCTGGTGGTGGTGACCGGCGTGGCGGGATCGGGGAAGAGCTCGCTGATCCACGGCTCGGTGAGCGGCCGCGACGGGGTGGTGTCGGTGGACCAGGGCGCGATCCGGGGCTCGCGGCGGAGCAACCCGGCGACGTACACGGGCCTGCTGGAGCCCATCCGCAAGGCGTTCGCGAAGGCGAGCGGCGCGAAGCCCGCCCTCTTCAGCGCCAACTCCGAGGGCGCCTGTCCGGTCTGCAACGGCGCCGGGGTGATCTACACCGACCTGGGGATGATGGCCGGCGTCAGCACGGTGTGCGAGGAGTGCGAGGGGAGGCGGTTCCAGGCGTCGGTGCTGGAGTACCGGCTCGGCGGGCTGAACATCGCCGAGGTGCTGGACCTGCCGGTGGAAGCCGCGGTCGGCTTCTTCGGCGCGGGCGAGGCCAGGACGCCGGCCGCGCACGCGATCCTGCGGCGCCTGGCCGACGTGGGGCTCGGCTACCTGCGGCTGGGCCAGCCGCTCACCACGCTCTCGGGCGGCGAGCGGCAGCGGCTCAAGCTGGCGACGGAGATGGGCGCCGAGGGCGGCGTCTACGTGCTCGACGAGCCGACCAGCGGGCTGCACCTGGCCGACCTGCAGCAGCTCCTCGGCCTGCTGGACCGGCTGGTCGACTCCGGCAAGTCGGTGATCGTGATCGAGCACCACCTGTCGGTGATGGCGCACGCCGACTGGATCATCGACCTGGGCCCCGGCGCGGGCCACGACGGCGGCCGCATCGTGTTCGAGGGCACCCCGGCCGACCTGGTGGCCGCGCGGTCGACGCTCACCGGCGAGCACCTGGCGGCGTTCGTCGGGATCGTCTGACGATGAGGGACCGGCGACGAAGGAATGCTCCAGGAAGCGCTCAGGCGCCACCGGCGTTGCCCCCATGTGGGAGGGTGGTCGAGCAACGGCCGGTGATGCCGGAGGTGTGGGTCGCGGTGCCGGAGCATGGTCATCATGCGATGGAGCCTGGGCGCGACGGTGCCCTGTGGGAAGAGCGGGCTTGAGGAGATGGAGAGGTCCGTCGCGCCGGCGTGCATGGGTGAGCCGCCCTACGTGCTGCACATCTCGTGGAACCGTTCCGCCGCACGGCGAAGACTCTCATCCCGAGGCAGGGCGTTCGAGAGCGCTTCGAGGACAGGCACACCCGACATGTACAGATTGCGCTGCGGTTTCAGGGCGTCCATCCGGTCCCAGGTTCTGTTGGCCTTCGCTTCGTCGCCTGCCAGTAATTGAACCAGGCCCAGGTCGGAATATGCCCATGGATCGCCGACGCGGGTCGTCGCGATCTGCCGATCGATCGAGGATGCGATGTCGCGCAGCCTGGCCTGCAACTCATCGCCGACCCGTGACTCGGGCAGCATGAGAACGGGAACGACCGCTCGTTGGACCAGGTTGTACGAGTTCGCGATGCGGAAACGGTCGTCCTGCTCGAGGACCAGGCCCTGTTCATAGGCCTGGATGGCTGCGTCGCAACGCGCATCCGCTTCCTCGAATCGCTGTTCTCGTCGTAGCGCCTCGGCGTGGCGCCGGCGGACACCACCCAGCGAGCCCCAGCAGTCCGCGAGCTCTGCGGCCACTTCGCGCACGTCGGGAGCGGAGGGAACGCCGGCAGGCAGCTGATGGGTAGCCGAGCTCAGCGCCTCGTCCAGAGTGGCTATGGCCCGTTGCAGCAGGTCTTCGGCACCTGGATAATCGCCCTCATCGCGCAGCGTCCTCGAGCGACGCTTCAGGTCTCTGGCTCTCCTCAGCAGCGATTCGTACAACGTAACCCTCCTTGCGACTTTTCGTTCAGTCGTCCAGCTGGAGTAGCCCCCGCAACTCGGCGAGGAGTGATTCGATCTGCTCCTTGAACTCGCGAAGCTCGGCATCGCCGGGCGCATCCGGGCCGGATTCAAGCTTGCGATCGATCAACAACTCGGCGGCGGCGAGTGAATCGGAAGCCGATTGCAGCACCTGCCGGCGCAGTCGATCGTTTCTCCCGTAGAGGAGGTTCAGGTTGGCCAGGTCCGGGCCGAGCATCGCCTGGGCCGCCGTGAACAACTGCTCGTAGAGCGGCCGGCCGCCGTACTCGTCGTGCAGGGCGAGATTGCGCTCAACGACGGAATAGACCGTTTCCGAATCTGGCTGGGAGTGGGCGATCCGCTCGAGGAATCCTGCCCGGAACGCACCGCCGTCTTCGCCCGGCCGCTGATACCTGAGCGGGTCGAACAGGCTGAGCAGCTGCTCGCCGGTTTTTTCCGGTCCGGCCTCTCCATGTCGCAGCAGGCAGACCGGAGGCACGGATGACACCGCGAGGCGAACGCCCATCTCGAAGAAGACGTTGGGGCTCCACCCCGTCCAGTCGATCAGGCAGGTTCCGGCATGGCGGATCAGCTCGTAGAGCCGTTCGCCGGCCAGCAACGGGGACACGTAGTCGATCACGCGCCTGAGCGAGAGCTTGCCGCCCGCGCCGTCGTCCTTGCCGTCCAACCAGGTTTGAAGCTTCTGCCAGGACTGCTCGTACGACTTGTCGAAGGAACAGAGGACGAAGACTTCCCGCTCATCCGCCGCGGGCCTCTCGGTCCGCCGGGTGGGCCGGCGCACGATGTCGAACACCGGCATGTCGCGATACCCCGGGGCGTCGGAGCTCAGTACCGCCAGGCCCTCCCGGATGGCCGCGCCAACGAGGGCGGCGCTCTTCAGCCACTCGTCTCCGCGCAGGCCATAGACCTGGAGCTCCTTCAGGTTGAAAGGCAGGTCGCTCCACTGCGCGGCGGTGAGGGGCCCTTCATGAACGACCACGGTCGCGCCCCTGCGGACGGCCGCGCGAAT
The DNA here is from genome assembly GCA_045803205.1 of Longimicrobiaceae bacterium. GTDB lineage: Bacteria > Gemmatimonadota > Gemmatimonadetes > Longimicrobiales > Longimicrobiaceae > Longimicrobium. Next base: position 4,629 of record JBJMPM010000044.1, read on the forward strand.
GCCCATCAGCAGCATGCCGCCGATGTTCTCCCGGCCCATATTCGTGCCCAATGCGAAGATCGCGACCGGTGACCGGCAGAGCGCGCGTACGGTATGAAAGAGCGCTTCGTCCGACTGGAAGCAATCGGCCAGATGGATGGTCCGCAGCTCGCGAATCTGGGAGGAGCGTACGTCCTCGACCGCCCGCTGCACCACTTCCCGCAGGAATTCCTCGTCGGATGAGGGAGAGAGGAACAGCACCGCGCTGTGGTCGATGTCCGCGGAGATGGGAGTGACTCGTGCCCAGAGGCGTACGCGGGTGGGGTCGAGCTTCGGGTGGATACGGTCCCAGGCCTTGCGGAGGCGTTCCATGGAACGCGTTGGGAGGCCACTGATCCTCGTGATCGCGCGCTCGACGCCGAATCGCAGCACGACGTCGGAGAATCGCTGGCCTGCCTGCTCCTGGAGGCGTACGAAGACCGGATCGGAGTCATCGGCCGCTCCAATCTGCTCACGCTCGCCGATGGGGTGATGCTCGAACGCCTCGAGGCGGAGGAGCTGCGACGCCACGAGCCGGTTGAGAGCGCTGGCGCGCGGATCGAACAGGTACGGCCCCTGGCCCGACAGGACGACCCGTCGCGTGGCATTCAGATCCGGCTTCAGGAAGTCCTGCACGGCCGGGACCGAGAGCTTCTCGTACTCCTCGGTCAGATACGCCGCGTCGGCCGACCGGAGGTCGGTCTCGATCGATTTGATCCTGTCCAGGAGCTCGCCCGTCACCGCGGAGACAACGTCCGTGAGCAACGCGCGATGGTCGAACTTCCGCAGGCACGCGCGCATCAGGTCGGTCAGCGCGCCATCGCCATAGCCAGCGATCAGCACACGCTCGTCGGTCCGCAGCGTCTGGTCGAGGGAATCCTTTTCCCAGTAGCTTTTACGGTTCGGGCCTCTGGGCTCGAGGCCATAGCCGACTGCGAAGATCACCTTTTCGAACTGGCCGTCCTCGTCGTGGGTTCCGTCCTTGCGCTTGCTGCGCCACCTGAGCCGTGGGCCTCCAGCCGCATCTTCGATCTCGAGCACCTCTGTGTTGAAGTAGGGGGTCACCATCCGCTGGTACGAGCCGTTCCACTCTTCCGTCAATTCATCCGCAACCTTTTCCGCAGTCGCGGCATGCCAGTTCATCACCGGAAGCTGCGTACGGCCTTCATGTTCATCGAGGCCGGAGAATGGCCACTCGTACAGCGTCGGATGAAGCCAGCGCTCGCTCTTGCGCTGGATCTCGAGCACACCCTGGAGCCGCTCGAAAAGCGTCACGCGCGCGCCGAGCTGCGCCGCGCGGGCAGCGGCGGTGATTCCGGCGACACCGCCACCCACGACCGCGAGGCTTACATCTCTCCATGGCTGCCGGTACCAGTGGATCGCGTCCACGAGATTGATGGCACGCGTTTGTTGAGAGTAAAGGGTCAGCCGCTTCGCGTACGTCCCGAGGAGGTACACGTCGGGCCGGTCGGGCACGGTCATCAATTCGAGAATGCGATCGTAAGGCATCTCAGGACACCGTGGTCAATCGGGGGATTACAAGTCGGCGTCGCCCAAAGGAGCCGGCGACGCCAGCCCGGACGGCCATCGGCTGAGTCGCGCGCCGATCCTCCTTCAATTCGACCTGCAGGAACCTGTTTCATCCGTGCCGCTGCGGCTCGTCCACCGCCGGCTCCGCCAGGGCCGTCAGCCCTCCTGCCGATCCGCCGCCGCCCAGAAGTGTCTTATTGCTCGGACACGGCCGCAAGCTCTGCGGTGATGGCGCACGCCGGCTGGATCATCGACCTCAGGCCGGGGGGCGGCCACGACGGCGGCCGAATCGTGTTCGAAGGCACCCCGGCCGACCTGGTGGCCGCGCGGTCGACGCTCACCGGCGAGCACCTGGCGGCATTCGTCGGCAGCCGTCTGACGGCTGTCCCATCCCGCTGAGCGAATCCGCCTTGTGTGTCATACCACTTTCCGTAGATCGTTCAGGATCCGGAGTCTCAAACGGAAGAGCTCACACGGAGTCAACGGAGTCACCGGAACAAAACTCCGCTGACTCCGTTGACTCCGTGTGAGGCTTCGTGAAACTTCATCAGTTCAAGATCTGATCTGCTCCGGAACGAAACTTTGCGACGCGGTATCTCCCCTCACGCCTGAACCCGAGCCCTCGACGATGCCGGACGCCCCGACCGCCCACGGACTCCTCACGCGCAGGGAGATGCTGGCCGCCCTCGCGTCCGCCGCCGCGCTGCCGCTCGTCTCCGCATGCGGCGCCGCCCGCACGCCGCCGCCGGCCGCGCCGGCCGACGCCGACCGGAACGCCCTCGCGCTCCTCGACCGCATCGGCAACGACCTCCTGGAGTTCTTCCCGGACACGGCGACCTCCCTCGGGCTCGACGTCGGCGCGCGGGCCGGGCTCCGGTCCCGGCTGGCCGACCGCTCCGCGGCCGGGCAGCGGCGGGTCGCGCAGCAGCTGCGCGCGGACCTCGGCCGGCTCGCGGCCGTCGACGCCGGCCGCCTCTCGCACGCCGTGCGGACCAGCGTGGAGGTCGTCCGCAGCGCCTACACCACGGCGCTGGAGGGCTTCGCACTCCCCTACGGCGACATCACCGTCGGCGGCTGGCGCAACACGCCGTACGTCGTGATCCAGAACGTGGGCGCGTACCTCGACGTCCCCCGCTTCCTCGACAGCGACCACCGCATCGAGAACGCCGCCGACGCGGAGGCGTACCTCGCGCGGCTGCAGTCGTACGCGCGCCAGCTCGACGGCGAGCTCGAACGCATCCAGGCGGCGCGCGCGCTCGGCATGGTCCCGCCGGCCTTCCTGCTCGACAGGGCGCTGGCGCAGATGCGCCTCTCCGCGCAGGGCGCGCGTGCGGGAGGCACGCTCGTCGAGTCGCTGGAGCGGCGGTCGCGGAACATCCCGGGAGACTGGGCCGGCCGCGCGCGGCGGATCGCCGCGCAGGAGATCGCGCCGGCGCTCGACCGCCAGCTCCGGGAGCTCGAGGCGCAGCGCGCCGTCGCGACGAACGACGCGGGCATCTCCGCGCGGCCGCGCGGCGAGGAGTTCTACCGGTGGGCCCTCAAGGCGTCGACCACCACGACGATGTCGCCCGACCAGGTGCACGAGCTCGGCCGGAGCGAGCTGGCGCGGCTGCATGCGCGCATGGACACGATCCTCAGGGAGGCCGGCTACACGCAGGGCACCGTGGGCGAGCGGATGAACGCCCTGGCGAAGGATCCGCGCTACAGGTTCGCCGAGGGCGACGCGGGGCGCGCCGAGATCCTGCGCTTCATCGACGACCGGCTCGCGTGGATCCGCGCGCAGATGCCGCGGGCGTTCAACACCCTCGTGAACCCGAACATGGAGGTGAAGCGGCTGCCCCCCGAGGAGGAGCCCGGCGCGCCGGCCGCGTACGGCGGCGCCGGGTCGGTCGACGGCAAGATCCCCGGCCGCTTCTGGATCAACCTCCGCACCACGGACCTGCACAGCAAATACAGCTTGGCGGACCTGGCCTTCCACGAGGCCATCCCCGGCCACATCTGGCAGGGCGAATACACGCACGAGATGCCGCTGGTGCGCCAGCTGCTGTCGTTCAACGCGTACTCCGAGGGGTGGGCGCTCTACGCCGAGCAGCTCGCCGACGAGCTGGGCGCGTACGACCGCGATCCCGTGGGCCGGCTCGGCTACCTGCAGTCGCTCGCGTTCCGGGCCTGCCGGCTCGTGGTGGACACCGGCCTGCACGCGAAGGGGTGGACGCGCGAGCAGGGCGTGCGGTTCTTCGTGGAGGTGAACGGGTCCAACCCGCTGGAGGTGGCCAGCGAGGTGGATCGCTACTGCTCGTGGCCGGGGCAGGCGTGCGGCTACAAGGTGGGCCACAGCGAGATCAACCGGCAGCGCGAGCGGGCGCAGGCCGCGCTCGGCGCGGCGTACGACCTCAGGGCGTTCAACGACACCGTGGTACGTGGCGGCAACGTGCCGCTCGACGTGCTCGCGAGGAACGTCGACGAGTATCTGCGGCGGTAAAGATTTGTCTCATACCAGATCCGGCTGGAGAGCTTCTGTATCCGCACACACGCCCTACAATGTCATCCTGAGGCCGACGACGCTTCAATCAGCGGATCGTGAAACAACATGCAGGCCGAAGGATCTATAGCCGCGTCAGCACGTGAGCCGGCGTGGTGCACCAACTCTTCACCAGGATCTGGTATCACGCAGCAGACGCAGAGGCACGGAGAGAACTCTCCGGGCCTCTGCGTCTCTGCGTGAAACGTTTTTGTCAGGGCCTGCCCAGGCAAGGTTGACAGATGGTGATATGGTGATATATATCACAGGAGCGCAAAGCTTCGGAGCACGCTCCCCCGACAGTGTGGAACAGGACATGACATCCGTAACGATGGCGAGCTCGACAGGCCCCATCTGGCTCGCGCTCCTCGTTCACGTGCTGGGAGGCACGCTTGCGCTCGTCTCCGGGTTCGTCGCGGTGGTCGTGGCGAAGGGCGGGCGATGGCATCGGCGGGCCGGCATGGCGTTCGTGGCTTCCATGCTCGTGATGGCGATCTTCGGCACGGTGGTGGGCACCTACGAGATGAAGTGGACGGTCGTCGGCATGGCGCTGACCGCCTACCTCGTGTTCACCGGCCTCACCACGGTCCGGCCCGTCGCGGGCACGGGGCGAACCCAGCAGGTCGCGCTCATGCTCGTGGCGCTGCTGATCGCCCTGTTCAATCTCACCTTCGGATTGATGGCCCTGGGCATGCCGCAGGAGAAGACGGGTGACGCGCCGGCTGGAATGGTCCTGTTCCTGGGCACCGTCGCGCTTCTCGCCGCCATCGGCGACTGGCGGATGATCCGCGCCGGCGGGATCCAGGGCCCGCGCAGGCTCGCGCGCCACCTGTGGCGCATGTGCTTCGCGCTCTTCATCGCCTCCGGCTCGTTCTTCCTCGGCCAGATGAAGTTCCTCCCCGAGCCCCTGCGGATCCTGCCGCTGATGCTGGCACTCGGCGTGGCGCCGCTGTTCGTGCTGCTCTACTGGATGTGGCGGGTGCGGCTCCGACACAGCGTGCGCGGCATGACCATGAGCCGCGCGCGCGCAGTGCCGAGCCAGGCGTAGGAGATTCGTTTTCTCTGTTCCTCCGTGGCTCTGTGAGAGAAATGAAGAAGCCCTCCACCGCTGAGTGCGGTGGAGGGCTTCCACATCGAGCTAGTCGGGACGGCCGGATTTGAACCGGCGACCCCCTGAACCCCATTAAGCCTAGCGGGGTTCTTCCCCTGCCACGGCGGTAACCGCCGCTGCTGTCGGGCTGCGAAGCGATGCGCGGGCTCCTGCTGCCCGAGGGTGCCAGCGCTTGGGGCAGCAGTTCCGCGTGCCGCGCAATCGCTCGGGCAGGGTAGGGCCGTGTAGGCGCGGCGATTCGGGAACCCCTGAAGGAAAAAAGCCGCGCCCGGCCTCAGGCGAGGCCGGACGCGCGTGCTACGTGCGTCCACCCGAGCACGGGTAAGGTGGCTGTGCGACGTTCAACTCGTGTGGACGAATCCGTATCTCCCATTCTCCCATGGGAAGCAAATGCCCAGCGCGCCCGAGCCCATGCACAAATCAGCGTTCGCGTTCGTAATGATGTATGTTTCGCTTGTTCGTCGGTGCATGTCAGAGGTGTGCGCCACGCGGTACGTATTACCCGGGATCTGGTTGAAGATGACGAGGTCAACGCCGCCCTCCCTCACGTTCCTCAAGAGCACGGCAAAGTCACGTTTTCCGTCGCCCGTGAAGTCACCTGCGGCGTAGTACGGCTTGAAGTTGCGGTCGTCAGCGCGAATGCGCCGTAGCTCCCGCTGGTCGAATTCGGTCTCCGGGACGAACCGGAGCGAGGGCGTCTCCGCGAGGAAGGTGCGGAGCACTGCCTGCTGAGCCGTTGTGTACTCGCTCATCGAGTGTTGAGCCGACGCGGAGAGCGGGAGTCCGACCAGGAGAAGGACCACGGCCGTTGGGAAGCGTGTCATGGCAATGTCTGGTTGTGAGGAGATCCGCATAAACACCACAGATCAGCGGCGAGGTGCCACCGAGAACCTTGCTTACTATTTGTCACACCGGCGCCCTGTCCGCTACAGCGGCGGGGACCGAGCTCAGTAGACCGTATTGATTCGCAACGCTTCGGCCGGCAACCTTGCCGGACGGCAGCACGATACATCCTGCATGACGCATCCGCAGCAGTCAACTCCGCAGAGCACGCAGGCGCGGCTGTTCCGGCACCGATTGGAGGGGAGAGAAGCTCGCGCGCCACCTGTGGCGCATGTGCTTCGCGCTCTTCATCGCCTCCGGCTCGTTCTTCCTCGGCCAGATGAAGTTCCTCCCCGAGCCCCTGCGGATCCTGCCGCTGATGCTGGCGCTCGGCGTGGCGCCGCTGTTCGTGCTGCTCTACTGGATGTGGCGGGTGCGGCTCCGACACAGCGTGCGCGGCATGACCCTGAGCATCGCGCGCGCAGTGCCGAAGCAGGCGTAGGAGTCACAGGTTTTCTTTCTTCCTCCGTGCCTCTGTGAGAGAAATGAAGAAGCCCTCCACCGCTGAGTGCGGTGGAGGGCTTCCACATCGAGCTAGTCGGGACGGCCGGATTTGAACCGGCGACCCCCTGAACCCCATTCAGGTGCGCTACCGGGCTGCGCCACGTCCCGAACTCCCGGTCTCCAGCCGCGCCGGAGCACGAGCGGAGAACTGCAAACCTACCAGCAGGCGGCGCTTGCGTCAACCCCGCATCGCCCGGGACACCTCCCCCTGCGCGGCCGCGGAGGCACCGCGGGAGGCGGAAGATCCGGGGCTCCGGTATCCGTGGCGCCCGCGATCCACGCGGAACGCGGGCGCCAGCGGGAACCCGGGGTCGGCGGCGCCGCACATCCTGATCCAGGGCGGGGCGCACGCCTCACCGACGACCCTCTCGCGCACCTGCCGGTACAGCTCGCAGTAGCTGCCCTCGAAGCCGCCGTTGTTCCACACCCCGAGCAGGTGCCGGGTGAACACTCCGTCGTGCGCATGCTGGTGTTCGCCACAGGCGGCGAGCAGGAGCAGGCTCGCGCGGATGCCGTGCGTGGCGCCCGGGGGCTCCTCGATGCACGCTGCCGCCCCGCTCCCGGCGCTCTCCTCTCTCCGCTCCGCGCCCCGGTAGACGACGCGGGCGGGCTCCGCGGGGCGGTTCCACGGATCGGCGTGCCCGTGCGGCGGCAGGCCCTCGTCCCCGGCCCGCATAATCCCGCCGGCGAAGCAGCACTCCGACACCACGACGATGCGCACGCCCGACGCGAACAGCCGCCAGTAGCCGGCCAGCCTGTCGTCCACCATCTCGCCGTCGGAGAGGCACCACGCCTCGTCCCACCCGTCCCGCTCGTCCCGGTACGCGTCGGGGCCGATCTCGAGGTCCGGCAGCTGCGTGCCGTGGCCCGAGAACGAGACGAAGAGCGAATCTCCGTTCACCAGCGCCCTCGAGGCGCGCGTCAGCGCGTCGTGCACCGCCTGGCAGGTGGCCTCCTTCCCCCGCAGCACCAGCAGCGAGTCGTAGCCGGCCCGCTCCGCGATCCCGGCCATCTGCCAGGCGGCGGCCTCGCTGTGCCGGATCGGATTGCCGGGGGAGCGCTTCCGCGGCTGGTTGACACCGATGTGGATGGACACGGCACGTGGCATGGGCGCGCTCATGGGGGGTGGGGTGGTGCGCCGCCGCTGCGGCGCGGGGGGCGGGGGGCCGGTCATAGCCGTTCGGCCGGATTGTCGTGCATTCCTGAAGATACTGCACAGAAGTCTCACGCAGAGGGAGCAGAGGAATCAGGGAACTGCGGCTGGTTCTCTGGTCCCTCTGCCTCCTCTGTGTGAAACCTGCTGTTTCCCTGAATGAACGATCAAGCATCAAAAATGGTGTCAGGGGCTGACGCCGGCCACCAGGCAGGCGAAGGGCATCCCGCCCATCCCCGACGGGAGCGGCTCGCACCCGCCGGCGAGCTTCGGGCAGTCGTCCCTCCTTCCCCAGTACTTCGGCATGCGGATCGGCACGGGGCCCCCGAACAGGGCGTAGTACGCGGCGAAGTGCCTCGGGCTCTCGCCGAGCATCGGCGGGTGCTGGTGCTCCGCGGGCAGCGGGTCCGGGGGGAGGTCCTGCTGCGTCTCGTGGTACATCACCAGGCTCACCCGGCCGTCCACCGGGTAGAGCGTCCCCAGCGGCATGGGCGCGGCGCCGCCGCCGATCGCCTGCGCCGCCAGGGTGAGGCTGTCTCCCTTCATCCCCGGGATCTCCCACTCCACCTGGTGCGCGATCGGCCGGAACTCCCCGGGCGCCCACTCCCAGCACACCCCCGGCGCGACCCGCGTGATCCGCCCCCCGCCCAGCGTGACGCGCGACACCAGCCGGTTCTGCGAGTCGGCCCCCAGCAGGTCGGGGTCCACGGAGCGGCCGGTGACCTCGCGCAGGTCCACGATGTGGCTGCACAGGCGCAGGTCGGCGCCGTCGCCGGCCAGCGTGAGCGCGTAGCCGGTGAGCTTCGCCAGCGCCTGGAAGCCCAGCAGCGGGCCGCCCCGCACGGTGTGCCCCACGTCGAAGCCGAGCGCGGGGGTGTGCCGGTCGGCCACGTCGTAGGGGTGCCCGAACATCCCGGGCATCAGCACGTGCATGCGGCCGCGCGTGGGGCCGCCCACGGGCTCGGGAACGAACAGGCAGAGTCCGGAGAAGGTGATGCGGAGGGTGAATGCCATGGTATGTTTCGTCGCTGCCGGAGGGTGGATGCTGGATCGAACGCCCGCGGGGGAGCCGGTGAGCGCCGCTCCCCGATCGTCGTGGCGGAGCATGAGTCGGGCGGGTCCGCCCCATTTCTCCGCCCTGCCGATCCTGGCCTCGCCGGGCCGGTCCGATGGCGCCCCGTTGGTTGATGGGCATGGTGTGCACGGCTACTTTTATGCGGTTTTCGGTCTCTACGGTGTGATCTCCCTTTCGAGGCTGCGGATGTTTGACCGGATGAAATACGAGGCTCGGTTCCTGGAGCACCTCGGCCGGATCGAAAGGGTCGCCGTCCAGGCCTGCAGCAACCACAGCATCTGGGGGGCCGAGGCCGAGGACTTCGTGGCCTGGATCAAGATGAAGCTGATGGCGGACGACTACGCCATCTTCCGCAGCTTCCGCGGCGAAGCCGAGTTGAGCACGTACCTCACCACCGTGGTGGTGCGGCAGTTCCACGAGTACTGGCGCCAGCGGCTGGGGCGGTGGCGCCCGTCGGTGATGGCGGAGCGGCTGGGCTCGCCGGCGAAGGACCTGGAGGCGCTGGTGCACCGCGACGGGTACACCCTGCAGGAGGCGGGGGAGAAGCTGCGCACCGCGGGGCGCACCACGCTCTCCGACGTGGAGCTCGCGCGCCTCTTCGGCCGCCTCCCCCCCCGCACCCCCCCGCGCCCGGTCGAGGTGGCGTGGGACCCGAAGCTGGGGGAGTCGCCGGGGCTGGCTCGCGTGGAAGATCCGGTGCGCGACAGCGAAGCCGCGGCACACCGCGGGCGGGTGATGGAGGTGCTGGAGCGCGCGATGGGCCAGCTCGATCCCGAGGACCGGATGATCGCGCGGATGCACATCGAGAACGGGTACACCCTGGCCGACGTGGCCCGCACGCTCCGGCTGGAGCAGAAGCCGCTGTACCGGCGGCTGAACCGGATGCTGGAGCGGCTCCGGGGCTATCTGGAGGCCAACGGGGTACGGAGAAGCGACGTGCACGAGCTGCTCTGGGAGCAGGAGGCCGGGTGAGCGCGCGGAGATTTTCCCGACCGGCGTCCGCCCAATGCATCAGGAACGCGCGCCCGGCAGGAGGAGATCGATGAGCGAGCCCAGGAACGACGACGAGCGGCTGTCCGCGCTCCTCGACGGGCGGGTCGAGGACCCGCAGCGCCGGGAGCTGCTGGCGCACCTGTCCGCGAGCGACGAGGACTACACGGTGTTCACCGACACCGCGATCATCCTCCGCCAGCTCGAGGAGGGCGCGCCCGCCGCTCCCCGGCCGCGCGAGGCCGCCGCCTCCGCGCCCCCGGGGATGCGGGCGCGCCGGTGGCGCAGGGTGGCCCCCTGGGCGGTGCCCCTGGGGATCGCGGCGCTGCTCGCGGCCGTGTGGGTGCTGCGGGGGCGCGCCTCCGCGGCGGACAGCCCGCTGCACCTGGCCGCGCAGGTCGATTCCTCCCGCCGCGGCCTGCCGCCGGGGTGGACGGACGACCGCCCGTGGGACGTGAGCCGCGGCAGCGGCGCGCCCCGCGACCGGGCCGCGGCCTCCGCGCGGGCCGGAGCGATGCTGACGGACCTGGCGGTGGCGGTGCGGGCGGGCGACGCCGTCCGTACCGAGCTCCTGGCGGACCAGGTGCGCAGCCGCTTCGAGCCGGCGGCGGGACGCGGCACCCCGTTGCGGCAGATCGCCGAGCGGGCCGGAGCGCCGCCCGCGTCGCTGGAGCCGCTGCTGGAGCGCGCCACGGACCGCCTCAACGACAACCTGGAGAAGGACCTCCTGCGGCTCGGCGCGTGGGTCGAAGCCGCCAGCCTGGCCGCGCACCGCGGCGACGAGGCGTTCTTCGAGGCCGCCGCGAGCCGGCGCATGCTGAAGCGCGCCGGGCGGCTCACCGCCCGCGATCCAGACGCGCGGGCCGCCCTCGCCCGCGTTCGCGCCGGCCTCGCGGCGGAGACGCCGGCGTGGGGCGCGGTGTCGGCCGACCTCGACGCCTTGCTGGCAGCCATCGGGAGCTGATCCCGGAGTCTCTGCGTCTCTGCGCGAGACAGATGATACCAAATCCGGGGATAGCGTTGGCGCATCTCACCGACTCACGTGCTGACGCGGTTATAGATCCTTCGGCCTGCAAATTATTCCGCAGATGATGGTTGCAGCATGGCCGGCCTCAGGATGACGTCGTTTGTTTGAGGTGCGTTCAACACTAGGTGTTCAGGCGGATTTGGTATCAGATCGTTGTCCGGATCCGGCGGGAGCCCTCCCTACCGCGTACCGCCGGGGATGGAGGCGGCCGCTCCCGCGTAGCGGAACCCGGCCCACGCGGCCGGGGAGCTCTGCTTTGGATCGTGTGAGCGGAGCATCTGGAGCTGCGCCTTCCTGAGCGCGCGGGCGGGGTCGCGCGAGCGCAGGTACTCGCGGTGGAACGCCAGCATCAGCGGCTGCGCGCGCCGGTCGTTCACGTCCCAGAGACTCCCCACCACGCCCCCCGCGCCCGCCGCCAGCAGCGCCCCCGACAGCCCCGCGAATCCCCCCGAGCGCCCCTCGCGCGACCGCAAGGTTCGGCAGGCCGAGAGCACCACCAGCCGGACGCCGCTCAGGTTCAGCGAATCCACCGCCGCCGTGGTGAGCTGGCCGGAGGTGCCATCGCCCGCCAGGACGAGGAACGACCGCTCCGGCCGCGTGTCGTCGAACAGGGCGTGCCCCGCGTAGTGGATGAGGCTCGCCCGCCGTGCCCGGGCGATGAATGCGGCGCGGGTGGCGGCGCTCCCCGCGAGCGCCGGGGCGCCCGGATAGAGGGGCTGGAGCGACGCCACCTCCGCACGCGCCCACCGCAGCCGGTCCAGCGTGGGGTACTGGCGGGCGTCGAAGGCAGGGTCGGCCACCAGCAGCGCCGGCCCCGCGGCCGCCGCCGCGCCGGGTGCGCGGCGGGCGTCGTCCAGGCTCGCGGCGAAGCGAAGCGGGTGGTCTTCGATCAGGTACCGATTGCGTCTCGCGTCCAGGAGGGCCTCGAAGGGGACGGACGCAACCTCGCCATCGGCCAGGATCACCAGCGGCGTCTCCGTTGCGCCGAGGTTGTCCTGCACCGGACGCACCAGCCAGTCATACAGCCGCGCGAGGTCGGAGGACACGGCAGGGGCTGGCGATGGCGATTCGAGCGCCGCGCCCACCCGCTCGACCGTGCGGAGGAATTCGCTGCGGTCCAGTGTTCTCCGGAACGGGTGCACGCTGCCGCCACGCACGGTCCAGGTCAGGAGCGTGTCGCCGATCAGCGCGTATTCCACCGCGACCTCGCCCGGCGGCGATACGGGATCACTGCGTGCGGCAGCGGACGGAGCCTCGTGGCCGGGAATGAAGGAGACGCGGCCCCGCTCCAGCGCCTGCAGCGCCTCGCGGGGCTTCCCTGCGCTGGCGTGCAGCATCACGAGCTGGTCGAAGCGGCTCCTCGCCTCCTCGATCATCGCGGCGCGCAGGCGTGCTTCGACCTCCTGCCCCGACATCCCCCAGATCCGTTTCGTAGCGGCATCCAGGTCCGCGGTGCCTCCCACGACGTCTCGCCCGGCGAGCCGCACGTCGGCTCGCAGGAGAAGCGCCGGAATCAGCCACGCTACGTTTTCGGCAAAGGCGCCGATCGCCGAGTCCAGGGCGACGGTGGAACGCAAAGGGCTCTTTCCTCGTCCCACCACGGTCCGCAGGAACTGCAGCCGCGCCGTCATCTGGTCGCGCGCCACCCCGGCCTCCAACCCATCGACCAGCGGAGTGGCGGCCTCCACGTCCCCGGCCGCCGCGTCCACCTGACCCGCCAGCGCCCGAACCCGTGCACGCCCCAGAAGTGCCTCGAGGGACAGCGATTCGGGGATGTGCCGCGACACGGCCATGTCCTCTTCCTCGATCGGCGCGGCGGCCCATGCCATTCCGTCGAGGGTGGCGAAGTGCGCCAGATTGAAGAGCGTGTTGTGAAGCCAGATCGAGTCGGGGGAGGAACGCAGGATTCTCAGCGCCCGATGGATCAGCCGATATCCCGCGATGGTGTCACCCTGCTTGTACGACGTCTCACCGAGATTGCCCAGCACCGCTCCCAGGAACTCGGTCTCGCCGATTCGCCGGAAAGTCTGTGCGGCGGCATGGTAGTGGCTCCACGCCTCCGAGTGGTGCCCGTTGCGAATCAGCAGCGTGCCCCGCATCCACCGCACCCGCGCCGTCAGCGCGGGGTAACGGACGGAGTCCACCCGCGACAGGAGCGTTCGGAAGGCCTCCTCCGCCGCGACCGTGTCGCCGTACACCTGCATGGCTCCCCGGAACGCCGTGGTCCATGCGACGAGCATGGATGAGGACGGCCTGAGCCCGATGACACGGGTGAACGAGTCTCGCGCCGCAGTGATTTCGCGAGCCTGGTAGCGCTCTTGCCCAGCAGCGTACGCCCGGTGGGCCAATGCGAGCGTGTGCGTATCCGCCGGGTCGGACGCAGCCTTGCGGATCGCGCGCACGGCGTCGGCCAGCGAGGCATCTCCGCGCCGCCGCTCCAGCGCGTGACCGAGCTTCTCCGCGAGATCGAGGTGCAACGCCGCGCGGGCCGTGTCGCCCTTCAGCACGGCGTCTCCCCAGGCGCCGAGCGCGCGGTCCCAGCCGAGCAGCCGCGCCTCCTGCGGGTGCCGCGCGGCAAATGCGTTCACCGCTTCCGCGCTCGTGCCCGGCCCGGGCTCGCGCGGTGCCAGCCGTGGCCGCAGCAACGCCCGCTTTCTCTCCCGGGCCTCCTTCGCCCACGAGGAGCGCGAGTCGGTGGCGAGATAGGCGTCCCAGGCCTTCACCGCCTGGCCGTCGATCGCCAGCGACTCCAGCGCCAGGGCGGCGTTGAACAGCGCGGCCCGGTTCCGCGGCTCGTGCGAGAGCGCCTCGATCGCGTAGCTGAGCCCCTGTACCAGGTCGCGCGAGCTCCGCGTCTGCTGGGCGCGCACCAGGTGTGCGCCCGAGAGATCCACGAGCAGCGGCACCGGGTCGGCGGAGAGCCGGTACGCCTTCAGCAGCTTCGCGATCACGGTGTCGAGCGAAGCTTCCGTCCTCTCTCCCCCGATCAGCGAAGCGAGGGCCGCGGCCTCCAGCGAGTCCGGCTCGGCGCCCTCGCCGCCGGCGGCGAACTCCTGTGGGTCGAGGAGCGCGTCGTCTGCCCCGCCGCAAGCCTCCCGCGGCACGGTCCCGTCGTCCTCCGCGCGAACGGGTGCGCAAAGCCGGTACTCCGTCGGGATCGAGAGCCGCGCGGTGAAGGTGCGCAGCGGGCGGGTGCGTTTCAGGTCCTGGAGCGGGCCGGCGTCGCGCCGCGCGAGACCCAGCACGCCCGCGACGACCAGCCCGGCGGTGAGCCCGGGGAGCAGGTAGCGGCGCATCCGCCTTCCGCGCGGTGCCGGAGTGCGGAAACGTGTTTCGGACGGAGCTTCCGGCGAAACTCCGCGAGGGGCCGGTCCCGGCTCCGGAGGGATGTGCGGGGGCATGCCTGAACAGCGTGAGGGACTTCAGCGCGACCAGAACAAAAATGAGCGTGGAAGGTCGGTTGCCCGGGAGGGAAACACAAGGTTTTCGTCGCGTTGGATACGCGCCGATCCGCATCTCCGGTTTGCTCCCCGATCGGGACCGGTGGTCTTTCCGTATCTCCCCGCCGGGCGGACGAGATCGTTGCCGCGTCGTAAGGTGCGCCATAGACTGTGATGCGCTGCTCCTGCCTCGCGGGCGATCCGTGGCCGACGAGGCGGTGCGCCAGGCTGCCGACCCGCGCCCGCGGGGTCGTTCCCACCGCGACGCAGCTCTCCCCATCCGGCGCACGCCGACCGGCCACCCACTCCTCTCGTGGAGGGCCGTCCCATGACCCACCGGACCATCGCGTCCGCCCTCGCCGCGGCCACGCTGGCCGCCGGCGCGCTTGCCTGCGGCGCCGAGCCGACGTCGCCGCCGTCCGCCGTGCCCCGGCTGGCCGCCGCGCCGCACACGGCGGTGCGCGGCATCACCGACCTCGGCACCTTCGGCTTCCCGGGCGCCTTCGGGTTCGAGATCAACGACGCGGGCGAGATCGCCGCACGCGGCGAGACGGGGCCGCCGACCGCCCTCTCCACCCGGGCCCTCTACTGGTCCGCGCGCACCGGGCCGGTGGACCTCGGCACGCTGGGGGGCGCGCAGTCGGACCCACGGGCGCTGAACAACCACGGCATGGTGGTCGGCCTCGCGATGAAGCCGGGCGACGTCTTCCCCCAGCGCCACCCGACCGTGTGGAGGGTCCGCCCCGGCGGGGTGACGGCGATCGAGCTCGGCTCCTTCGTGAACGGCCAGGCCGAGGACGTGAACGAGCGCGGCGTGGTGGTCGGCTGGTCGAGCGCGACGGTGTTCGGCCCGCCGACCGCCTTCCGCTGGACGGAGAAGGAGGGGATCGAGACGATCCCGCCGGTGGCCGGCCCGCGCAGCCAGGCGGCGGGGATCAACGACGCGGGCGACGTGGTAGGCAGCAGCACGGTGTCGCCGCCCTTCGTGGACCACGCGGTGGCCTGGTGGCGCGACGGGAGCGTGACCGACATCGGCACGATGGGCGGCAACACGACCGCCCGCTCCATCAACGACGTGGGCGAGGTGGTGGGGTTCGGCTCGCCGTGCCCCACCTGTCAGCCCCACGCCTTCTACTGGAGCCGCGCGACCGGGATCGTGGACCTGGGGACCTTCGGCGGCTTCCGCAGCTTCGCCTTCGAGATCGACAACCACGGGCGTGTGACCGGGTTCTACGAGACGCTGCCCGGCAACGTCCGCCACGCCTTCGTCTGGACGCTGGCGGGCGGCAAGGTAGACCTGCCGACGCTCGGCGGGGCGAGCTCGTCGACCGGCAACACCAACGGGCGGGGCCAGCTCACCGGCTTCGCCCAGGACGGAGCGGGCGTCAACCACGCCGTGATCTGGCAGATCGGCCCCGCGAAGCCCTGAAACGGCAAAATCTCACGCAGAGGCGCGGAGACACGGAGAGAGGACGACGCGCCTCTCCGTGTCTCCGCGTGAGACGATCTCTGCTGTTATCGGACGATGCGTTCGATGAGCTCCGCCGCGCGCTCCAAGACATCGAGGTCCTCTGACTCGACGTCACGGAGGCGGGCGGCGAGGTCGGCGATGCGGCGGCGGCGGCCCTCGTCGAGGATGCGCCGGCCCTCGTCGGTGGCGCGCACGCGGACGACGCGGCGGTCGGCGGGGTCGGGCTCGCGCTCCACCAGGCCGTCCGCCTCCAGGTTGCGGACGATGCGGGTGATGGACGGCGGCCGCACCTGCTCGGCCTCCGCCAGCTCCCCCAGCGTCCGCGGCCCGCCGAAGACGAGCACCGAGAGCGCCGACAGGTGCGGCGCCGTCACCCCGCTCTCGTCGTCACGCCGGCGGACGCGGCGCAGCAGGTGGATGCTCGCGGAGTGCAGCCGGTCCGCCACGCGCTCCACGCGATCGGCGGATGAATCTTCGCGACTCGACATGCTTGACAATTTAGTTATCTTAACTAAATAATCAAGAAGATCGTTTCAGCATCACCCGACGGAGGAGGGTTCGATGAGTGGGATCGGGATCACCGACGTGGGACAGATCGCCGTGAACGTGCACGACGTGCAGCGGGCGATCGGCTTTTACCGCGACGTGCTGGGGCTACCGCTGCTCTTCGAGATCCCCGACGCGGCGTTCGTGCAGGTCGGGAGCGTGCGCCTCTACCTGGCGAAGCCCGAGACGCCGGAGCACGACCACCCGAGCTCCATCCTCTACTTCCGCGTGGGCGACATCCACGCCGCGTTCGACGCGTTGCGGGCGGCGGGCGCGCCGATGGTGCACGAGCCGCGGCTGATCGCGAAGATGGGGGACCACGACCTGTGGATGGGGTTCTTCCGCGACACCGAGGGGAACGTCGGCGCGCTGATGAGCGAGGTGCGGCCGTCGGCGGCGTGAGGCGGCAGTGTGGGACGTCGCTAGCCTGAAGACCGTTAAATATAATAACTCGCGTTCCCACTGGTGTCATCCAGAGGCCCGGCCTCACATGACCTTGTATTCGCAGTGGGCTTCGCAGGGCCGAAGGATCTAACCACGGCCGCCACGAGGCCCCGCAGCGGCAGCCGCACGGCAGCCACGGCTGCGTAATGCGTCGCCCGACACGACGACCGCCCTTCGTGACGCTGCCGCGCCCAGGCCTCGCGGCGTCCGCGGCTAGATCCCTCGGCTCTGCGGACATTGGCGCGGCGGAAGGTTCGCCGTGGCCGAGCCTCGGGATGACACTGGTGTGGGACGCGGGTTCTTCAACGGTCCCCTTACCGTACGCCCCACTCCCAGAGGCCGTACTGCACCTTGCGGTCGACCATGTGGCCGTTGGCCTTGAGCGCCAGCAGGACCTGGCCGCGGTGGTGCCCCTCGTGCGCGAGCAGGTAGCCCAGGAACGCCACCGGGTGCGGCTTGAAGCCCTTGATCTTCCCCGCCTCCAGCCCGCGCGCCAGCAGCGCCTCCACCGCGTCGGCCGAGGCGCGCAGGGCGTCCGCCAGGGCCTCGCGGTCCGGCGCCTCCTCCGGCTCGAACTTCCGCAGCCCCTCCAGCAGCTCCGGCGTGGCCGACTGCAGCCACATCAGCCGCACGTTGTGCACGTGCGCGAGCTGCTTGCGCACGCTGCGCCCCTTGGTGGGCGGCACGTCGTCCAGCCCCGCCTCGGGGATGGCGTGCAGCAGGTACAGGTTCAGCCGGCTGCCGATGCGCCAGGTGTCGAGGATCTGCTCATGCAGCACGTCGTCGGCCATTCGCGGGGCTCCGGGCGGGGTAGGGGCGGAGAAACGGGATCGAATACGGCACCGGCCGAGCGGTCTCCGGGGGATGAACTTCTTCGCCGAAGGATGGATCGGGAAGGGGCCCTTCCTCCCTCTCCCCCCGGCGGATGAATCCGCGGCAACAACCACACGAAGTCCGCCTGCGCGGACTACCGGCTGCGGTGCCGCCGGGGTGCAGCGGCGCGCGATCAGCTCCCCGGCGTCCGAGGCGTTGCGGACCTCGGCTGCGGCAGGACCCGTCGCGTGCCCCGCGATAGCGTTCACGCCAGAGGTGGGAGTCCGCGCAGGCGGACTTCGTGTTCCTGTTGCCGCGGATTCATCCGCCCGGCTCCCCCCGGAGCCAGCCGCGCGAACGAAACACGGGCTTGGACGCGGCTCACGTGCTACGTTGCAGCGCGAAACGGCGACGCGCCGCGCCGGGTATGATCGCCCGCGACCCACACCGCGACAAGGCAGCACCCCCCCGATTTCCCATCCCCCAACGAGGAGGAGACCCGATGTCGCGCCGCGAGCCTGCCCCGAGCGGGAAGCAGAAGGCCATGCTGGCGGATGTGATCGACCGCAACATCGTGACCCTGCTGAGCCTGCGCGAGGAGGCCGCGCGGCGACGCACCCTCCAGGCGTACCTGGCCGACAGCATCACCTGGTTCTCCGGGAGGATGATGTTCGTCTACCTCCACGTGCTCTGGTTCGGCGCGTGGATCGTGATCAACGCGGGGCTGGTGCCCTCCCTCCGCCCTTTCGATCCCTTTCCCTACGGCCTGCTGACGATGATCGTCTCGCTGGAGGCGATCTTCCTCTCCACCTTCGTGCTGATCAGCCAGAACCGGCTGAGCGAGGAGGCCGACCGCCGGGCCGACCTGGACCTGCACATCGGCCTGCTGACGGAGCACGAGGTCACGCGGGTGCTGCAGATGCTGGACGCCGTGCACCGCAAGCTGGGGATCGAGGCCGGGGGCGACAGCGAGCTGGCGCAGCTCGAGATGGAGACGCGCCCGGAGGACGTGCTGGCCGAGATCCACCGGCTGCAGCACGCCGTACGGCGGCGGAACCACCACCTCCGCCTTCCCTGGAAGAAGGTCCGGAAGCCCCCGGCCCGCGAGTTGCCACCGGCCACGCCCTGACCGCGTCCGCACCCTCACCCGGAGCCGCCCGTTGGCGACCGATGCCTCCACCGTGGCAGATCCTGCCGCCAACCCGCAGCGCGCCTTCATCCGCCACACCGCGGGCGTGCCGATCGAGGTGCGCGCGGTGCCCGGCAGCGCCCCGGTGACGCTGGAGAGCACGAACGTGAGCGTGGGCGGGATCTCGTTCGTTTCGGACCAGGACCTCCCGGTCGGGAGTATCATCCAGATCCGCATCGCCGAGGTCGATCCCCCCTTCGAGGCGCACGCGCGGGTGGCGTGGACCGCTCCCGAGGGCGACCACTTCTGCATCGGCGTGAGCTTCCTCGACGAGACGGATGCGTTCCGGGCGCGGATGGTGGAGCAGGTGTGCTCCATCGAGCGCTACCGGCGCGAGGTCGAGGAGCGCGAGGGCCGCACGCTCACCGCCCCCGAGGCCGCGGCGGAGTGGATCGCGAAGTACGCGGGGCGCTTTCCCGTGGCCAAGGGCGTCGACGGCGCGGCGGATGCCTCCGGCGCGGAGGTGCCGAAGGGGTGAACGTACGCCGGACGTGACCGCGGTTCCTTCTTCCGCTCCCTCCTCCTCATCCACGCACTTCCTGGCATGCAGCCGATCCGCGACTACTACGACGCGCTGGCGCCCAGCTACGACCGCGACCGCTTCGAGAACAGCTATGGCCGCTACGTGGACGCGATGGAGCGGGCGCTGCTGCGCGCGTGGCTCTCCGGCCGCGACGCGGAGAGCGTGGTCGACCTGGCCTGCGGGACGGGGCGGTTGCTGGACTTCGCCATGACCGGCGTCGACCTCTCGCCCGCCATGCTCGCGCGGACGCGGGAGAAGTGGCCCGGCCGCCGCCTCGTCCAGGCCGACGCTACGCGCACCGGCCTCCCGTCCGCCGCCTTCGGCGCCGCCATCTGCTTCCACCTGCTGATGCACCTGGACGATGCCGCCTGCGCCGCCGTGGTCCGCGAAGCCGCGCGGCTGGTGAGGCCCGGCGGGAGCCTCGTCTTCGACGTCCCGTCGCTGCCGCGCCGGCGGCTCGTCCGGCGCGCGCCCAGCGGGTGGCACGGCGACCACGCGGCCACGCTGGCCGATGTGCGGCGCTGGGCCGGCGACGCGTGGCGCCTCAGGCGCTGGCGCGGGATCGTGGCGTTCCCCATCCACCGCGTGCCGGCGGGTGCGCGGCGGTGGCTCGGGGGAGTGGACGCGCTCGTCGGCCGCACCCCGCTGGCGCGCTGGTCGTCGTACTGGGTCTGCGAGCTGGAGCGCGCCTGAGATGGGGCCGGCCGACGTGCTGCGACGCATCGCCCGGCGCGCGGTGCCGCTGGAGCTCCGCCAGTCGCTCGCCCAGCGCCGCCGCGCGCGCCACGACCGGGCGGACGGGGCGGCGTTCCACTGCGCGCGGGGCGGGGAAGCGTGGCCGATCGTCGTGGCGCTCTGGCAGCCGGTGATGCCGTCGGCGGTGCTGGAGGCCAAGCTGGCGAACCTGCGCCGCGGCGCCTGGCTGCTGGACCGCTCCCTGGTCGAGCCGGGCGGGCGCTGGTCGTTCTGGAACGAGGTCGGCCGCCCCACCGCGCGCAACGGCTTCCGCGCGGGGCGCAACCTGGTGGACGGGCGGCTGGTGCGGCAGCCGGGCGGAGGGCTCTGCCAGCTCAGCGGGCTGGCGCACCACCTGGCGCTCCTGGCCGGGCTGGAGGTGCTGGAGCGCCACGCCCACAGCATCGACATCTACCGCGAGGAGGAGCGCCACACGCCCCTCGGCGCGGACGCGACGGTCGTCTGGGGGTTCAAGGACCTGCGGCTGCGCAACCCGCACCCCTTCGCCGTGAGCCTCGGCTGCGCCGTGGACGGCGACCGGCTGCACGGGTGGATCCGCGCCGCCGCGCCGCTGGCGGCGCGCACCGTGGCCTTCGTGCGCGAGCCCCTGTCGGCGCGCCGCATCCGCGTGGTCACGGAGGTGGAGGGCGTGGCCGTCGGCGCGGCCGAGTACGAGCACCGCCCCGGGCTGGCGCTCGGCTGAAGCAATCGCGGTCGCTCATACCACCTCCTACAAAATGACTGTGCATTCGTAGAGACCAGCACAGATGGGTCTCACACGGAGTCAACGGAGGAATGCCGGGTTTCTCCGTCGACTCCGTTGACTCCGTGTGAGTCCATTCAGTTGGCCGAATGCACAATCAATCAACAGAAATGGTATCACAGAGCACGGAGGGCACGGGGAGCCACGCGCGCTCTCCGTGCCCTCCGTGCGTCTGTGAAAGCTTTTCTACGCCTCCGCGGCGGTGCGCTTCCGTGGGCGGCCGCCCCTGGCGCCGTTCTCCCGCGCGGCGCGGGCCTTGGCCGCGCTCTTCATCCGCCCCAGGTAGCGGGGCGCCCATTCGCGCAGGTTGAACGCGGTCTCCACCAGCCCACCGAGCGAGAGATGGGTGTCGAGCGCATCCCAGTGCAGCCCGTCGCCGCTGGGAGAGATCCGCACCGTGGCGAGCTGCTCCGCGGTCGCTCCCGCCAGCCCCGGTGCACGCTCGGGCGCGAAGCCGAAGACGAACCCGCTGGTCATCTCCACCAGCACGAGCCCTCGGCCCGAGTCGTAGGACACGTGGCTCGCGCGCGGTTCGACGCGCTCGGCCTCGCGAGCCTCCCGCACCGCGGCCTCGTTCCGCCCGGCGAAGTCCTCGTCCGTCGCCGGTATCCACTTACGCGCCATGCAGCCTCCGCGTAGATCCGCCCCATCGTTCAGAATATAACCCATCGGTGGGTTTATGAAAGGGGGAGGGTAAAGATGCGCACTGCGCGGGCCGTTCCGGAGTGGCCTCGTCTCGGCACGCACCCTGCGACGGGGGTTCACCCCCTTTCGGCCGGAGATGGATGGCCGAGACGAACCCGGAATCACGAGGAGGCGACCATGGATGCAACGATGACGGAGGCACCGAGGCGGAGCGCCCCGGCCGCGGACGGGCGGCCGAGGACCGCGGTGAACGAGATCCGCGACACCGTGCCCGAGCTGGCCACCCCCGTGTGGGCCAAGCGCATGGCGCTCGGCGTCGGCTGGTTCAGCATCGGGCTGGGGCTGGCGGAGGTGGTGGCACCGGGGCGCATCACCCGCCTGTTCGGGGTGAGGAAGGGGCAGAACGTGGTGCGCGGCCTGGGGGTGCGCGAGATCGCCAGCGGCGTGGGCATCCTGATGGGGAGCCGCATCGCGCCGGTGCTCTGGGGGCGCGTGGCGGGCGACGCGCTCGACATGGCCTCGCTCGGCGCGGCGCTCACCGACGAGGAGGCGAACAAGCGCATGGTCATGCTCGGCCTCGGTGCGGTGGCGGGGGTGATGCTCCTCGACGCGTTCCTGGGCAAGCGGCTCAGCGAGACGCGCTCCTGAGCGATCCGGAAGACGGCGCGTCCCCGGGCGGGCGCGCCGTCACTCTTTCGCAGTCGGTTTCGTTGGCGCGGGCGGAGGCGTTTGCGGTCGCGGGCGGCCCGTCGGCACGGTTCGGTCTTACCCCGGAGAAAGAGGCGAGATGAAGGCGCTGGCCTGGCACGGCAAGGAAGACGTGCGCGTAGACAACGTCCCCGATCCCACCCTCGAGGAGCCCACGGACGCCATCGTCCGCATCACCTCGACGGCGATCTGCGGCTCGGACCTGCACCTGTACGACGGCTACATCCCCTTCATGAAGCCCGGCGACGTGCTGGGCCACGAGCCGATGGGAATCGTGGAGGAGGTGGGGAGCGGCGTCACCAACCTGAAGCGCGGCGACCGGGTGGTGATCCCCTTCACCATCTGCTGCGGCGCCTGCTGGTTCTGCCAGAAGGGGCTCTGGTCGTGCTGCGACACCACCAACCGCAAGCCCGAGATCGCCCAGAAGCTGATGGGCCACGCGCCCGCCGGCCTCTTCGGCTACTCCGCGCTCACCGGCGAGTACCCCGGCGGGCAGGCGCAGTACCTCCGCGTGCCGCACGCCAACGTCATCTGCCTGAAGGTGGAGAACGACCTGCCGGACGAGAAGGTGCTCTTCCTCTCCGACGTCTTCCCCACGGGGTGGATGGCGGCGGAGAACGCGGACATCGAGCCGGGAGAGACGGTGGCGGTGTGGGGGTGCGGCCCGGTGGGGCAGTTCTCCATCCAGAGCGCGTGGATGCTGGGCGCCGGGCGGGTGATCGCCATCGACCGGGTGCCCGAGCGGCTGCGGATGGCGCGCGAGTTCGGCCGCGCCGAGACGGTCGACGCGGGCGAGGGGCACGTCTACGACAGGCTGCAGGAGATGACCGGCGGGCGCGGCCCCGACCGCTGCATCGACGCGGTGGGCGCCGAGGCGCACGCCTTCGGCACGCTCGACTCGGTGATGGACGCGGCGAAGGTGATGATGCTGCAGGAGACCGACCGCCCGCACGTGCTGCGCGAGGCGATCATGTGCTGCCGGAAGGGGGGGACGATCTCCGTCCCCGGCGTGTACGTGGGGGTGGGCGACAAGATCCCGCTGGGCGCCATGATGAACAAGGGGCTCACGATCAAGACGGGGCAGACGCACATGCTCCGCTACATGGAGCCGCTCCTGCGCCGCATCGAGGCGGGAGAGATCGACCCCTCGTTCGTCATCACCCACGTGCTGCCGCTGGAGAAGGGCCCCGACGCGTACAAGACCTTCCGGGAGAAGCAGGACGGCTGCATCAAGGTCGTGCTCAAGCCCTGGAACTGAGGGGCTTCGCCGAGAACGCAGAGTCGTTCCTCTGCGTCCTCTCAGTTCCTCTGCGTCTCGGCGCGAAGCGCCCCTCCGTTCCAGGGCTTGAGCACGACCTTGATGCAGCCGTCCTGCTTCTCCCGGAAGGGCTTGTACGCGTCGGGGCCCT
>JBJMPM010000016.1:0-3794 GCA_045803205.1 Longimicrobiaceae bacterium
CGCGCGCTGGCGGACGCCGCGCCCCCCGCCTCCGCGGTCCCGCCGCGGCCGGAGGTGGCCCGACGAGCGCCGCCCCGAGCTTCGGCACGCGCGCCGCCCGCTGGCGCGCCCTGATCGGACTGCTGGGCGCGGCGGGGCGCGGGACGCTGGCGGCGTGGGTGGCGCTGGTGCTGGCCGCGGGCCTCCTCCCCACCGCGATGATCCTGGCCACCGGCGCCTTCGTCCAGGCGCTTCCCGCCGTGGCGGGGCAGGGGCTGGACGGGGTCGCGGCGCGCCCCGCGCTGCTGGCCTTCGCCGCCGTGGTGCTGGCGCTGGCCGGCCGCGCCCTCTGCGCCACCGCCGCCACCCACCAGGCCCGCGTGCTCGACGACGGGCTCGCGCTGGAGGTGCACCGGCGGGTCGCCGGCGTCACCCTGGGCACTCCCGGGCTGGAGGCGCTGGACGACCCCGCCCGCTCCGACCAGTTGCACGCCGTCCACGAGACCGAACGGCGCGGGGTGCTGCGGCGCACGGCCGCGTCGCTGGGGATGCTGGCCACCACCCGGGTGCGGGGGATCGGCGCCTTCGTGGTGCTCCTGGCCTTCCACTGGTGGGCGCCGCTCCTGCTGGCCGCTGCCTGGCACCTGACCAGCCGCCTCTTCCTCAAGGTCACCGAGAACGGGATCAGCTTCGACAACAGCGACGGCCCCGTCCTCCTGCGCCGCGCCGAGTACGTGCGCTCGCTGGCCGTGGAGGCGCCCGCCGCCAAGGAGGTGCGCGTCTTCGGCCTGGCCGACTGGATCGTGGGCCGCTACGGCGAGGCCTGGCTGGACGCGCTGCGGCTGATGTGGCGCAGCCGCCGCGCCAGCCGCGGGCTCAGCACCGCCACCGCCGCCGCGCTGGCCGTCTCGCACGCGGTGGTGCTGGGCGCGCTGGCGACGGCGGCCTCGGAGGGCGCGCTCACCGCCGCCGCGCTCGTGGTCTTCGTGCAGGCCGTCATCGCCACGATGGACCTGGGGATCGTGGGCGACCAGCAGTACTTCCTCTCGCAGTCGCTGAACCTGGCCGACCGCGTGGAGCGGCTCACCGACGGCGCGCCGACGCCGTCGTTCGAGGAGGAGCACGGCGCGCCGGCGCGGGCGCTCGCCTCCGCCCCGGCGCTCCCGGCGCCACCGGAGCGGGTGGCGCTGCGGCTGGACGGCGTCCGCTTCACCTACCGCGGCCGCGAGGCGCCCACGCTCGACGGGCTGGACCTGGAGGTCCCCGCCGGGCAGTCGCTGGCCATCGTGGGCGAGAACGGGGCGGGAAAGAGCACGCTCGTCAAGCTGCTGTGCGGCTTCTACGCGCCGCAGGACGGGCGCATCACGCTGGACGGCGGCGCGCCGCTCCAGCAGGCGAGGGGGCGGGTGGCGGTCATCTTCCAGGACTTCGTCCGCTACCCGCTCCCGCTCCGCGAGAACGTGGCCTTCGGGCACCTTCCCCTGGCCGGCGACACCGCGGCGCTGCAGGCCGCGCTGGACGACGCCGGCGCCGGCGACCTTCCCGGCCGCCTCCCGCACGGGTGGGAGACGGTCCTCTCGCGCGAGTACGAGGGCGGCGCCGACCTCTCCGGCGGGCAGTGGCAGCGGGTGGCGCTGGCGCGGGCGCTGGCCGCGGTGCGCGGCGGCGCCGGGCTGCTGATCCTGGACGAGCCCACCGCCTCGCTGGACGTGCGGGCCGAGACGGAGCTGTTCGAGCGCTTCCTGGAGGTGACCCGCGGGGTCACCACCATCCTGGTGTCGCACCGCCTGTCCAGCGTGCGCCGCGCCGACCGCATCGTGGTGATCGACGGGGGGCGCGTGGTGGAGGACGGACCGCACGATGCGCTGATGGCCGCCGCCGGCCGCTACGCCACCCTGTTCCGCCTGCAGGCCGAGCGGTTCGCCGCCGCGCCGGCCGGCGTGGGAGAGGAGACCGCCCATGCGTGAGCAGCTGCGCGCCATCGCCCTGCTGGTGGGGGCGGCGTGGCGCACCGATCCCTGGCGCAGCGCCGGGCTGCTGCTGGAGCCCCTGGGCCAGCTGCAGGGGCCGCTGCTGGCCTGGTGCCTGGCCGTGGTGACCGACGCCGCGCTGGCGGGGGACACGCGGCGGATGGCGTGGGGGGTGGCGGGGATCGCCGCCGTCCGCGCCGGCGGCTTCGCGACGCGGTGGGCGGGCGCCTGGATCCGCAACCGCCTGGCCGAGGCCGTGGGGCTGGAGCTGGACCGGCGCATCGCCGCCATCTCCGCCGGCCTTCCCGGGGTGGAGCACCACGAGCACCCCGAGTTCCAGGACCGGCTGGAGGTGCTGCGCCAGCAGCGGGGCGTGCTGGGGAGCTCGCTCAACGCACTGGTCTACACGTCGAACACCGTCGTGGTGGGGGTGGTCACGCTGGTGGCGCTGGCCCTGGTCAGCCCCTGGCTCCTGCTCCTGGTTCCCTTCGCCCTCCCCGCCCTCCCCCTGGCCGCCGTGCAGCAGCGCTGGCTGCGCGACGCCGAGACCCGCACCGCCCCCGGGCAGCGGCGCGCCCGCTCCCTGCAGGCGCTCACGGCCGACCGCGTCGCGGGGATGGAGCTGCGCGTCTTCGGGCTCCGCCGCGAGATGCTGGGGCGCTTCACGGCCGCCTTCCGCGAGGTGCGCGCCGACCTCCGCGCCGTCCGCGCCCGGATGGCGCTGCTGGAGCTCGCCGGCGAGATGCTCTTCCTGGCCGGGCTGGCCGGGGCGGTGATGCTGATGCTCTGGCGCGCCGCCCAGGGCCTGGCCACCCCCGGTGAGGTGGTGATGACCGTGTACCTGGGGCAGCAGCTCATCTCCAGCGTCGTCGAGCCGGTGCGCGCGCTCTCCGGGCTGGGCGAGATGCTCCGCGCCGCCGGGCGGATGCTCTGGCTGCAGGACTACGCCCGCGCCCAGCGCGACGCCCATCCGGGGCGCGCGCCGGCGCCGGAGCGGTTGGAGGAGGGGATCGTCTTCGACCGCGTCTCCTTCCGCTACCCGGGCACCGGGCGGTGGGCGCTCCGGGACGTCTCCTTCCGCGTCCCCGCCGGCTCCATCGTCGCCTTCGTGGGCGAGAACGGGGCGGGGAAGACCACGCTGGTCAAGCTCCTCTGCCGGATGTACGAGCCCACCGAGGGGCGCATCCTGGTGGACGGGGTGGACATGGCGGAGATCGACGTGGACGCGTGGCGCGGGCGCCTTTCCGCCGCCTTCCAGGACTTCGCCCGCTTCGAGCTCACGGCGGGGGAGACGGTGGGCGTGGGCGACCTCCCGCGCCTGGGCGAGCCCGGGGCCATGGAGGCCGCGCTGGAGCGCGCGGGCGCCGCGGACGTCCTGGCCGCGCTCCCCTCCGGCGCGGCGACGCAGTTGGGGGCGCGGTGGGCCGGCGGGGTGGACCTCTCCGTCGGGCAGTGGCAGAAGCTGGCGCTGGGCCGCGCGCTCATGCGCCGGGACCCCCTGGTCGTCTTCTTCGACGAGCCCACCGCCTCCCTGGACGCCCTGGCCGAGCACGCGCTCTTCGAGCGCTACGCCGCCGAGGCGCGCGAGGGCTCGGCGCGGGGGAGGGTGACGGTGCTGGTCTCCCACCGCTTCAGCACCGTCCGCTCCGCCGCCCTCATCCTGGTGATCGACGAGGGCGGCGTCACGGAGCTCGGCAGCCACGACGAGCTGATCGTGCGCGACGGGCTGTACGCGGAGCTGTATCAGATGCAGGCGCGGGCGTACGCCTGAGTGCGGGAGTGCGGGAGTGCGGGAGTGCGGGAGTGCGGGAGTGCGGGAGTGCGGGAGTGCGGGAGTGCGGGAGT
>JBJMPM010000019.1:0-29287 GCA_045803205.1 Longimicrobiaceae bacterium
GTCGGGCACCCGCCGCTCCGCGACCTGGTCCGCTGGTGCGACCTGGAGCTGGAGGAAGGGCGGGTGGGGACGGGCGGATAAATCCGCGGCAACACCACACGAAGTCCGCCTCCGTGGACTCCACCCGTGGTGCTTCCTCGACACCGAAGCACGCGACGAGCCACCCCGCAGCCGGGGCGACTCGCCGGCGGCGGAGCACGCTCCGAGGAGCCGCGAGCGAAGCGAGCCTCCGTCCCTCCCCCGGCGGTTCGGGGGAGGGACCGGCGCGTAGCGCCAGGGAGAGGGCCGTGCCCGTAACCCGGCTCTCGACAACGATTTCCGTGGCACGCGCGTTGCTCCCGAAACCGGCACTCGGAGCACCCTTCCGCCCGGGTTCCCGCGACCTCCGAACGGCCCACCGGGACCCGGGCACACGCGAACCAGACGGCGACGCCATGTCCCTTCACCTGTTCAGCACACCGGTCCAGTGCACCCAGTGCGGCACCACGGTGGAGGACCCCACCGTGCAGCGCTGCCCCAACTGCGGCGCCCGCCTCAAGGAGCGGCGCGCTCCCCGGCGGCTGGCCGGCGTCGAGCAGCGCTACGGCAGCCTGCGCGTGCTGCTGGGGATCATGCGCTTCATCGGGGTGATCGTCTTCGCCGTGGGGGCGCTGATCTTCCTCTCCAGCCTGGGCACCTCGCGCACCAGCGCCTCGCAGAGCGGGGCCCTGTTCGTCGGCTCCATCCTGATCGCCGTGGTGTTCCTGGCCGCCGCCGGGCTCTTCGAGCTGCTGATCGACGTGGAGGAGAACACCCGCTCCTCGTTCAAGCTGCAGCAGATGATCCTGGAGGAGCTGTCGGAGGGCCGCGCGCCGGCCGCCGCGGACGCCGCGCCGCCGCCCTCCGCCGCGGCGGCGCCCGCCACGCCGTCGCCCGCGGCCGACGAACCGCCGCTGGTGACGCCCGCGGTCGCCTGACGCCGAGCCCGAGTCCACCCCGAGGGAGAGCCTCCGATGAAGTTCAGCAGCAGCTCCGCCGTCGTCGCCGCCCTTACCGCCGCCCTGCTGGGCGGGGGGGTGGCGGTCTACGGGACCCGCGCCACCGCCATCGCCGACGCCGCCCGCATGCGCGCCGCCATGGACTCGCTCCCGCCCGGCGGGCCCGTGGACGCGCGCGTGATCCCCGCCGACGCGGCGAAGCCCGGCGGGCCGCTGCAGGCGCAGGCCGAGGCGCTGGTGGGGAGCGGCGCGGCGGAGTGGTCGCTGATGGCCTACTCGCTGGACCGCAAGGAGACGCTCTTCGCCATCAACGCCGACCAGCCGAAGATCCCCGCCTCGAACAACAAGGTGTTCGGCGCGGTGTGGGCGCTGGACGAGCTGGGGCCGGAGTACCGCTTCCCCACCGACCTGCTGGTGGCGGGCACGATCCAGAACGGCGTGGTGAACGGCGACCTGGTGCTGCGCGGCTCGGGCGACCCGGCGTTCGGCTATCCGGAGTACGACCGCGACCCGCTCAAGTCGCTGCGGGTGATGGCGCAGGCGCTGAAGAGCCGGGGTGTGACGAGCGTGCAGGGCGGGATCGTGGCCGACGCCACCATCGACGACGGCAAGCACCACGGGCCGAACTGGCCGAACGACACCGGCAACGGCGCGGCGCAGTACGCGCCCACGGTGAGCGGGCTCCCCTACGCGCGCAACATGCTCTGGGTGCGGCTCGACCCCGCCGCTCCCGGCGGCGTGGTGACCATGCCCGAGGGAGTGACCGAGATCCCCGTGGTGTGGAAGCAGCGCAGCGGCCGGGCGATGGCGGCGCGCAAGCCCGACAACGACACCATCATCGTGCGCGGCGCGCCGGGCGGGCGCGGCAACCGCTACGGGGTGGGCGCCAACGAGCCGGCGCTGCTGGCTCCCGCGGCGCTCCGCCAGGCGCTGAGGGAGGCGGGGATCACGGTGAGCGGCCCGATCCGGCTGGGGAAGACGCCGGCGGGCGCGAAGCTCGTCCACCGCCACTACTCCATCACCCTGGCGGAGATGATCCCCCAGGCGCTCCGGCACTCCGACAACTTCTTCGCCGAGCACTTCTGGAAGGCGGCGGTGGCGAAGAACACCGGACAGGGGAGCTACGTGAAGGGCGGCTCGGCGTCGGCGACCTTCTTCCACGACCGCGCGGGGGTGCCGTTCGGGCAGCTCTGGCAGGCGGACGGCTCGGGGCTCTCGGCGGACAACCGCACCAGCGCCTACGCCCTGGTGCTGGCGATGAGCTACGCCGACCAGCAGCCGTGGAAGCAGGTCTTCCACGAGGCGCTGCCGGTGGCGGGGAAGCCGGACGGCACGCTGAACCGGCTGTTCGTGGGCACGCCGGCCGCGGGGAACCTGCACGCGAAGACGGGCTACATCCGCGGGGTGCGCTCGCTCTCGGGGTTCGTGAAGACGGCGGGCGGCGAGACGGTGGTGTTCTCGATGATCCACAACGGCCGCAACACCGGCGGCTCGCGCGGCATCCAGCAGAACCTCGGCACCCTGCTGGCGAGCTACACGCGCTGAAACGGCAACGGATTTCGTCTCACGCAAAGACGCGGAGACACGGAGAGAAGCTCGTCGCGCTCTCCGTGTCTCTGTGCCTTCGTGTGAGATCTTCATACTTTATCGCGCACCTGAACGAATTCCCCGACACGACGGAGCGCACCATGGACGATCCGCGGTATCCCGTGGGAAGGTATACGCCGCCGGACGAGATCACCGCCGAGCAGCGGAAGGTGTGGATCGGGCAGATCGCGGAGGCGCCGGCGAAGCTGCGCGACGCCGTCCGCGGGTTGTCGGACGAGCAGCTCGACACGCCCTACCGCGACGGCGGATGGACGGTGCGGCAGGTGGTGCACCACGTTCCCGACAGCCACATGAACGCCTTCGTCCGCTTCAAGCTGGCGCTCACGGAAGACACGCCCGCGATCAAGACCTACGACGAGGCGGAGTGGGCCAGGCTCCCCGACGTGCGCGAGACGCCGATCGAGACCTCGCTCACCCTGCTCGACGCGCTGCACGAGCGCTGGCTGCACCTGCTGCGCGCGATGGACGAGGAGCAGTGGCAGCGCGCCTTCCGCCACCCGGAGTGGGGCGAGATCCGCATCGACCAGACGCTGGGGCTGTACGCCTGGCACGGGCGGCACCACGTGGCGCACGTCACCGGGCTGCGCGAGCGGCAGGGGTGGTGAACGGCAGGGGACAGGGGACAGGGGACAGGGGACAGCCGGCGGACGGACTGCGGGCGCGCCTGCTGGCGGTGATCGCCCGCGGCGCGCACGCGCCCATGGGCGACGCGGAGCTCGACGCGCTCGCCCGCGAGGTGTTCGCGCACCAGTACGCGTGCAACGAGCCTTACCGCGCCTTCTGCGACCGGCGCGGCGCCACGCCGGAGACGGTGGAGGGATGGATGGGCGTCCCCGCCGTTCCCACCGACGCGTTCAAGGCCGCGGCCCTGGTGTGCGGAGATTCCGCCGGCGCCGCGGCCGTGTTCCGCACCAGCGGCACCACGCAGGGCCGCGAGCGCCGCGGCGCGCACTACCTCCCCGACCTGTCGCTCTACGACGCCGCGCTGCGCGCCGGCTTCTCGGCGCACCTCCTCGCCGATGGCGCGCGCCCGCTCATCCTCTCCCTCGTCCCCAGCCCGGCCGAGCTCCCCGACTCGTCGCTCTCGCACATGGCCGGCGAGGTGGTGCGCGATTTCGGCGCGCCGGGGAGCGGCTGGTTCGTCAGCGCCGATGGCGGCATTGCGCACCAGGCGCTGTCCGGCGCGCTCCGTGCCGCCGAGGCCGACCGGACGCCTGTCTGCATCCCGGGGACGGCGTTCGCGTTCGTGCACTGGCTGGACGCGCTGCGGGCGGCGGGCGAGCGCTTCCGGCTGCCGGAGGGTTCGCGGGTGATGGATACGGGGGGATTCAAGGGCCGCTCGCGCGAGGTTACGCGCGAGGAGCTGTACGCCGCCATCGAAGATCGGCTGGGGATCGCGCCCGCGTGGTGCGTGAACGAGTACGGGATGACGGAAATGAGCTCGCAGTTCTACGATGGCGTGGCGGGGCGCGCCGCCGCGCCGGCCGAGCGCGTGCACGTCGGCCCGGCGTGGGTGCGCACCGTGGCGGCGGACCCAGAGACGCTGCGGCCGCTCCCGTGCGGCCAGGTCGGCGTGCTGCGCCACCTCGATCTCGCCAACCTCGATTCGGTGATGGCGATCCAGACGGCCGACCTGGGATTCACCACGCCCGAGGGTTTCCGCGTGCTCGGCCGCGCGCGGGGGGCGGAGGCGCGCGGGTGCTCCATCGCCATGGACGAGCTGCTCTCCGCCCTTGGCGACGGCTGAGTTCACACCAAATCCGGGGATAGCGTTGGCGCATCTCCACTGACTCACGTGCTGACGCGGTTATAGATCCTTCGGCCTGCAAGTCATTCCTCACACGGAGGTTGCAGCTTGGCCGGCCTCAGGATGACGTCGTTGGGGTGGGTGCGTACACAAAGTGTTCAAACGGATTTGGTGTCACACGGAGGGCAGGGAGGCACGGAGGGAGCGCACACGAAATCGCGGCGGGGTGCGAGCAACTGCGCTCGCACCCCGCCGTGTTTACTCGCGGCTCCGTCGCCCCACCCAGACGACTTCGCTCGCACGATTCCATAGTGCATACCACGTGCCATTCCCGACGCAACTCGCGGGAGAAACGGCATCGTGATCCGGTTTTATCAGCCTTTTTCCTCGTCCGGGTCGTGCGCCATCTCGTCGATGGCCACGGCGATCGCAAGCACCAGCGCGTCGTCCTCGCCCGGCGCGACGTCGATGCCGTAGCTGTCGCGGAGCGAGAACCAGCGCTTGGAGATCTGCGCGACCACCTGCCTGCCGCGGCGGATCTCGTAGTCGTGGTCCAGCAGGTCGCCCTTCGCCTGCAGCTCCTCGCCGCCCTCCACGTCGATGTCGAAGCGGTCGCGGAAGGGGGTGAGCCACGCCTTCCGCACCGTCGCGATGGTGTTGCCGCCGCGCAGGATCTTCATGCTGTCGCGCAGCGCGAGCTTCTTCTCGCGGATCGTGGCGACTTCGCGCCCCTGCAGGTCCTCGATCACGAAGGTCTCGCGCAGCGTCAGCACCTTCCCGTCGACCCGATAGACCGGCTTCCCGTCCGCGTCCTCGATCACGTAGTCCTCCCCGATCGAGATCAGCCGCTGCTTCATGCGATAGCGCGCCATCGTCCCTCCAGGTTGGTTGCCGGAATCACCCCACGGTGCGCGCGCCGTCCGCGGTGGGCCCTCTCCCTGGCGCTTCGCGCCGGTCCCTCCCCCTGGCGCTTCGCGCCGGTCCCTCTCCCTGGCGCTTCGCGCCGGTCCCTCCCCCTGGCGCTTCGCGCCGGTCCCTCCCCCCAAACAACCTGGGGGAGGGACTGAGGCTCGCTTCGCTCGCGGCTCGACCCGTGCGAAGCCGGCGAAGGCGCGCTGCCGCGGCCACGCCACAGCCCGTTGTGTGCCCGGGAGCGGAGGGCGAGAGTCCGCGAAGGCGGACTTCGGGCCGTTGTTGCCGCCTTTCATTCGCCCCCGGCGCTCGCCCTCCCTCGCCGGGGCAACGTCCACGCCAGGTCTCGCCGGCGGCTACCGCTCGGGCGCAAGCCCCCGCGGCCGCACCCCGCGCTCCGCCAGGGCGAGGGCGGCATCCACCACCAGCGCCAGCAGGGCGGCGGGGATGGCGCCGGAGAGGATCATCCGCGAGTCGGTGAGCGCGAGGCCGGCCACGATCGGGTCGCCCAGGCCGCCGGCGCCGATGAAGGCCGCCAGCGTCGCCGTGCCGACGTCGATCACGGCGGCGGTGCGGATGCCGGTCATGATGGACGGCGCGGCGAGGGGGAGGCGGACGTGGCGAAGCACCTGCCGCGGGCTCATCCCCAGCGCCCGCGCAGCCTCCGTCGCGCCTGCGTCCGCGTCGCGCACGCCGCTGTAGGTGTTGCGGAGGATGGGATAGAGCGAGTACAGCCAGAGCGCCACCAGCGCCGGCGCCACCCCGATCCCCAGTAGCGGGATCATGAACGCCAGCAGCGCGATGCTGGGGATGGT
Organism: Longimicrobiaceae bacterium; assembly: GCA_045803205.1. GTDB lineage: Bacteria > Gemmatimonadota > Gemmatimonadetes > Longimicrobiales > Longimicrobiaceae > Longimicrobium. The sequence goes on from JBJMPM010000019.1 coordinate 6,060, forward strand.
CTGCAGCACGCCCGCGCCGCGGATCAATCCCTCGGCCGCGGAGGGGCGCGCGCGCTCCAGCATCACCCCCAGCGGCACCGCCACGGCGACCGCCGCCAGCAGCGAGACGAGCACCAGCAGCAGGTGCCGCACCGTGTCCGCCAGCAGCTCGCCGCGCCGCGCCCACATGAAGGCGCCGAGCGACTCTCCGCCGCTCGCGGGGCGGGCGCCCGTCCGTGTGCGTCCCTCGCTCCCGAGGATCCCCATCTCCCGCAGCGCCTCGCGCGCGACCTCGGCGACGGGGCGGCCGTCGACCTCCACGCGGCGGTTCAGTTCGCGCATCTTCGCCACGTCCAGGCGGCCGCTGAGGCGGGAGAGCGCGGCCACGGCGGCGGGGGATTCGCGCCAGAGGCGGGGGCCGACCATGGCGGCGGCCTGGTACGGGGGGAAGAAGGCGCGGTCGTCCTCCAGCACCACCAGGTCGTACTTCGCCAGCAGGCCGTCGGTGGAGTAGCCGTCCACCACGTCGACGGCGCCCTGGGCGAGCGCCTGATACTTCACCGCCTGCACCAGCGAGCGCACGGCGCGCGGCCGCAGCCCGTATGCCTGCGCCAGCCCGGGGAGTCCGTCGGGGCGGCCGATGAAGTCCGGCGTGAACCCGGCGGTGAGCTGCGGCGCCGCCCGCGCAAGGTCGCTCAGCGTGCGCAGGCCGTACTTGCGCGCGGTCTCGCGGCGCACGGCGATGGCGTAGGTGTTCTCGAAGCCGAGCGGCGGCAGCCAGTGCACCCCCCAGCGCGCCTCGAACTCGCGCGAGACGCGGCCGAACACGGCGCCCGCATCCCCCCGCGGCTGCTGGTGCAGGATGGCGGTCAGCCCCGTCCCCGTGTACTCGGGGTAGACGTCGATCGCCCCCGTGCGCAGCGCGCCGAACGCGATCTCCGTCGCCCCCAGCCCCAGCCGCCGGTCTACGGCGATGCCGCGCGCCTCCATCACCTGCGCGAACATCTCCGCCAGCAGGTAGCTCTCCCCGAACGGCTTGGAGGCGACGACGACGGGGCGGGACGGTCCGGGCGAGGGGGATTCGGGCTGCTGGGCCGGGACAGGTGCGGCGGAGAGCAGGGCGATTGAAATCGCTGCAACAACTGCCCAAAGTCCGCCTTCGCGGACTCCCAGCCTCGATTTCATCCCCACACCCGTGCTGTAGCTCGATCCTCGGCAACGCCAGCCACTGTCCTGGTGCAGTGCAGTTGCGGCCTCGAGTCCGCGAAGGCGGACTTCGGGCCGTTGTTGCCGCGAATTCATTCGCCCGCCAGCCCCCGCAGCCCTGGTCACGCGGCCACCATCCTCGCGCGCGCCAGGAGGTCGCGGACGTAGTCGGTGGCGGGGCGGGCGAGGAGCTCGGCGGGCGGGGCGACCTGCTCGATGCGGCCGCGGCGGAGCACGGCGACACGGTCGGCCAGCAGCGCGGCCTCGTGCAGGTCGTGGGTCACGAAGACGGCGGTGATGCCGGTCGCGCGGCGGAGCTCGTCGAACGCCGTCTGCAGCTCGGCGCGGGTGATGGCGTCGAGCGCGCCGAACGGCTCGTCGAGCAGCATGATCGTGGGGCTCGCCGCCAGCGACCGCGCGATGGCGACGCGCTGCCGCTGGCCGCCGGAAAGCTCCCGCGGCCAGCGGCCTCCGAACTCCACCGCCGGGAGGCCGACGCGGGCCAGCGCCTCGGCCGCGGCCGCCTCGGCGCCGGTGTCGCCGCGGAGCCAGGGGACGAGCGCGGCGTTGCGGAGCACCGTCCAGTGCGGGAGCAGCCCGCCCTCCTGCGGCACGTAGCCCACGCGGCGCCGCAACTCCACGGGGTCCAGCGCCGCCGCGTCCTCGCCGTCCACCCGCACGGTGCCGGCGTCCCACTCCGTCATCCGGTTGAAGCAGCGCAGCAGCGTCGTCTTCCCCGATCCGCTCTCGCCGACGAGCGCCACGCACTCCCCCGCCGCGACCTCCAGCGACACGCCGTCGAGCGCCACGGACGCACCGTAGCGCTTGGTCACGCCGTCCGCCGAGAGTGCGGTGCGATTGGCTGTCATGCGGGAGATGCCGTCATCCGAAATCCGATCTCCTGGGGTGCGCCGTATCGACTGTAACCGTGACCGCGGTGCGTGAATCGAACGTTGATCGTGGCCGTTCGTTGCGCAACCGAGACGGTGTCGTTGCCGACGCTACAGATCCTTCGGCCGCCGCCTGAATGTGGTGCGAACGCGAGCGAGGCGCAGCGGCGGCGCTCAGGATGACATTCGTCGGGGACCGGGCGTGGTGTGCGTGGGATTCGGATCGCGTCGATGGTGGGTTCCGCTGCCAGGGCGTCGGTCCGGAGTCCGCGCAGGCGGACTTCGTGCCGTTCCAGCGGCGGGTTTCCAACCCATCGTACTCCAACCCGTCGTACTCCTTCCAACCCCCGCGAGGCCACCTTCTTGCTACCGCCCATGGCACGCAAAACTGGCGGTGCTGTCCAAAAGTGTGGCATCGCCGCGCAACCGCGCATAGCTTACAACCGGCCCATCCGCGCGGAAACCCTCCTGCCCCGGACACGATGATCCCCACGCACGGCCGCGCCCCGTCCGCGCGAGAGCTGGCGGACGAGCTGCTGGACGCACGCACGCGCACGCTCCTCCTCGTCGCCTCCGTCCCCGAGGCGGAGCTGATGGCGCAGCACAACACGCTGATGAGCCCCATCGTCTGGGACCTGGGGCACATCGCCCACTTCGAGGAGCTCTGGCTGATCCGCAACCTCGAGGGGCCGGTGGAGTTCGGGGAGATGCCGGGGATGTTCAACCCCTTCGAGAACCCCCGCTCCGTCCGCGGCAAGCTGCAGCTCCCCGGGCTCGGCGACTCGCTCGACAACCTCGCCACCACCCGCCAGCGCGTCCTCCGGAGCGTGGCCAACGGCGGCGCGCCGAAGGGCGACGACGACCCGCTGCTGCGCGACGGCTACGTCTACCGCATGGTGCTCCAGCACGAGTACCAGCACAACGAGACCATCCTGCAGGCGCTCCAGCTCAAGGAGCCCTTCTACCGCGCCCCGCGCGCCATCGCCCCGCCCCCCGGCGCCCCCGTGGCCGCCGACGCCGACGGGATGGTGCGCTTCCCCGGCGGCGCGGTGGAGATCGGCACCGACGACCGCTCCGCCGCCTACGACAACGAGCGCCCGCGCCACCGGGTGGAGCTGAAGCCCTTCCGCATCGGCGCGTGGCCGGTGACCAACGGCGACTACCAGCGCTTCATCGCCGACCGGGGATACGAGCGCCCCGAGCTGTGGAGCGAGCAGGGGTGGGCGTGGCGGCAGGAGGCCGGCCTGGTCGCGCCCCAGTTCTGGACGCACGAGGATGACGGGACGTGGATGACCCGCTCGATGGACCGGGAGATGGAGGTCGATCCGGCCCGCCCCGTCTGCCACGTCTGCTGGTACGAGGCGGAGGCGTACGCGCGGTGGGCCGGCGGGCGCCTCCCCACCGAGCAGGAATGGGAGGCTGCCGCCACCTGGGATCCCGCGGCGGGGACGAAGCGCACCTATCCCTGGGGCGACGAGCCGCCCAGCCCGCTGGACGCGAACCTCGACCAGCTCGCCTTCGAGACGGCGCAGGTGGGCGCCTATCCCCGCAACGTTTCCCCGATCGGCTGCTACGGGATGATCGGCGACGTGTGGGAGTGGACCAGCAGCGACTTCGCGCCCTATCCCGGCTACGAGACCTTCCCGTACAAGGAATATTCCGAGGTCTTCTTCGGGCCGGACTACAAGGTGCTGCGCGGGGGGAGCTGGGCCACGCGCCCGGGCGCCATCCGCGGCACCTTCCGCAACTGGGACTACCCCATCCGCCGGCAGATCTTCAGCGGCTTCCGGATCGTGCGCGATGACTGAGACGGCGACGTCCGCCGCGGCGGAGATGCTGGCGGAGCTGCGCGACGGGTTCTCGCGCCCGCAGAAGGAGCTGCCGCCCAAGTACTTCTACGACGAGCGCGGCTCCGAGCTGTTCGAGGAGATCACCCGCCTCCCCGAGTACTACCTGACGCGCACCGAGCGGGCGCTGCTGGAGCGGTGGATGCCGGCGTGGATCGGGGACTTGCGCCCGCGCGCGCTGGTGGAACTCGGCGCCGGGAGCGCGGAGAAGACGCGCATCGTGCTCGACGCCATCGTCTCCACCGTCGGCGGCGCGGCCTACGTCCCGGTCGACGTGAGCGCCGACTTTCTGGAGGCGACGGCGCTCCGGCTGACGGCCGACTATCCCGCGCTCGAGGTCGTCCCCGTCGTCGCGGACATGACGGCGGAGTTCGCGTTCCCGCCGGGGCTGCCCGGGCCCACGCTGCACGCCTTCCTGGGGAGCACCATCGGCAACTTCGCGCCGGACGAGGCGGTGGCGCTGCTCCGCGGCGTCCGCGCGCGGATGCGGCCGGGCGACGCCTTCCTGATGGGCGTCGACCAGCGCAAGGACCCGGCGGTGATCGAGGCCGCCTACAACGACGCCGCGGGCGTGACCGCCGAGTTCAACCGCAACATGCTGCGGGTGCTGAACGCCCTGGCAGGCGCCGACTTCGATCCGGACGCCTTCGACCACCGCGCCTTCTATCGCCGCGAGCTGCACCGCATCGAGATGCACCTGCACGCCTTCACGCCGCAGGTCGTCACCATCCCCGGCGTGGGCGAGGTGCGGATCGAAGCGGGGGAGAGCATCCGCACCGAGATCTCGTGCAAGCACGACCGCGCGAGCGTGGAGGCGATGCTCACGCAGGCGGGGATGCGGCTGGCGGAGTGGGAGACCGACGCGGACGGACTGTACGCGATCCTCCTGGCCCACGGGGATTGATGCTGGAGCTGGACTGGCTCGCCGCGGACCTGCGCGACAACGCGTTCGGCGCGCGCCGCCGCACGCTGCGCCCGCCCACGATCGGCGCCGAGGTGGAGCTGATCCCGGTGGACGCGGAGACGCGCGCGCAGCTCCCCATCTGCGCGCCGGACGGCGCCCGCTCCACCCTCCCCTTCCTCTTCCGCTTCGCCGCGCGCGCGGGGTGGAAGGAGACGGCGTCGGTCTACGGGATGCCCAACTGGGTGCTGCCGGACGGGGGGACGATCACCTTCGAGCCGGGCGGGCAGGTGGAGCTCTCCGCGCCGCCTTTCCGCTCGGCCTCGGCGCTGCTGGCCAGCCTGCGGGGGGTGGTGCCGCGCCTGGTCGCCGAGGCGCGCGAGGAGGGGATCGACCTCCTGAGCGTGGGGATCGAGCCGCTGGGGTCGGTCGACGAGGTGCCGCTGCAGCTCCCCGGCGAGCGCTACGTGCGCCTCACGCGCTTCATGGAGCACTGCGGCACCGGCGGCACGCGGATGATGCGCCAGACGGCCGCCTTCCAGTGCAACCTGGACTGGGGCGCCGACGCCTTCGCGCGGTGGCGCTTCCTGAACGCGCTGGCGCCGTACACCATCGCCGTCTTCGCCAACTCCCCCGTCTACCGCGGCCGGCCGACGGGGGAGCGCAGCTTCCGCGCGCGCGTCTGGCGCGAGCTGGACGGCGGCCGCACCGGCATCTTCGCCGCCGACGCGGATGACCCGGTCCCCGAATACCTGCGCTTCGCGCTCGACGCGCCCGCCATCCTCCTCCCCTACGCGACGGACGAGTGGCTCCCCTTCCGCGCCTGGAACGAGCGCGGCCGGGTGACGGAGGAGCAGTGGAAGTCCCATCTCACCACCCTCTTCCCCGACGTGCGGCCGAAGGGCTTCGTCGAGGTGCGCGGCGCCGATGCGGTCTCCCCCGAATGGTACGCGGCACCGCTCGTCTTCTTCGCCGGCCTCACCTACCACGCGCCCACCTTCGAGGCGGCGCGCGAGATCGTGGGCGCTCCCGACCCCGCGCTGCTGGAGCGCGCCGGCCGCGTGGGGCTCGCGGACGCGCACATCGGCGGCGCGGCGCGCGACCTGTTCGAGCTGGCGCTCGCCGGGGCGGAGGCGCTCGGCCCCGGCTTCATCTCCCCTGCCGACCTGGAGGAGGCGCGCGCCTTCTTCCAGACCTACACCGCCCGCTCCCTCTCCCCCGCGGACGACTGATCCTGGCGTCCTCTCCGGCTCAGCGCCCTCTCCGGCTCGCTCAGGCTCGCCACCTCTCCCGTACCGGGAGAGGTAGAATTCCCAGGTACTTGCGCTACCTCCTCCGGCAGCGAAAGCGCTGATCTCGCAACGCTTTGCGCAGGGTGCGCCTGCGCGGCGGCCACCCCCTCTCCCGGTACGGGAGAGGGTTTGCGCTCTAAGGCGCAGGGAGAGGGCGCCACGGCCGCGGGTACGGACGAGCTCTGCGCCAGCGATGAAGCCTCGAAGTAAGAAAAAGCTCTCCGGGCCACGCAGAGGAACCGCGAGCAGTTCCCACGGTTCCTCTGCGTATTTATGCAGAAAAACGGTTGACGATTCAGCCAATTGCATATACATTCAGTGCAATGAATGGAAACTCTCGCGTCCGGGTCGGGATCCTGGGCGCTTCGGGATACGCGGGCCGGGAGGCGATCCGCCTGCTGGCGAGGCACGGGAAGGCGGAGATCGCCCTCGCAAGCTCGGAGAGCGAAGCGGGGGCGAAGCTGTCTGCCCTCGCGCGCGGCGCGCCCGACCTCGCCCTCACGCCCATCGCCGACGCCGACCTCGCGCGCTGCGACGCGGTGTTCTGCTGCCTCCCGCACGGCGAGAGCGCCCGCTGGGTGCTCGCGGCGCGCGAGGCGGGGGCGAAGGTGGTCGACTTCTCCAACGACCTGCGGGTGATCGGGGCGGACACCCCGGAGTGGGCGTGGGACGCGGTGTACGGCCTTCCCGAGCTGCACCGGGAGCGGATCGCCCGGGCGGAGCTGGTGGCCAACCCGGGGTGCTATCCCACCGCCGCCCTCCTCGCGCTGGCGCCGCTGGTGCGCCGCGGCCTGGTGGCCGGGCCGGTGATCGTCGACGCGGCGTCGGGGGTGAGCGGGGCGGGGCGGTCGCCGAAGCGCGAGTACCTCTACGCCGAGCTGGCGGAAGACTTCCGCGCCTACGCCGCCGGCAACGTGCACCGCCACCTGGCCGAGATGCGCGACCAGGCGGGGAAGCTGGGAGAGGGCGCGGCGCCCGAGCTGGTGTTCACGCCGCACCTGCTCCCGGTGAAGCGGGGGATCCTGGAGACGATCTACGTTCCCCTCGCCGAGCCGCTCGCGGAGCCGATCCGCCCCTGGCTGGATGATTATGCGGACGAGCCCTTCGTCGAGGTGCTCCCCGACCGGCTCCCGGCGCTCGCCGACGTGGTGGGGACGAACCTGGTGTCGATCGGCGTGCAGCTGGTGGCGGGAACGCAGCGCCCCATGCTGATCGTCGTCGCGGCGATCGACAACCTGCTGAAGGGCGCCGCCGGGCAGGCCGTGCAGAACCTGAACCTGATGTTCGGCCTGGACGAGGCGGAGGGGCTGGCGTGAGCGCCGGACCGACGGTGCTCAAGGTCGGCGGGAACGAGGTCGACGACCCCGCGTGGGTGGCGCGCTTCGCCGCCGCGGCGGCCGGGCGCGGCGGGCCGGTGGTGGTGGTGCACGGCGGCGGCAAGGAGGTCACCGCGCTGCAGCGCCTCCTGGGCGCCGAGCCGGAGTGGCGCGACGGGCTGCGGGTCACCAGCCCCGAGGCGATGCGCGCGGTGGCGATGGTCCTCTCCGGGCTGGTCAACAAGCGCCTCGCCGCCGCCCTGGTCACCGCCGGGGCCGACGCGGTGGGGATCTCGGGAGAAGACGGCGGCCTGCTGCGGGCGCGGATCGCGGCCGGCGGGTCGATGGGGCGGACGGGGGAGATCGAGTCGGTGCGCGCGGAGCTGCTGCACGCCTGGCTGGGCCAGGGGCTTCTCCCGGTGGTCTCCCCGGTCTCGCGCGGGCCCGACGGCGGCGCGCTGAACGTGAACGCCGACGACGCCGCCGCGGCGGTGGCGGCGGCGCTGGGGGCGGCGGAGCTCCTCTTCGTCTCCAACGTCCCCGGGGTGCTGGAGGGCGGAGCGGTGATGGAGACGGTGGACGCGGACGCGGTGGAGGCGCTGATCGCGGACGGCACGGCGCAGGGGGGGATGGCCCCCAAGCTGCGCGCCGCCGCCCGCGCCGCCGGAGCGGTGGAGCGGGTGCGGATCGGCGGGCTGGAGATGCTGGAGAACCCTGGTGCGGGCACGCGCGTGGGCGCGGCCGCCACGATGGAGAACACGCGATGACGACTGCCACGCTCGACGCGACGGGCGCCCTGCTCGAGGTCTACAAGCGCACCGGCCCGGTGTTCACCGCCGGTGAGGGGTGCCGCCTGATCGCCGAAGACGGGACGCGCTACCTGGACTTCACCGCGGGGATCGCGGTGAACGCCCTGGGCTACGGCTCGCCGGTGGTGGCCGACGCCATCCGCGAGGCGCTGGACGCGGGGCTCATCCACACCTCGAACCTCTTCCACACCCGCCCGGCCGCCGAGCTGGCCGAGTGGCTGGCGGAGCACTCGTTCGCCGACCGCGTGTTCTTCTGCAACTCCGGCGCGGAGGCCAACGAGGGCGCCATCAAGTTCGCCCGCCGCTGGGCGCGCGAGCGCGGGGGCGAGCAGAAGACCGAGGTGGTGGCCTTCCACGGCTCGTTCCACGGGCGCACGATGGGCGCGCTGGCCGCGACCGACCGCCCCGCGTACCAGGAGCCCTTCCGCCCCCTGATGCCGGGCGTGCGCTTCGGCGAGATCGGCGACGTGGCGGGGGCCGACCGGCTGATCCGCCCCGAGCGCACCGCCGCGGTGATCGTGGAGCCGATCCAGGCCGAGGGCGGCGTGCTCCCGGTGCCGCCAGCCTTCCTCAAGGCGCTGCGCTACCTCTGCGACGAGGCGGGCGCGCTGCTGATCTTCGACGAGGTGCAGGTGGGGCTGGGCCGCGCGGGAACGCTCTGGGCCTACGAGCAGGCGGGCGTGGCGCCGCACCTGATGACGGTGGCCAAGCCGCTCGCCGGCGGCCTGCCGATGGGCGCGGTGCTGATGACCGACGAGGTGGCGCAGGCCATCCGCCCGGGCGACCACGCGACGACCTTCGGCGGCGGCCCGCTGGTGGCGAGCGCCGCGCTGGCCACGGTGAGGACGATCGGCGAGCCGGCGTTCCTGCAAGAGGTGCGGCGCAAGGGCCACCTCCTGGCGAACCTCCTCCAGAGGGTGGTGCTGGATCACCCGGGCGAGGTGCGCGAGATCCGCGGCATGGGGCTCATCTGGGGGATCGAGGTGGCCGGCGCCGCGGGTGACGTGGCCGCCCGGGCGCAGGAGGCGGGGCTGCTGGTGTGCTCGGCCGGGCCGAACGTGGTGCGCATCGTCCCGCCGCTGGTGATCGGTGACGACGAGCTCGCCGAGGGCGTTGAGATTTTGAACGAGGTCCTCTGATGCTGATGGATACCCTCGAGGCCCCTGCGGGGACGGCCGTCCTCGACAGAGTCGCCGCCCGCGCCCCCGCGGGCGCGGTGACGGTGCGGCGGGCGCGCGTGGCCGACATGCTCCAGGTGGAGCCGCTGATCAACGGCTTCGCGAAGCAGGAGCTGATGCTGCCGAAGACCGTCGAGCAGCTCAGCCGCAACTTCCGCGAGTTCGTGGTGGCGGAGCACAATGGCCGGATCATCGGCTGCGCGGCGCTGCGCGTGTACACCCCGCAGCTCGCCGAGCTGGGCTCGCTGGCGGTGAGCGAGGCGGCGCACGGCCTGGGCGTCGGCCGCAAGCTGGTCGCGGGCGTCGAGGCCGAGGCGGCGGCGCACGGCATCGGGACGGTGTTCGCGCTGACCCTGCAGGACGTGTTCTTCCACAAGCAGGGCTACCGCACGGTGCCGAAGGAGCTCTTCCCGCTGAAGGTGTGGAGCGACTGTCGCGCCTGCCCCAAGCTGCATGCGTGCGATGAGATTGCGGTGGTGAAGGAACTCTGAACGGAAGTGCTAAGTGCCTAGTGCCTAGTGCCCAGTAGCTCGGCGCAGCCGGAATTTCGTTGCCGTTTCCTAGGCACTAGGCACTAGGCACTAGGCACTAAGAAGGTTGGGATCGAGACGCAGCCTCAGACGACGATCACTTCGGGAGAGCGAGATGACCAATAACACGATTGTCCTGGCCTATTCCGGCGGGCTCGACACCTCGATCATCGTTCCCTGGCTGAAGGAGAACTACGGCGCCGACGTGGTGTGCGTGGCGGGCGACGTGGGGCAGGGGGAGGAGCTCGCCGGGCTCGAGGCCAAGGCGCTCGCCAGCGGCGCGAAGGCCTGCTACGTGGAGGACCTGCGCGAGGAGTTCCTCACCGGCTACGTCTGGCCCACGCTGCGCGCGCGGGCCACCTACGGACGCAAGTACCTGCTGGGCACCAGCATGGCGCGCCCCATCATCGCCCGCCGCCAAGTGGAGGTGGCGAAGCTGATCGGCGCGAAGACGCTGGCGCACGGCTGCACCGGCAAGGGGAACGACCAGGTGCGCTTCGAGCTCACCTACGCCGCCCTCGCGCCCGAGATGAAGGTGATCGCCCCCTGGCGCGAGTGGGACATCCGCTCCCGCGAGGACGCGCTGGACTACGCGGCGGCGCACGACGTCCCGGTGACCGCCACCCGCGAGAAGATCTACTCGCGCGACGCCAACATCTGGCACGTGTCGCACGAGGGCGGCCCGCTGGAGGACCCGAACTACGAGCCGACGGAGGACCTCTTCCTCCTGACCAAGAGCCCGTGGGACGCGCCGGCGCGGCCGGAGTACGTGACCATCACCTTCGAGCACGGCTTCCCGGTGGCGGTCGACGGCGAGGCGCTCGGGCCCGTCGCGCTGCTCACGCGGCTCAACGAGCTGGGCGGGCTGCACGGCGTCGGCCGGGTGGACCTGGTGGAGGACCGGATGGTGGGGATGAAGAGCCGCGGGATCTACGAGACCCCCGGCGGCACCCTGCTCTACCAGGCGCACAGCGAGCTGGAGCAGCTCGTGCTCGACCGGCGGACGCTGGCGCTCAAGGACGCCATCGCCCCCCGCTACGCGGACCTCGTCTACGAGGGCCGCTGGTGGAGCACCGAGCGCGTGGCGATGGACGCGCTGGTCGACGTCACCCAGCAGCGCGTGACCGGCGACGTGCGCCTCAAGCTGTACCGCGGCGCCTCGACGGTGGCCGGCCGCATCAGCCCGTTCTCGCTCTACGACGAGCGCTTCGTCACCTTCGGCGAGGACGAGGTCTACGAGCAGTCCGACGCGGCGGGGTACATCCGCCTCTTCGCCCTCCCGACGCGCGTCGCCGCGCTGAAGGACCAGGAGCGGGCGCCGCAGCTCGTCACCGATCTCGCGGCGGATTGAAAAACTGCAGTGCCTGGTGCCTGGTCCCCAGTGCCAAGGAACAGCAGAGGACTCGCGTCCGGCACTCACTACTGGGCACTAGGCACTGGGCACTGGGCACTGCGGGTCAGGCGGCTTCCGCGCGGGTGCACGGGTTGCAGCTGATCACGCAGGTTCCGCCATAGCTGTACGGGCAGTCGGCCAGCGTGTCGCACCGCGGGGTCGCGTACGCGTAGCCGGCGACGGTGCCGCGGGTCGCGTCGATCCCGTCCGTCGTGGGGAAGCTGTCGACCTTCAGGGTGTCCATGCGGAGCTTTTTCATGGAGTCTCCCGTGGTTCAGGGGAAGCGGCATGGCGCGTCAGCCGCAGACGAGGGGAGCGGTGTCGCAGTAGCAGCTGTCCCAGCACGTGACCCAGCACGTTCCACCGTAGCTATCCGGGCAGCCGTACCCCTCCGTGCACTGCGCGGTCTGGTAGCCGGCGACGGTGCCGCGGACCTTCGCCGCCACCAGCACGGTCGTGGCGAAGCTGTCTACGGTCAGGCTGTCGAGGCGGAGCTTTCTCATCGGCGATCTCCGTGAAGGGCAAGGGCGGCTGCGAGGGGATGTCGGATCGTAATATCGTGGCGGGAAATGCACAACGGCGCGATGCCGCGGGGTAACTTGCACGAACCGGGAGGACGATCGATGACGGATACCGCGCTGGAGATCGGCCCCGGCGCCGCCCCCACGCTCCGGCTGTGGGGCGGGCGCTTCGCCGCGGAGCCGAGCGTCGAGATGGACCGGCTCAACCGCTCGCTCCCGGTGGACCACCGCCTCTGGCGCGAGGACGTGGCGGGGAGCCAGGCGTGGGCCAGCGCCATCGCCGCCGCCGGGGTGCTCACGCACGCCGAGTGGCTGGCGCTGCAGGCCGGGCTCGACCGCGTGGCCGCGCGCCTGGAGGGGTGGAGCGACGACGACTGGAAGGCCGCCCCCGACGAGGACATCCACTCCCTGGTGGAGCGGCTCCTCTACGAGGAGGCGGGCGACGTCGCCGGGAAGCTGCACACCGGCCGCTCGCGCAACGACCAGGTGGCCACCGACTCGCGCCTCTGGGCGTTCGGGGCCGTGTCGCGGCTGGATACGCTGCTGCGCGACCTGCAGCGCGCCCTGCTGGAGCAGGCCGAGGCGCACCGCGCCACGGTGATGCCGAGCTACACCCACCTCCAGCGCGCGCAGCCGGTCTCGGCGGCGCACTGGCTGCTCTCGCACGCGTGGCCGCTGGCGCGCGACCGCGAGCGGCTGGCGCAGGCGCGCGAGCGGGTGGCGGTGCTCCCGCTCGGCTCGGGCGCCATCGCCGGCTGCCCCTTCCCGGTGGACCGGGTGCTGCTCAAGGAGACGCTCGGCTTCCACTCCGTCTCGGCCAACTCGATGGACGCGGTGGCCGACCGCGACTGGGTGGCCGAGATCCTCTTCGTGGCGGCGATGGTGGGGGTGCACCTCTCGCGGCTGGCGGAGGACCTGGTGCTCTTCACCTCGGCCGAGTGGGGGTTCGTGAAGATGTCGGACCGCTTCAGCACCGGCAGCTCGCTGATGCCGCAGAAGCGCAACCCCGACGCGATGGAGCTGGCGCGCGGCAAGGCCGGCCGGCTGATCGGCGGGCTCACCGGCGTGCTGGCCACGCTCAAGGGGCTCCCCTCGGGCTACAACAAGGACCTGCAGGAAGACAAGGAGGCGCTCTTCTCGGCGCTCGACACGCTGGAGTCGCTGCTGCCGGCGGTGGCGGGGAGCGTGCGGGCGATGGAGATCGACGCGGTGCGCTGCGGCGCCGCGGTCGACGCGGCCATGCTGGCGACCGACCTGGCGGACTTCCTGGTGAAGCAGGGCGTCCCCTTCCGCGAGGCGCACGGCATCGTCGGGCGGCTGGTGCGCGCCGCGGAGGAGCTGGGGTGCGGGCTCGACGAGCTGGACGAGCGCTTCTTCACCCACCTCTCCCCCTGCTTCGAGGGGGCGGACTTCCAGGCGCTCTTCTCCCCCGAGCAGGCGCTGGCCGCGCGCGCCGGCATCGGTGGCACCGCGCCTGACGCGGTGGCGGAGCAGATCGCCGGCCTGCGCGCGATCCTCTAGTCAGCAGGTCTCACACGGAGGGCGCGCAGAAGCAGAGAGACACAACGCGGGGCCGGGGAGACCGCCATCTCCCGGCCCCCCCTGTCTTTGGGTGGTGCAGGGCTGGATCTGGGGAGCGATTCGAGAGGGGTGGCGTGTGAGCCGGGAGCCTGCATCCCCGGCATCGTACGCTCCCCTCTTCACACTCCCCTTCATTCCACGGAGGCACCATGTCCGAAACGACCTCGGTCCAGCCCATCATCGGTCCGGCGAGCGCGCGGGACATCGAGTACCGCGCCTTCGCGCGCGACTTCGGCGACGGTCGGGTGGTGCTCAGCGCCGTGGCCACCTCGTCGTATCCCGTCGGCCCATACGAGATCTACTTCGAGGGCGGCGTGGACGACCTGAAGCTGATGGAGAAGCGCCCCGTGATCTTCTACAACCTGGTCACCTACCAGGTCGCGAGCTGGACGCAGGGGCAGCCGCTGGTCGACACCCCCCGCGAGATCACCGTGACCGACGCGTATGGCCCGCATACGGTGACGGTGGAGGCCTGGTCCGGGGTGCCCGCCAACTCGTAGCGCGATCCTGTAGTCAGCAAGTCAGCAAGTCTCACGCAGAGAACGCGGAGACGCGGAGACGCGGAGAGAGCCATCGTGCCCTCTCCGCGTCTTCGTCGTACCTTCACCGGATGCGAACCATCCGTGCCCGGCTCGACCCCTTGGTGACCGCCCGCGTCGTCCGATCCGTGCCGCTGCGCTACGCGGAGGGCGCGGACCCGTCGCTCGACCGCCCGGCGCACGTCCGTTCCGCCTCGGGGCTGGCGCGCGTCGCGGGGTGCATCGCCGCCGTGCAGGACGACGCCAACTTCGTCGCGGTGATCGATCCGGAGACGGGGCTCGCGCGGGCGATCACCCTTCCCGCCGGCGAGGGCGGCCTCCGCCAGTTCGACGACCTGCGCGGCAACAAGCGCTTCAAGCTCGACCTGGAGTGCTGCGTCGCGGTCGACGACACGCTGCTCGCCTTCGGCTCGGGCTCAATGCCCGCGCGCGAGCGCATCGTCCTCGTCCGCGGCGTCGACTCCGACGATCCGCGGGCCGAGGTGATCGACGCCTCCGCGCTCTACGCCGCCTTCCACGCTGATCGCGAGTTCTCCGGCAGCGAGCTGAACGTCGAGGGCGCAGCCGTGCTCGGGGGCACGCTGCGCCTCTTCAACCGCGGCAACGGCGCGCCGCGCGGCGGCCTGCTCCCGGTGAACGCCTCGTGCGACGTGGAGCTGGCGGCGCTCTTCGGCGCTCCGTCCATCCGCAACGTCGTGCAGTACGACCTCGGGACGATCGAGGGTCTGCCGCTCACCTTCACCGACGCGGAGACCCTGGGCGACGCCATCCTCTACGCCGCCGCCGCCGAGGACTCTCCCGACGCCGTCCGGGACGGCCCCGTCGCCGGCTGCGCCATCGGGATCATCGAGGGTGATTCGGCGCGGTACTGCGTGGTCGAGGGGAATCCCGGGAAGATCGAAGGCATCCTCCCGGTCTCGTCCGACCGCCTCCTCGCCGTCGTGGATCCCGACGACCCGCGCGTTCCCTCGACCCTGCTGGAACTGCATTTCTCTCACAGGGGACACAGAGGTCACAGAGAAGGTTCTCCGTGACCTCTGTGCCCTCTGTGAGAGACGCAGTTCAGAGAGCCTACCAGCGCGGATCGGATGCGACGAGCGCCTCGATATCCCCGCTCTCCAGCGGGCGCGAGAAGAGGAAGCCCTGCCCGAACTCGCACTCCAGCGCCCGCAGCTCCTTCAGCAGCTCCGCCGACTCGATCCCCTCGGTGATCACCACCACCCCCAGCGCGTGCGCCAGCGCCACGATGGTGCGCACCAGCTGCAGGTTGGCGCCCTCGGCCTCGTTCACGAACGAGCGGTCGATCTTCAGCGCGTCCAGCGGCAGCCGGTGCAGGTAGCCGAGCGACGAGTAGCCGGTGCCGAAGTCGTCGATGTGGAGCTGCACGCCGAGCGCCTTCAGCCGGTGCAGCGTCTCCGTCACCCGCTCGGTGTGCTGCATCAGCACGCTCTCGGTGATCTCCAGCTTGAGCGTTCCCGGCACGATGGCGCTCTCGCGCAGCACCCGCTCCACCTGCTCCACCAGGTCCGGCTGCAGGAACTGCCCGGCGGAGAGGTTCACCGCCATGGTCGGCGGCTCGCCGCCCGCGTGCGCGTCCTGCCAGCGGCGCAGCTCGCGGCAGGCCTCCTCCAGCACCCACATGCCGATGGGGAGGATGAGCCCCGTCTCCTCGGCCAGCGGCACGAAGTCGTCCGGCTGGATCATCCCGTCGGTGGGGTGGGCCCACCGCACCAGCGCCTCGAACCCCGCGATCCGCCCGCTCGCCAGCGACACGATCGGCTGGTAGTGCACGCGCATTTCGCCGCGCTCCAGCGCCCGGCGCAGGTCGGTCTCCATCCGCAGCCGCGCCATCACCTGCGCGTGCATGTCGCGGTCGAACACCTCGTACTGCCCCTGGCGCGCGTCGCGCGAGCGGTAGAGCGCGATGGCCGCGTCGCGCAGCACGTCTTCGGCGCGCTCGTAGCCGGTGTAGCTCAGCGCGATCCCCACACTGGCGCCGGGGAACACCTCGGTGCCGGCCACCGCCACCGGCCGCGCGAGCTGCTCCTGCAGGCACGCCGCCACCCGGCTGGGCTCGGCGATCCCGTCGATCTCGTCCAGCAGCACCGCGAACTCGTCGCGCGCCACGTGCGCCAGCAGCGCGTCGTGGCGCACGCACGCGCGCAGCCGCGCGCCCACTACCTGCAGCAGCTCGTCCGCCGCCGCCCGGCCCAGCGAGTCGCTCACCAGCTGCAGCCGGTCGAGCGCCACGGCGATCACCGCGAAGTCGGCCTCGCCGCGGCGCTCGCGCTCCACCGCCATCTCCACCCGGTGCGCGAAGAGGCCGCGGTTGGGGAGCCCGGTGACGGGCTCGTAGAAGGCGCTGCGCAGGAGCTGCCGCTCCAGCTCGCGGCGCTCGGTGATGTCTTCGCAGCAGGTGACCAGGCCGACGGGACGCCCGCGCGAGTCCGTCACCACGTCCGAGCGCAGCAGCACGGGGAAGACCGAGCCGTCCTTGCGCACGTTCACCGTCTCGCGGCTCCAGCTCGACGCCTCCTGCATCGCCTCGGGGTCCATCGGCCGGGCGTGCTCGGGCGGGGCGAAGATGCGCGCGTGCATCCCCCTGAGCTCCTCCACCTCGTAGCCGTGGATGCGCGCGTCGGCCGGGTTGGAGTAGAGGATGCGGCCGGAGGTGTCGGTGATGGTGACGCCGAGCTGCATCGTCTCCACCGCCTTCTCCAGCATCCTGAGGCTCAGCCGCCCGCGCGCGCTGCCGATGGCCCCCACGAACCCCGCCGCGGCCCCGGTGGCCGCGTGCCGCTCCAGCAGCAGCGCGGCCACCTCGGCGAGCTGCCCCAGCAGGCGCACCTCGCCCTCGGCCCAGTGGCGGGGGCGCGCGTCGATGGCGCAGAAGGTCCCCAGCACCCGCCCGTCGGGGGTGCGGATGGGCACGCCGGCGTACGCGGCCTCGCCCATCCACAGCTCGGGGCGCGCGCGCACCGCGGGATGGACGCGCGCGTCCTCCACCAGCAGGGGGCGCCCGCTCGCGGCGGGGATGTGGCAGAGCGTCTGCGCCAGCTCGGCGGTGCGGCGCGCGGCCCACGCATCCTCGTCGTCCGTCGCGCGGGCGCAGAACGCACGGCCCTCCAGCGGGGTGATGATGGAGAGCGGCACGCCGAGCAGGTGCGCGGCGAAGTCGGGAAGGCTTCCCAGGGCGCCGGGCGCCGTCGCCTGTGCGTGCAGGATCGAGAATGGCGGGAGCGTCGAAGCGGGCATGCGCTTCCTGCGTAGGGCGGAATCGAGCCGATTCCTGGGAGTGGAAGCGAGCGGCGTGCCAACTGCTGGGCACGGGTCGGGCACGGGGGGACGTGCGACGTGGAGGGATGACGGTCAAAGCTAACCCCGGGTCACACCGATTGGAACCGTTTTCGGCGATCTGCACGAAAACGGCCATTCCGTGCGTAGCAGAACACGTCCGCATGGCGCATCTGCTTCTTCGCGCGACGAGGCTTCTACGGCCGTTTCACGCAGAGACGCGGAGAAACAGAGAGAACGCGGAGGATTTCCGGTGACTCGGCAGGCTCCGCGTGATACGTTGTTGCGTCTTTCATCACCCGCGCCCCCGCCCAGCCATGCGCACACGCCTGCTCCTCGCGCTCCCGCTCCTCGCCCTCTCCACGCACGCCGCGGGGCAGCGCACCCGGCCGGAGCGAACGGAGTACCGGGAAACCAGCCGGTACGCGGACGTGACCGCTTTCCTGGAGGCGGTGGACCGCGCGTCGCCGCGCATCCACCTCACCACCTTCGGCTACAGCTGGGAGGGGCGGGCGCTGCCGCTGGCGGTGGCCGGGACCGTCGCCGACGCGTCGCCGCGCGCGGTGCGGGCGAGCGGGAAGACGATCGTCTACCTGCAGGGCGACATCCACGCCGGCGAGGTGGAGGGGAAGGAGGCGCTGCAGGAGATCCTGCGCGACGTCGCGGCCGGGCGGCACGCCGCCTGGATGCAGACGCTCGTGCTGCTCGTCGCCCCCATCTTCAACGCCGACGGCAACGAGCGCATCGCCCTGGGCAACCGCCCGGGGCAGCACGGGCCCATCGCGGGAATGGGGACGCGGGCGAACGCGCAGGGGCTCAACATCAACCGCGACTACACCAAGCTGGAGACGCCCGAGGCCCGCTCCCAGGCGCGGCTGATGAACGAGTACGATCCGCACGTGCTCCTCGACCTGCACACCACCAACGGCACCTACCACGCCTACCAGCTCACCTACGCGGCGCCGCTGCACCCCAACACCGACGCGGCGATCCTCGGCATGCTGCGCGACGAGTGGCTCCCGGCCGTCACCACGTCGGTCAAGCGGACCAACGGGTGGGACTTCTACTGGTACGGCAACGTCCCCGCGCCGGAGAGCCCGTGGGCCGCCGGGCCGGGCGCCGAGCGCGGGTGGTACACCTACGACTGGCGGCCGCGCTTCAGCAACCATTACTGGGGGCTGCGCAACCGCTTCGGCATCCTGAGCGAGACCTACTCCTACCTGACCTTCCGCGACCGCATCGCGGTGCAGAAGCGCTTCGTGGAGGCGGTGCTGGACTGGGCCGCCGCCAACGCCGCCCGCATCCGCGCCGCCACCGCCGCCGCCGACCGGCACGACCTGCGCGGACGCCCGCTCGCCGTCACCGCGCGGCTGCGGCGCACGGGACCGTCGACGATCCTGATGGGCGAGGTGACCGAGGAGCGGAACCCCTACAGCGGCCAGCCGATGGAGCTGCGCAGGGACGTCGTGCGCCCCGAGCGGATGCCCGAGTTCATCTGGTACGACGCGGCGGCCACCGAGCGCGTCCCCGCCGCCTGGCTCGTGCCCGACAGCATGGGCGACGTGGCCGACCGCCTGCGCGCCCACGGCGTCCGCTTCACGCCGCTCGCTCGCCTCCCCGCCTTGGTCGAGGAGTTCCGCGTCGACTCCGCCGCCACCGCGCGCGGCGAGCTGGAGGGGCACCACGAACGGCGCGTCTTCGGGAGATGGCAGCCGGCGCAGCCCCGCCCCTCCGGCGCGTGGCTCCGCGTCCCCGCCGACCAGCCCCTCGGGCGCCTCGCCTTCACCCTGCTGGAGCCGCGCTCCGACGACGGCTTCGCCGCCTGGGGGCTGCTCGACCCGTGGCTCAAGGAGCCCGCGGCGTATCCGATCCTGCGCGAGCCCTCACCCTGATCCCCTGCCACCGTTTCAACAGAATGGGCTCACACGGAGTCAACGGAGTCAACGGAGGACGGGTCAGCACTCCGTTGACTCCGCTGACTCCGTGTGAGGATCTTCCGTGCTGATTTCTCCGGATGCACCCGATCGGCGTTCAGTGTTTGACGAGCCCGCGGCCCGCGGGTAGCTTCGCTCGACCTTCGTCCGCGTGACGCAACGCCCCACGTTCACCCCGCTGCCGGTGTCCGCACAGCCAGCCCAGAAGCGCGCCGGCGCGGGGAACCTGACCGCCCTGATGTTCGCGGCCTTCGTGGACATGATGGGGCTGCTGATGATCGTCCCCCAGCTCCCGTTCGTGGCGACGCGGCTGGGGGCGGGCGGGTTCGTGGTGGGCGCGCTGGTGTCGAGCTTCTCGCTGGCGCAGCTCCTGAGCGCCCCGCTCTGGGGGCGCATGTCCGACCGCTACGGCCGGCGCCCGGTGCTGCTCACCGCGCTCACCGCGTCGGTGGCCGCCTACCTCATCTTCGCCTGGGCGAGCGTTCCCGCGCCGGGCGCCGATCCGACCTTCTACCTTCTCCTCCTCTTCCTCTCGCGGCTGGTGCAGGGCGCGGGGGGCGGCACCGTGGGGGTGATCCAGGCCTACGTGGCCGACAGCACCGAGCCGCGCGACCGGGCCCGGGCGCTGGGGTGGCTCTCGGCCGCGACGAACCTGGGGGTGAGCATCGGGCCGGCGCTCGGGTCGCTGGGGGTGAGCCTGTGGGGGCAGCGCGCCCCGGGGGTGATGGCCGCCCTGCTCTGCGCGGTGAACATCGGCTTCGTGTGGCTGTACGTGCGCGAGTCGCACGACCCCGCGGCGCACGCCAGCGCGGCCGCGCCCCGCCGCCCGCGCGAGGCCACGCTGGCGGTGCTGGCGCACCCGGGCCAGACCGCGCCGCGGCTGATCTGGATCTACGCGGTGGCGATGGGCGCCTTCTCCGGCTTCACCGCCGTGCTCGCGCTCTTCCTGCACGCGGAGTTCGGGGTCACCGAGCGGACCATCTTCTACTTCTTCACCTGGAACGGGGCGCTCTCGGTGCTGGTGCGCGCGCTGCTGCTGGGGAAGGCGGTGGACCGCTTCGGCGAGGCGCGGCTGGCGCGGATCGGGCAGGCGCTGCTGGCGCTGGGGCTGGGGCTCCTCCCTTTCACCGGGATGCTGCGGCTGGCGCCGTTCGAGCTGTTCGGCGCGTCGATCGAGCCCAGGTACGTGGCGCTGGCGCTGGTGGTGTCGCTGATGCCGCTGGGCACCGCCTTCACCTTCCCCTGCGTCACCGGGCTCCTCTCGCAGGTGATCTCGCCGCGCGAGCGGGGGGTGATGATGGGCGTGCAGCAGAGCTTCGGCGGCGCCGCGCGCGTCTTCTTCCCGCTGCTGGCGGGGTGGACCTTCCAGCACCTGGGCGTGGGCTACCCCTTCTGGACCAGCGCGCTGCTGGTGCTCGGCACCCTCTTCCTCACCTTCGGCATCTCCCCGCGCCGCGCCGAGTCCGTGCCTGCCGCGGCTGTCTAGGGTCTCATGCAGAGACGCAGAGAGAGCCGTGGCGCGGGGCTTGTCGTCAAGCAACAAAAATCCCCCGGGACCGTGGCCCCGGGGGGCCCGGGGAGCCGTAGCTCGCCCGGGGCTGATACACCTCTAGAATCTGTACAAACCGCGCAGCCTGTCAAGGCGCTCGAAGCTCCTCTGCGAGCTCTCTGTTTCTCCGCGTCTCTGCGTGAAACGTTCGGTTGAGGAACCTTCGGGCGCGGCCGAAGTATCAGGCGGTCTTCCTCAACGCAACTCTTTCAACGGCAGCAACATGACGCCATTCCACACCACCTCGCGGCCCTGGCTGCGCGGCGCCGCCCTCGCGGCCGTGCTCGCCATCGGCGCCGCGGAAGCGCTTCCCGCGCAGGTCCGCGCGCTGGGGATCGACACCGCGGGGATGGACCGCAGCGTCCGCCCGCAGGACGACTTCTACGCCTTCGTGAACGGCAACTGGCAGCGGAACACGCAGATCCCCGCCGACCGCTCGATCATGGGGTCGTTCATCACCCTCACCGACCGCAGCGAGGCCGCCGTCCACCAGATCCTGGAGGAGGCGATGAACGCCCGCGCGGCCCGCGGCTCGGACATGCAGAAGCTCGGCGACCTGTACGCCAGCTACATGGACAGCGCCGCCATCGAGGCCGCCGGCGTGAACCCGGTGCGCGCCGACCTGGCCCGCATCAACGCGGTGGCCGGCCGCGCCGACTACCCGGCGCTCTTCGCGTCGATGTCGAAGATCGGCGTGGGCTCGCCCTTCTTCGTGGGCGTGGGGCAGGACCCCAAGGCGTCGGACCGCTACACCGTGCAGGCGCGGCAGGGTGGGCTGGGCCTGCCCGACCGCGACTACTACCTGTCGCAGGACGCCCGCCTGGCGAGCACGCGCGCGGCGTACGTGACCTACATGACCACGCTGCTCACCCTCGCCGGCCAGCCCGACCCGGCCGGCTCGGCGCAGCGCGTGCTCGCGCTCGAGACCGAGCTGGCGAAGCGCCACTGGGACCGGGTGCGCAGCCGCGACCGCAACGCCACCTACAACAAGCTCACGGTGGCCGAGCTGCAGCGGCTGACCCCGGGGTACGACTGGTCGCGCCACTTCACCACCATGGGGATCAGCACCCCCGAGGTGATCGTGGGGCAGCCCAGCTTCTTCGCGGGCGCCGACAGCGTGCTGGCCGCCGCGCCGGTGGCCGACGTGAAGGCCTACATGGCGGTGCGCCTGCTGGACAACGCCGCGCCCTTCCTGAGCAGCCCCTTCGCCAACGCGAACTTCGCCTTCCGCGGCCGCGCGCTGCAGGGGCAGCAGGTGCAGCGCCCGCGCTGGAAGCGCGGCGTGGCGCTGGCCGAGGGCGGGCTGGGGCAGATGCTGGGCAAGGTGTACGTGGAGCGGAACTTCCCGCCCGAGAGCAAGGTGGCCATGCAGCGCCTGGTGGCCAACCTGCTCGACGCCT
The DNA here is from genome assembly GCA_045803205.1 of Longimicrobiaceae bacterium. Lineage (GTDB taxonomy): Bacteria > Gemmatimonadota > Gemmatimonadetes > Longimicrobiales > Longimicrobiaceae > Longimicrobium. The sequence goes on from JBJMPM010000019.1 coordinate 28,219, forward strand.
TCCGCACGGGGATCGACTCGCTCGCCTGGATGAGCCCCGAGACCCGGGCGCAGGCCAAGGACAAGCTGGCGCACATCACCGTCAAGATCGGCTACCCCGACCACTGGCAGGACTACTCGGCGCTGCAGGTCACCCGCGGCAGCCTGTTCGAGAACCTGCGCGCGGTCGCCGCCTACCAGTACAACCGCGGGGTGTCGCGCCTGGGCCGGCCGGTGGACCGCACCGAGTGGGGGATGACCCCGCAGACGGTGAACGCCTACTACAACCCGGCGAACAACGAGATCGTGTTCCCGGCGGCGATCCTGCAGCCCCCGTTCTTCAACCCGCAGGCCGACGACGCGGTGAACTACGGCGGCATCGTGGCGGTGATCGGCCACGAGGTGAGCCACGCCTTCGACGACCAGGGGAGCAAGAGCGACGGCGCCGGCAACCTGCGCAACTGGTGGAGCGACAGCGACGCGCAGGCGTTCAAGCTGCGCACCGACGCCCTGGCCGCGCAGTACGACGCCTACGCGCCGACGGAGGGGATGCACGTGAACGGGCGCCTCACCCTGGGCGAGAACATCGGCGACCTGAGCGGGCTGGCGGTGGCCTACCGCGCCTACCGCGCCTCGCTGAACGGCCGCGAGGCTCCGGTGATCGCGGGCTTCACCGGCGACCAGCGCTTCTTCCTGGGGTGGGCGCAGGTGTGGCGCACCCTGTACCGCGACGAGGCGCTGCGCAACCAGATCATGACCAACCCGCACTCGCCCGGCTACTACCGCGCGAACGGGCCGCTGGTGAACAACGAGGCGTTCTTCCGCGCCTTCGGGGTGAAGGAGGGCGACAAGATGTACCGCCCCGCCGACCAGCGCGTGGTGATCTGGTAAGCTGAGACCGGATCCGGAAAAGATCGGTCTCACGCAGAGACGCAGAGGCACGGAGAGCGGTTCTCTCCGTGCCTCTGCGTCTCTGGTGCGTCAGGCCAAGCCTGACCTCTCTTGTGAACTGAAAGGAGTTCACCATGTGAAATGCCTGTGACACATGTAGCCGAGCAGGCAGGGTAAGCGGGCAACCGAGCTCTGAAGCC
>JBJMPM010000050.1:0-5284 GCA_045803205.1 Longimicrobiaceae bacterium
GCGGCGGTGCGGCGCACGCACGTGCTGCTGGCGGACCTGCTGCGGCACGAGCACGCCTCCCTGCCGCTGGCGCAGCGCTGCAGCGGCGTGGCGGCACCCGCGCCGCTGTTCACCTCGCTGCTGAACTATCGCTACAGCGGCGGGACGAGGGGTTCGCAGGATTCGCAGGATCCGCAGGATTCGCAGGATTCGCAGGATTCGCAGGAGGCGGGGCAGGCGAGCGAGGGCGTCCGGGGCATTCACGTACAGGAGCGAACGAGCTATCCCGTGACGCTCAACCTGGACGACCTGGGGGAGGGGTTCTCGCTGGGAGCGCAGGTCGCGGCCCCGGCGGTACCGGAGCAGGTGTGCTGGATGATGCACACGGCGCTGGAGCGGCTGGTCGAGGCGCTGGAGGCCGCTCCCGGGCGGGCGATCGGGAGCATCGACGTGCTGCCGGAGATGGAGCGCCGCCTGGTGGTGGAGAAGTGGAACCAGACCGAAGCCGAGGTTCCGGCGGACCGGTGCATCCACGAGCGGTTCGAGGCGCAGGCGGCGCGCACGCCGGACGCGGTGGCGGTGTCGTTCGAAGGGGAGCGTCTCACCTACGCGGAGCTGAACGCGCGGGCGAACCGGCTGGCGCACCACCTCCGCGGTCTCGGCGCGGGTCCGGAGGCGCGGGTGGGGGTGTGCGTGGAGCGCGGCATCGAGATGGTCGTCGCCGTGCTGGCGGTGCTCAAGGCCGGCGGGGCTTACGTGCCGCTGGATCCGGAGTATCCCGGGGAGCGGCTGAGCTACATGCTCCAGGACAGCGCGCCCGTGGTGCTGCTGACGCAGCGCGCGCTCTCGGGACGGTTCGACGGATCGGGCGTTCCGAGCGTGGTGCTCGATGGCGATGCGTCCGCCTGGACCCGCCAGCCGGAGTCCAATCCCGGGCGCGGGGCGCTGACCCCGGAGAACCTGGCGTACGTCATCTATACCTCTGGCTCCACGGGGCGGCCGAAGGGGGTGATGAACGGGCACCGTGCCGTCATCAACCTGCTGGCCTGGGGAGAACGGCACTGGGAGCTCGGAGCCGGGGACGCGGTGCTGCAGAACATGTCGCTCAGCTTCGACGTCTCGGTACGCGAGCTGTTCTCGCCGCTGGTGGCGGGCGCCCGCCTGGTCGTCCTGCGGCCCGGTGGACAGCGGGAGGTGGACTACCTGGTGGAGGTCGTCCGCCGCCAGGAGGTCAGCACCCTGGTCCTCACCCCCTCCCAGATGCAGGCGTTCCTGGAGCACCCGGGGCTGGAGGGCTGCTCCAGCCTGCGGCGGATCGTGCTGGGGGGGGAGTCCCTTCCCGGGGGGATGGTGGCGGAGCTCCGGGCCCGACTGCCGGGAGCCCGGCTGTACCACGAGTACGGCCCCACCGAGACGACCGTGGCCGCGACGGTGCGGAGCTGCGGCGCGGAGGGGGAGGCGCCGGGCGCTTCGATCGGGGGACCGATCTCCAACACGCGCGTCTACCTGCTGGACGCGCGAGGGGAGCCGGTGCCGGTGGGGGTCGCCGGCGAGCTGTACGTGGGCGGCGCGGGGGTGGCGCGGGGGTACCTGGGCCGGCCGGAGCTGACGGCGGAGAGGTTCGTTCCCGACGCGTTCGGCGCCGAGCCTGGAGCGCGGCTGTACCGGACGGGGGACCTGGGGCGGTGGCTGGCGGATGGGACCATCGAGTTCCTGGGGCGTGTGGACACCCAGGTGAAGGTGCGGGGCTACCGGATCGAACCGGGAGAGATCGAGGCTCGGCTCCTGGAGCGCGAGGGGGTGAGCGAGGCGGTGGTGGTCGCGCGCGAAGACGAGGCGGGGACCAGGCGCCTGGTGGCGTACGTGGTGGGCGACGTGGAGGCGGGGGTCCTGCGCGAGCACCTGCGCCGGGAGCTCCCGGACTACATGGTGCCGGCGGCGTTCGTCCCGTTGGAGCGGCTTCCGCTGACGCCGAGCGGGAAGCTGGACCGCAGGGCGCTGCCGGCGCCGGAGCTCGCGTCGGCGGAGGAGCGCTACGTGGCGCCGCGCACCCCCGTGGAGGAGGTGCTGGCGGAGATCTGGGCGGAGATGCTGCGGCTGGAGCGGGTGGGGGTGGAGGAAAGCTTCTTCGAGCTGGGCGGGCACTCGCTGCTGGCCACGCGGGTGGTGTCGCGGGTGCGCGAGCTGTTCGGGGTGGAGCTGCCGCTGCGGGCGCTCTTCGAGGGACCCACGGTGGCGGAGCTGGCCGTGCGCGTGGAGGAGCTGCGCCGCGCGGGGCTGCCGGTGCTGCCGCCCGTGGTGCCGGCCGGGCGCACGCGGGCGCTGCCGCTCTCCTTCGCGCAGGAGCGGCTCTGGTTCATCGACCGGCTGGAGCCGGGAAGCGCCGTCTACAACCTCCCCCTGGCATGGCGCCTGGGGGGTGCGCTGGACGAGGCGGCGCTGGAGCGGAGCTTGAGCGAGATCGTCCGGCGGCACGAGTCGCTGCGGACGGTCTTCGCGGAGGCGGACGGCTCGCCGGTGCAGGTGATCGCGCCCTTCGGCGCCTTCGCCCTGCCGGTGGAGGACCTGTCGGCGCTGGGCGAGGCGGAGCGTGAGGCGGCGCTCAGGCACCGGGCCGGGGAGGAGATGGCACGGCCGTTCGACCTCGCCGCGGGACCGCTCTTCCGTGCGGCGCTGCTGCGGCTGGGCGCCGAGGAGCACGTGCTGCTGCTCTCGATGCACCACATCGTCAGCGACGGGTGGAGCATGGAGGTGCTCTTCCGGGAGCTGTCGGCGCTGTACGCGGCGTACCGCGAGGGGCGTGGGTCGCCGCTTCCCGAGCTGCCGGTGCAGTACGCCGACTACGCCGTGTGGCAGCGCGAGCAGCTGGCGGGCGAGGCCCTGGAGCGGCAGCTCTCCTACTGGCGGGAGCGGCTGGCGGGCGCGCCGGAGCTGCTGGAGCTGCCCACCGACCGTCCCCGCCCGCCGGTGCGGACGTACCGGGGCGCGTCGGTTCCGGTGGAGCTCTCCCTCGAGCTGCTGGAGCGGTTGCAGGCGCTGGCACGGAGCGAGGGCGCGACGCTGTACATGACGCTGCTGGGCGCCTTCCAGGTGCTGCTGGCGAAGTACAGCGGAAGCGAGGACGTCGTCGTGGGGAGCCCGATCGCGGGGCGGACGAGGAAGGAGATCGAGGCGCTGATCGGCTTCTTCATCAACACGCTGGTGCTGCGCACCGACCTCTCGGGAGACCCGGGCTTCCGCGAGGTGCTGCGGCAGGTGCGGGAGGCGACGCTGGGGGCGTACGAGCACCAGGAGGTTCCCTTCGAGCGCCTGGTGGAGGAGCTGCAGCCGGAGCGGTCCTTGAGCCACTCGCCGCTCTTCCAGGTGGTGTTCTCGCTGCAGAACGCCGGGGGCGGGGGAGGCGCTCTCGCGGGGCTGAAGCTGAGCGGAGCCGGTCCGGCCATGGAGGTCGCCAAGTTCGATCTCTTCCTGGAGCTCGTGGCGACCCCCCAGGGCCTGCGCGGGGGGCTGAACTACAGCACGGACCTCTTCGAGCGCGGCACGGCCCTCCGGATGGTCGGCCACCTGGAGCGGGTGCTGGAGCAGGTCGCCGCCGACGCGGACGTGCGGCTTTCGCGGCTGGACCTGCTCGACGAGTCGGAGCGCGCGCTCGTGCTGGAGGAGTGGAACCGGACGGCCGAGCATCCGGCCGACCGGTGCATCCATCAGCTCTTCGAGGCGCAGGCGGCGCGCACGCCGGGAGCGGTGGCCGTGCGCTTCGAAGAGGAGTCGCTCACCTACCGCGAGCTGAACGAGCGGGCGAACCGGCTCGCGCACCACCTGCGGCGGCGCGGGGTGGGCCCCGAGGTGCGGGTGGGGATCTGCCTGGAGCGCGGGGTGGAGATGGTGGTCGGCATCGTGGCGGTGCTGAAGGCCGGCGGCGCGTACGTTCCGCTGGATCCGTCGTACCCTGCCGAGCGCATCGCGTACATCCTCGAGGACGCCGCCGTGCCGGTGCTGCTCACGCAGGAGTCGCTGCGGGACGCGCTCCCCGCGCGGGAGAGCGTGGAGGTCGTGAGCGTGGACGGCGCGGCGGAGGAGATCGCCGCCGAGGCGGCGCAGAACCCGGAGAGCGGGGCCGGGCCGGATTCGCTGGCGTACGTCATCTACACCTCCGGCTCCACCGGCGCGCCCAAGGGAGCGCTGATCGAGCACCGCAACGTCGCGCGGCTCTTCGCGGCCACCGAGGCCTGGTTCGGCTTCGGCGAGCGCGACGTGTGGACGCTCTTCCACTCCTACGCGTTCGACTTCTCGGTCTGGGAGCTGTGGGGCGCGCTGCTCTATGGCGGCCGCGTCGTCGTCGTCCCGTTCGACGTGAGCCGTGATCCGGAAGCCTTCCACGCGCTGGTGCAGCGCGAGGGGGTCACCGTGCTCAACCAGACCCCCTCGGCCTTCCGCCAGTTCATCCGCGTCAACGGCGAGCGGGGCGGCGAGCTGGCGCTGCGCGTGGTGGTCTTCGGCGGCGAGGCGCTGGAGCCCGCCTCGCTGCGCGAGTGGGTGGAGCGCCGCGGCGCCGAGACGCCGCGGCTGGTGAACATGTACGGCATCACCGAAACGACCGTACACGTCACCTATCGCCCCCTGACGGAGGCGGACGTGTTCGGCGGCTCCGGCAGCCCGATCGGCGTGCGCATCCCGGACCTGCAGCTGTACGTCTGCGATTCCGCGCTGCGGCCGCTCCCCGTGGGCGTGCCGGGCGAGCTGTACGTGGGCGGCGGCGGCGTGGCGCGCGGCTACCTGGACCGTCCCGAGCTGACGGCGCAGCGGTTCGTCGAAAATCCGTTCGGCGCCGGGAAGCTGTATCGCACGGGCGACCGCGTCCGGTGGCTGGCGGACGGGACGCTGGAGTACCTGGGCCGCCTGGACGAGCAGGTGAAGATCCGCGGGTTCCGCATCGAGCTGGGCGAGATCGAGGCCGCGCTGCGCCAGGCGCCCGGCGTCAGGGACTGCACCGTCGTCGTGCGCGAGGACGCGCCGGGCGACCGGCGGCTGGTGGCGTACATCGTGGGTGAAGCGGAGGCCGAGGCGCTGCGCGACCGCCTGCGGCGCACCCTGCCGGAGTACATGGTCCCCTCCGCGTTCGTCTTCATGGAGGCGCTGCCGCTGACCGCGAACGGGAAGCTGGACCGCAAGGCGCTGCCGGCGCCGGAGGGGGATGCGTACGCGCGGGGGAGCTACGAGGCACCGCTGGGGGAGGTGGAGGAGGCGCTGGCCGGGATCTGGGCGGAAGTGCTGGGCCTGGAGCGGGTGGGGCGGTGGGACCACT
>JBJMPM010000174.1:0-3435 GCA_045803205.1 Longimicrobiaceae bacterium
GAACTCCACTTCCAGCGCCTGCAGCGCGAGCTGGCGAACGTGCAGCAGACCCGGCTGGCGCCGCTCGACTCCGGCTCGTGAGCGCGCGCCGGCCGGCGTGAACGGCGCCTCGTGCCACGTTCCCGACCTTCGATCAGGATCAGCATCCATGAACTGAAAACCTCACACGGAGTCAACGGAGTCAGCAGAGGATTACTCCGTTGACTCCGTTGACTCCGTGTGAGGCCCTTTTGCAGGAGATCTGGATCAGAACCGCTCTCGCCAAACGGGGATCACCCGGAAAACACGGAGCCGCGGAGAGGTCACGGATCCTCTCCGCGGCTCCGCGTCTTGTATTTGTCTCCTTTGTCCTTTATCGTCCGGCGGAAGGCGCTCGTTCGCACTCCGAACCCTCCGCCATGCCGGATTCCGTCGCACGGAACGTACTGGCGCTGCTGCAGGACCTCCGCGGGGTGGAGGGCCTGAAGCGGCTGGTCTGCACCGAGCTGGGCTACGCCTGGGCCGGCGCTCCGCTCGCGCGGCGGTCCTGGCCGGAGACGCTGCGCGCCCTTCTCGCCGAAGACCCGCTGCTCCTCGCCACCGCGGGGGCGGCGGGCGGCTTCCACGTGCTCTACTGCCGGATGGCGGCGGAGCGGCTGAGCGTGGCGCAGGAGCGGCAGGTGGTGGGCGAGCTCCTGCGCCGCCACCCCTGCGCCCTCTTCGTGTTCGCCAACCGCGCGGAAGACGCGTGGCACTTCGTGAACGTGAAGATCGGGGTGCCGCACGAGGGGGAGGAGCACCGCGAGGCGGGCCGGCGGCGGCTCCTCCGCCGCATCGCCGTGGAGCCGGGCGAGCCGAACCGCACCGGCGCCGAGCGGCTGGCCGAGATCGACGCCGCGAGGTTCCCGGGCGGAGACGCCACGCCGCCCCTGGCGATCCAGGAGATCCACGACCACGCCTTCGACGTGGAGAAGGTCACCCGTGCCTTCTACCAGAAGTACCGCGAGGTCTTCGGCCAGGTCGAGGCGCTGGTGCAGGGCTTCGGCGAAGACGGCGACGGCAGGCGGCTCTTCACCCAGCGCCTGTTCAACCGGCTGATGTTCGTCGCCTTCCTGCAGAAGAAGGGGTGGCTCGAGTTCCACGGCGACCGCGACTACCTGAACGCGCTCTGGGCCTCCTACCTCCGCCAGGCCGCGGACGAGCCGGGGGAGAGCAACGAGTTCTATCGCGACCGCCTGCAGGTGCTCTTCCACGCGGTGTTCAACGGGCAGCACAACCTGATGCCGAACGGCGGAGACCGGCTGATCCAGCGGCTGGTGGGCACCGACCTCTACCTGAACGGCGGGCTCTTCGAGCCGGACCGCCTGGACCGCGTTCCCGGGCTGCGGGTGCCGGACGAGGCCGTCCGCCTGATCCTGAAGGAGCTGTTCGGGCGCTTCAACTTCACCATCACCGAGGCGAGCCCGCTGGAGGTGGAGGTCGCCGTGGACCCGGAGATGCTCGGCCGGGTCTTCGAGGAGCTGGTCACCGGGCGCCACGAGAGCGGGAGCTACTACACTCCCAAGCCCATCGTCTCGTTCATGTGCCGCGAGGCGCTGAAGGGGTACCTGCGCACCGCGGCGCCGCAGGAGGCCGAGGCCGCCGTCGCCCGCTTCGTGGACGACCACGACGCGGCCGGGCTGATGGACGGCGAGGCGGTGCTGCAGGCGCTGCGCGAGGTGAAGGCGTGCGACCCCGCGTGCGGAAGCGGCGCGTACCTGCTGGGGATGCTGCACGAGCTCCTCGGCCTGCGCGAGGCGCTCTTCGCGACCCGCGGGCTCGACGCGCTCTCGATCTACGACCGCAAGCTCGAGATCATCCAGAACAACCTCTACGGGGTGGACGTCGACCGCTTCGCGGTGGACACGGCCCGGCTCCGGCTCTGGCTCTCGCTGGTGGTCGACTTCGAGCGCGAGGAAGCCGGCGAGCCGGTTCCCCCGCTCCCGAACCTGGACTTCAAGATCGAGGAGGGAGATTCGCTGGCGGCGCCGCTGGAGCGGCAGTACCACCTCTCCGACGCGGTGGTGCAGGCGTACGACCGGGCCAAGGCCGGGTACCTCCGCTCGCACGAGGGCCACAAGCGCGTGGCGCGCGCCGAGGTCGACCGCCTGCGGCGGGAGATCGCCGAGTGGGCGCACGCCGGCGGCCAGGTGGAGGGGTTCGACTGGCTGGTGGAGTTCGCGGAGGTCTTCGCGGAGCGCCCCGCGCCCGCCCTCCCCGGCGCACGGCAGCCGGCGCCGCGCGGGGGAGGCTTCGACATCGTCATGGCCAACCCGCCGTACGTGCGGCAGGAGCTGATCCGCGGCCAGAAGCCGCGGCTCGCGGCGAACTTCGACCAGGTCCACGCGGGCACGGCCGACCTCTACGTCTACTTCTACGCCCGCGCGCTGGAGATGCTGGCGCCCGGCGGGATGCTGGTGTTCATCTCCTCCAACAAGTGGTTCCGGGCCGCGTACGGCGCGAAGCTGCGCGAGCACCTGGGGAAGGAGGCCCGCGTGGTGAGCATCACCGACTTCGGCGGTCTGCCCGTGTTCGAGAGCGCCTCGGCGTACGCGATGATCTTCATCGCCCAGAAGCAGAAGGGCGGCGAGCGCGGGGGCTTTCTCTACGCACAGCCCCCGTCGCTCGACCCGCCCTACCCCGACATCGCCGCCGTCGTCGCGCGCAGCGGCCGCCGTCTCCCCCCTCAGGCCGCACAGGGGCGCGAGTGGCGGCTGGCGGACTCCGAGTCGGCCTCGCGCACCGCGCGGATGGCGGCATCGGGCGTCACCCTGGGCGAGTACGTGGGCGGGAAGATCTACTACGGGGTGAAGACGGGGCTGAACGACGCGTTCATCGTCGACGGCGAGACGCGGCGGGCGCTGCTGCGCGACGATCCGTCGGCCGCGGAGATCATCCGCCCCGTGCTGCTCGGCAAGGACGTGCACCGCTGGCGCGCGGACGCGGCGGACCGCTGGCTGATCTTCACCCGCCGCGGCGTCGACATCGACCGCTACCCCGCGGTGAAGGCGCACCTCGCGCGGTGGCGGAGCGCGCTGGAGCCGAGGCCGCGCGACTGGCCCGCGTCGAAGGAATGGGAGGGCCGCAAGCCGGGCTCGTACCGCTGGTACGAGATCCAGGACGAGGTGGCGTACCACGCGCACTTCGCCGCGCCCAAGATCGTCTTCCCCGACATCGCGAAGGAGCCGCGCTTCGCCTTCGACCGCGGCGGGGCCTTCGTGGCCAACACCGGCTACATCATCCCGGTCGAGGACTTCTTCCTGCTCGCCGTGCTGAACTCGCGCGCCGTGGAGGCCTTCTACGCCGAGGCCAGCGCGCAGGTGCGCGGCGGATACCTGCGCTTCGTCCGGCAGTACGTGGAGCGCATCCCCATCCCCCGCGCGGGCCCGCGCGACCGCGAGGCGGTGGCCGGGCTCG
>JBJMPM010000292.1:0-5776 GCA_045803205.1 Longimicrobiaceae bacterium
ACATCGACTCCGTTGACTCCGTTGACTCCGTGTGAGACCAAGCAGTTTTTTCTCGCGCACAGCAGGAACAGAGGCGGCGCGCCCCCCGAGAGAGGAGGCGGGCCGCTTCGTCACCCGGTCGTGGCGGGATCAGCTACGCTGGCACATCTCCTCATGCATCTTCGCCATGCCGGTGGAGTCGTGCGGCATGGAGTGTTCACCATGCCCGCCGTGCCCGGCCGAGTCGTGCCGGGCGTGCATGGCCGCCATGTCGTGCCCGCCCGCACCGCGATGCGCGGTGTGGAGGCTGTCCATCTTCGCCCGCTGGGCGTCGGTGAGCAGCGCCGTCATCTCGCGGTGCGCGGTCTCCATCGCCGTCTGCATCTCGCCGTGCATGGCGGCGTGGGTCTGCGCGTTGGGCCCGCCCGCGGCGCGCACCCGCTCGCAGTGGGCGCGCATCGTGGCCGCGAGCCGTGTGTGGATCGCCTCCATCCGCTGCGTCTGGTCAGCCGTCAGCCCCAGCTCGCGGTGGTGCTCCGCCATCATCGCGGCGTGGTCGCGCTGGCCGTGCTGGGCATGCTGCTCGTGCTGCGCGCGGGCGGGCGCGGCCGCCATCCCCAGCCCCAGCAGCAGCGCCAGGGCGCAAAGCATCCTTCTCATCGTCTCTCTCCAGTCCAAAGCGGTTGATGGACCCGCCGCGCACCGTTGGCGGCGGGGCCTGGAATCGTCTGATGGCAGAAGGGATCAGACCTGCGGAGGATGGAAGAACGCGTCGGCGAGGAGCCGGTCGTGGACGCCGGCCGCGGCCGGGTACGCGTCCGCCGGGGTCCGCGTGCGCGTGAGGGAGAGGTCGAGCGTGGCCGCGTCCGCCGCGAGCGTGCACCCGCCGCCGGTCATCGCCAGGACGGGGCACTCCGGCTGCTCCGGGCGATCAGCGGGAGCCGTCGGGCGGTGCGCCGGCGCGTGCTGATGCTCTCCGCCGTGCATCCCTTCGTGCATCGCGTGGTGCGGCGCGGCGGGAGACGGCTGCGCGGCGGCCTCGCCGGGGCGCGCGCACGCAGCCATCCATCCGCCGCCGGTCGTGGAGGCCAGCAGCAGGAGGATGACGAGCGCGCGGACGGCGGGAGCGATGCGGACCATGCGGAGAAGCTACGCGTCCGCCGCGAGGGTGGGAAGCGGGGAGAATCCCCTGTAATCACCCGCTAACCCCCGACAGGGCCGGCCTACTCCTCGGCCGGCCCCGCGGAGCCGCCGGAGAGCTCCAGCACCCAGGCGGGCGGGGTGAGCGCGCGGCGGGTGTGGATCAGCCGCATGGAGAGCAGCGTCTCCTGCTTCGCGGCTTCGCGCTGCTCCTCGGGGACCGACCAGAGCAGCAGGTCGAGGATCAGCGCCGCGTCGGCGGGGGCGAGGGCGGTGTCGGGCGTGCCCGCGGCGCCCTCGCGCAGCTCGCGCGCGTACCACTTCTTCCAGAGGCGCGCGTTGCGCTCGTAGGGGACGGAGCCGTCGACGAACTTCTTGGTGGCGCCGACTTTGACCCCCGCCGCCTTCGCCACTTTGCGTAGCGAGGTGCGAGCCACCGCCCGCCGGGCGTGCTCGCGGATGCGGTCCATGGACGCCTCCGGCGCGCGCTCAGCCACGGGGTCTCCGCGCGGCGGTGGGCCCGGAGCGGCTCAAGGCCGCTTGTGCACTGTGTTTACTTGGATTCGGCTTACACTTTACAGAGTAGCGGACGCTCCTGCCACATGCAAGAACCTGTCGGAGATTGATACAAAGTTTCCGTTTCCACCGCTGCCGCCGCGCATCCTGCACTCCGTCGGTGTTCGGCTGGAGGCGCGTTCGGGACCCCCGGGGCACGCGCGCGCCGGCAGCGGCACGACGCGTCCGCCACGCGCGGCTCGCGGCGGTTCCTGACGGCACCGCCGTTGCGTGCTAGGTTCCTTTCCCGTTTCCGTTTCCGTGCACCCGCGCAGGGGCGCCTGGCGTGCAGCAGATCTTCCGGCGGCTGTTCAAGCAGAGGTTCGGGAAGAACCCGGTGTCGGTGCTGCCGCTGGACGGCGACGGCTCGCAGCGGCGCATGTACCGGCTGGTGGGCGACGCCTACGAGACCGCGATCGGCGTGGAGGGGCCCGACCCCGAGGAGAACCGCGCCTTCCTTTCGTACACCGGATCCTTCCGCTCCATCGGCCTCCCCGTCCCCGAGATCTACGGGTTCGACGCGAAGGCGGGGTGCTACCTGGAGGAGGACTTGGGCGAGACCACCCTTTTCGACGCGCTCTCGCTCGCCCGCAAGGAAGACCCGCAGCCGCCCTTCCCCGACGCGATGGTGCCGGTCTACCGCCGCATCCTGGAGCTCCTCCCGCGCTTCCAGGTGCAGGGGGGGAAGGCGGTGGACTACTCGGTGGCCTACCCGCGCGCCGCCTTCGACCGGCAGTCGATCCTCTGGGACCTGAACTACTTCAAGTACCACTTCCTGAAGCTGGCGCACGTTCCCTTCAACGAGGCGCGGCTGGAGAAGGACTTCCGCCGCTTCGCCACCTTCCTGCTGGGCGCCGACACGCGGCACTTCGTCTACCGCGACTTCCAGAGCCGCAACGTGATGATCCGCGACGGCGACCCCTGGTTCATCGACTACCAGGGGGGCCGGCGCGGGGCGCTGCAGTACGACGTGGCCTCGCTCCTCTACGACCCCAAGGCGGGCGTGCCCGAGGATCTGCGCGAGGAGCTGCTGGAGCACTATCTCGACGCGCTCGACACGCACCTGCCCAGGGTGGACCGCGCGCGCTTCCGCCAGCACTTCCGCGGCTACGTGCTCGTGCGGATCATGCAGGCGATGGGCGCCTACGGGTACCGCGGCTTCTACGAGCGCAAGCCGCGCTTCCTGCAGAGCGTGCCGCAGGCGGTGCGCAACGTGGAGCGTATCCTGGAGACGGGGTTCATCCCCGTGGAGCTCCCCGAGCTGCGCGCCGTGTTCGAGCGGATCTGCGCCTCGCGCGTGCTGCGCAAGCCGCAGCCCAAGGCGGTGCCCGGGCTCACCGTGCACACCGGCTCCTTCAGCTACAAGGGCGGCTACCCCGACGACGCGGCGGGGCATGGCGGCGGCTTCGTGTTCGACTGCCGGGCCATCCACAACCCCGGCCGCTACGCCGAGTACGCGCCCCTCTGCGGCTGCGACGAGCCGGTGGTCAACTTCCTGGCGGCGATGCCGGAGGTGGAGGAGTTCTGGGAGAACGTGCGCGGGCTGGTCGACAACGCGGTGGGCGTCTACCTGCTGCGCGGCTTCAGCTCGCTCTCGGTCTGGTTCGGCTGCACCGGCGGCCAGCACCGCTCGGTGTACTTCTCCAACCGCCTGGCGGAGCACCTGCGCACGCACTTCCCCGCGGTGAACGTGGTGGTCACGCACCGCGAGGAGGGGAACTGGCCCGCCACCCGCGAGACCGCGTCCGCGGAGGCAGGCGCCGAGGCGGAGCCGCAGCCCGCCGGCGCCGCGTAGCCCTGCTTGCGCACTCCCGCACTTCCGCACTCCCGCACTCCGGTTCCATGGACGCCATGATCCTGGCGGCCGGCCTCGGCACGCGCCTGCGGCCGCTGACCGACCGCATCCCCAAGCCGCTGATCCCGGTGGCCGGCGTGCCGATGCTGGAGCGGGTGGCGCGGCGCCTGATCGCGGCGGGCGCCGACCGGCTGATCGTGAACACCTCGCACCTCTCCGAGCAGGTGGAGGCGTTCCTGCGCGAGAAGGACGGCTTCGGCGTGGAGTGGCGGGTGAGCCCGGAGCCGGGCGAGCCGCTGGAGACGGGTGGGGCGATCGTGCACGGCGCGCCGCATTTCCGGAGGGACGCGCCCTTCTTCCTGCACAACTCCGACATCCTCACCGACCTGCCGCTCGCGGAGATGTACCGCGGGCACGAGCGCGCCTCGCCGCTCGCCACGCTGGCGGTGATGGAGCGCGAGACGAGCCGCCACCTGCTCTTCGACGACGTGGGGCTGCTGGGCCGTACGGACGCGTCGAAGGGGCTCGACTTGCGGGTGCGCGACGCGGTGGGGGAGGTGCGGAAGCTGGCGTTCGGGGGCGTGCACGTGATCTCGCCGCGCATCTTCGCCCTGCTGACGGAGCGCGGCGCCTTCTCGATCCTCGACCCCTACCTGCGCCTCGCCGCCGCCGGCGAGACCATCCTCCCCTTCCGCGTCGACGCCTTCACCTGGATCGACATCGGCCGCCCCGAGCAGCTCGAGGCCGCCCACGCCGCCGCCGCACGGCTGGAGAACTGACTGTATACCAAATCGGGGATTCGTCGTGCATTTCGCACGCTCCCTGAACATGTCATCCTCAGAGACGGTTGAGCAATCGCTCCAATGGTGTCATCCTGAGGCCCGGCCTCACCTCACCCCGTGTCTACGGTGAGCTTCGCAGGGCCGAAGGATCTAACCATGGACGCCACGGGGCCCGCTGCGGAAGCCACACAGCAGCCGCGGCAACATCGTGTCTCGACCACTGCGAGGCCGTCATTCGCGACGCTGCCGCGCCCAGGCTTCGCGCTTCCCCGGTCAGATCCCTCGGCTCTGCGGACACCGGTGTAGCGTCGAATTCGTCGGGTCGAGCCTCGGGATGACACATGAGTGCTTCGGCCGTTCTGACGTTTCTCAACAGTCTCTGAGGGAGCCGCTGCGCTTAGCCAGCGTCCCGCAACAACTTCTGGCGGCGACCGAAGGATCTGTAACCTCGGCAGCCGATACAGCCGGCTGTATCGCTCCCGCGGCTATAGATCCTTCAGGCGCCGCCACGTTTCAGCGCGATATCAGGTGATGCAGCAGCGGCGCCTTCAGGATGACATTTCGATGCACAGCCGCTTCCGAGAAGCGGTATCACACTGAGGCACAGAGGGTGGAGGAATCGCGATCACCTCCGTTCAACTGCGGACTTGATGTCGTTGAGGTCTTGCAGGAGGGCCCTTTTCACCACGCCCTTGAACAGAAACATCGGGAGCGACTTCAATTTTGCGATGATGCCCTGAGGCCTGGTCTCATGAGAGCTGGTCAACGTAATGCCGCCACTGCCTTCTGAAATACGGGTGGTGGACAGGAATACGAAGCCGCTGTCTTCTGCCCTGGTCTTGTAGAACTCGTTCTCGGCAGCATCGGTGATCCACTTTTCCACGGTCGCTGGCTTGCCGAACAGCATTCGGGTCTCTCGCCACCTCAGTCCCACGAGCCCATTCGCCGGTTTCTCGACAACCTCGATGTTTTCGATTCCGCTGATGATTTTCGAGGCGTTCTCGATGTCGGTGAGTGCGGCCCAGACCGCCGCCCTGGAGCCGTTGATGGTAACCTGTGCTTCAACGATCATGGTGTTTCTCCCAAGGTTCGAGTGATGATCTATTGCCTCGTGGGCAACCCGGGCGTCGTTGTCGGTGCTGACGCGCACCATGATGCCTCCTCGGCCCGGAGATTTGCTTACGCGGCAGGTTCATTTATGGTAAGTTCTGTCCAGAATTCCTCAGGTAGTCCTATACCGTCGGCCTCGACCGGCGGCAAGTCCCTGAGGTGACGAACTCCCGGCCCGCTTCTCTGCGGTCCGGGAGTTCGCGTTCTACCTCTCTCCGTCGCTGTGCCTCTGCGTCTCTGTGTGATACCAAATCCGCCTGAACACCTGGTGTTGAACGCACTCGAACAAACGACGTCATCCTGAGGCCGGCCATGCTGCAGTCATCGTCTGCGGAATAACTTGCAGGCCGAAGGATCTATAACCGCGTCAGCACGTGAGTCGGTGAAATGCGCCAATGCTATCCCCGGATCTGGT
>JBJMPM010000337.1:0-34955 GCA_045803205.1 Longimicrobiaceae bacterium
CACCGACTCACGTGCTGACGCGGTTATAGATCCTTCGGCCTGCAAGTTATTCCGCAGACAATGATTGCAGCATGGCCGGCCTCAGGATGACGTCGTTTGTTTGAGGTGCGTTCAACACCAGGTGTTCAGGCGGATTTGGTACCACGCAGGGGCGCAGAGACGCGGAGAGTTTCTTACCGGCCCGCACCCAGCGCCACGCTCACCACCACCTGCCGCGGCAGCCCGGGCTCGAACGCCACCGGCTCGCCGGCCACCACGTCGGGGTTGAGGAAGGCGGAGGCCACGTAGCGGCGGTTCGCCAGGTTCTCCACCCGCACGGCGCCGCGCGCGGTGAGCCCGCCGCCCAGCCGCACCGGCCGCCGCAGCGCCACGCCCGCGCTCCACAGCGCGTAGCCGGGCACCCGCACCCGGTTGGCGTCGTCGGCCCAGTAGGCGCCCGCCTGCTGCAGCCCCAGCTCCACCTCCACCTCGTCGCGGAAGGCCGGCGTCCAGCGCAGCGCGGCCGATCCGAACACCTCCGGTACCCCCACCACCCGGTTCCCCGAGTAGTCGGCCGTGGCCCCGGGGCGGCTGTAGTGCACCGAGTCCACCACGTACTCGGTGTAGCGGTGGTCCTGGCCGCTCACCGCCGCCTCCAGCGCCACTCCCGGCGCCGTGCGCAGCTGCACGCCCAGCTCCGCACCCCGGCGGCGCACCTGCCCGGCGGTGAAGTAGAAGCGTCCGCCGCGGTAGGGAACGATCTCGTTGCGCACCTCCGTCCAGTAGAGCGCCGCGTCGTACGAGAGCGCGCGCACGAAGCCGCTCCCCCCCGCGCGCCGGTGCTTCGCGCCGACCTCCCAGGTGGTGGAGCGGATCGGCTCCAGCAGCGGGTTGAGCGCCGTCACCGTGTCCTGCCCGAAGGTGCTCGCCGGGTCGGTCTCGTTCCCCGCGGGCGCCTCCACGCCGCCGCCCACGTTGGCGTAGACGCTGCTCTCCGGGGTCGCCCGCCAGAGCAGGCCGAGCTTGGGCGAGAGCCGGGCGAAGCGCCTGCGGTCGTCCAGCCGGGGGGTGATGCGGCTCGCATAGTCGTAGTCGATGGCGTCCCAGCGCGCGCCCAGGGTCAGGTCCAACCGGGTCCCCAGCGCGAGCAGCTCCTGCGCGAACACGCCGAAGTTCGAGGCGCCCTCGCGCTTGTTGTCGCGCAGCTCGGTGCCGCGCTCGCCCTCGGGGGTGAGCGAGTAGAAGAGGATGGCGCCGTCCTGCACCGCCTGGTCCACGCCGGCGGAGAAGGTCCCGCGCACCGCCGGCGTCCACGCCCGCTCCCAGCGCAGCGACGCGCTCCCGCCCAGGTGGTGGCGGGTGAAGTCGCGGAAGGTGCCGCGCTCCGAGCGCTGCAGCGCCTTGGGCTGCACGAAGAGCGACCCGTCGAGCCAGAGCCCCTCCGCCGCCCGGTGCTCCACCGCGGCACCCAGGCGGCCCAGCCGGTTGTGGCGGCGCTCGCGGCGGGCCAGGTAGGTGGCGTTGGCGAGCCGCGGCGCGGAGTCCAGCGCGGCCCGGGTGAGCGGGCCGGGGATCCCGAAGGCGTTGTCGGCGGCCACGGCGTGCACGCGCACCAGGGTGCGGCCGCCCACGGGCGCCACCACCCCGGCGTTCACCAGCGTGCGCTCACCGGACGAGTTGGCCCGCCACCCGTCGAAGCGCGTCCGCGCCACCGTGGCCCAGGCCCGCCCCGCCCCCAGCGGCAGCCCCGCGCGCGCCACGGTGCCGGAGAGCCCGAAGGAGCCCTGCTGCCGCTCCACCCCCACGAAGGGACGGGAGAAGGAGGGGATGGAGGAGAAGGCCACCACGCCCCCCGCCGCGTTCCCCCACACCGCCGACGCGCTGGAGCGCACCACCTCGACCTCGTCGACCGCCGCCAGGTCCAGCAGGTCGAGCGCGGTGCGCCCGTCCGGCTCCGTCTCGGGAAAGCCGTCCTGGAGGATGCGGATGCCGCGCGTGGTCCCCGCGTTCGAGCGGTCGCCCGCCCCGCGCGCCCCGAAGCCGCGGATGGTGATGCGCACGTCCATCCCCCCGGAGCGCGACTGCGCCAGCACCCCCGGCACCCCGCGCAGCGCCTGGTCGATGCGGAGCCCCGCCGCGTCTTCGAAGGCGTCCCGCCGCACCACCGTCACCGCGGCCGGCACGTCGAGGATGCGCATGGGCGTGCGGGTGGCCACCGCCGTGATCTCCGGCAGCCGCACCGTGTCCGCGGCCGTCGTATCGGCGGGCGTGGACTGTGCGCCGAGCGCGGCGGGCGGCAGGGAGAGCAGGGCGGTGAGCGAGGTGATTCGCATCATCGGAGTCTGCAGTGCGGATCGGGTCGGGAGGTCAGGCGCATCTCGTTACCGCCAAGCTACCCTCTCCCGAACCGCCGCGCGATGCAGGGGGAACGTCCCATTGCTGCCGCCGGTCGCCGGAACCTATATTGCGGATGTGTAGTTTTCGGTATGAATGTACAGACGCAACCGAGAGGTGGGGCGTGGCAAGGTCCGGGAGCGGCGGCAAGAAAGTCGGGAGAAACGGAGTAACCGGGAAATTCGTCTCCGGGAAGAAGGCGAAGAGCGCCACCTCCGCCGGCTTCGCGAACGCCGGAAAGTCGAGCAGAGTCAAGGCAATGAGCCCCCGTGGGACTGCGGAGCCGGCCACGTCGGTTCCCGCGCCCATCGGCGGGCGAAGGCGCATCGTTGACGATTTGCTCACCGGACCGGCGTCCGGCGTCGGGTTTGTTACGCGCCCCGGCTTGCGTACATCCCTCGTGAACCGCGTCCATCGCTGGCTCGCGGAGTCGCTCGAAAGCATGAGCGACGACGAGATCCTCAGGCTGGTCGAAGCCCAGTCGCCAGCGGAGACCATCGCGGAGTTGCTGGTCGCGGTTCCCGACACGCGCCGCACGTCCGACGCGGACTGGACCGAGCTCCTGGTGCGTGGTGCCGAAGCCAAGGCGCAGATCGCGGAACTCGCGGGCGGACTACTCCCGCCGCTGCAGGCGGCTCAGGTGTTGATGATCAGCGTTCCCGGCGTCAAGCAGCGCCTGGAGCGCAGAAAGCTGCTCGCGGTGCCGCTCCCGGGCGGCCAACGAGGATTCCCCGCCCTGCAGTTCGAACGTGACGGCCGCGTAAGAAACGGAGTGGCCGAGGTCGCGGCGGCGGGAGCGCACATGGACCCGTGGACGCTGCTTTCCATTCTCGTCGACGAGGGGGATGGCGAATCCGGCGCCACGCTGCTGGAGAGGCTGGACGACGAAGCGGTCCGCGCGGACGTGCTGTCGCGCATCGCGAGCTACGGAGAGCACGTCGCGGCCTGATGCCGATCCACCTCCCGCCGGACCCGCCCATTGTCGAGGTGCCAGTCGACGCCGTCCTGTGGAGGGTGCACGCGAAGCACCGTGGCGCACTCTGGTTCGGGCCAGGTCGTGGCAGCCCACCGCGCTCGCGGTTCGATGCCCCGGACGGGGAGTACGGCATCTGCTATTTCGGCGACTCGCCCGGCGTTGCCATCATCGAGACGCTGGTTCGCGGCCGGCGGGCTCCGCTGATCCCGCGGTCCGAGCTCGAGCTGCGGAACGCCTCCAGCTTCATTCCCACCGAGCCTCTCCGAGTGCTCCAGCTGGAAGGCGCGGGCCTTCCCGCCTTCGGCCTGAGCACCCATCAGATCACGGGCCCCGACTATTCCGAGTGCCAGGACCTGGCGCTGCGGGTGTGGCGAGAGCATCCGCGACTCGCCGGGATCCAGTACCGGTCGCGCTGGGAGAACAGCCTGTGCTGGGCGCTGTTCGACCGCGCGGAGACCAGGCTGAAGCAACTGGCGACGCACTGGCTCGGTGATCCGGCCGTCGTCGGCCCCGCGCTGCGGCCATACAGGCACGTCGGCGTCATCTAGTCGACGGACTCCTGCCCTCCCGGGCGGTTGAAACCGCGGCACCGCGGCAACAACCACACGAAGTCCGCCTGCGCGGCGCCTGCGCGGACTACCGACCGTGGCGACGCCGTAGGTCACCGCACGCGACGGGCACGTCAGCCGCCGAGGTCCGGGCACCTCGGCCGCAGTGCATCCCGTCGCGTGCCCCGTGATGGAGGCCACACGGAAGGTGGGAGTCCGCGCAGGCGGACTTCGTGTTTTTGTTGCCGCGGATTCATCCGCCCGGCTCCCCACCGGCTCGGTCTCTCCCCCGCATTCATCCGTCGCCCCCCGTGCGCTTGCGCGCGCGGGGGCGAGGCCGCATGCTCTCCGGACACCACTACATCTGCTCCCACGGGTTCCGGAGGACGCCACCGTGCACCAGCCGTCCGTGCGCATCCCACTCCTCGCGCTCGCCGCGCTCGCCCTCGCCGCGCCCGCGGGGGCGCAGCGCGACTCGGCCGCGGCGCGTCCGCCAGCATCCGCGCCCGCGGCTGCCCCGGCGCGCGCCAACCCGGACTCGCTCGCGCTGGCGGGGCTGCGCTGGCGCAACATCGGGCCCAACCGCGGCGGGCGCTCGCAGGCGGTGGCGGGGAGCCAGAAGCGGCCGCTGGAATACTGGTTCGGCGCCACCGGCGGCGGCCTCTGGAAGACCACCGACGGCGGCACCACCTGGCGGCCGATGACCGACCGCTTCCTCACCAGCTCGTCGGTGGGCGCGGTGGCGGTCTGCGAGGAGAACCCCGACGTGGTCTACGTGGGGATGGGCGAGACGGAGCTGCGCGGCAACATCATGCAGGGCGACGGCGTCTGGAAGACCACCGACGGCGGGAAGACCTGGGCGCACCTGGGGCTCGCGGAGACGCAGGCCATCGGCCGCATCCGCGTACACCCCTCCGACTGCGACCGCGTCTGGGTGGCCGCGCTGGGGCACCCCTACGCGCCCAACCCCGAGCGCGGCGTCTTCCGCAGCACCGACGGCGGGCGCACCTGGCAGAAGACGCTCTTCCGCAACGACCGCACGGGGGCGGTGGAGCTGGCGCTGACGCCGGGGCGGCCGGACGTGATGTTCGCCGCGCTCTGGGAGGTGAACCGCACCCCCTGGTCGCTCTCCAGCGGCGGCCCGGGGAGCGGCCTCTTCCGCTCCACCGACGGCGGCCGGACGTGGACGGAGATCACCCGCAACCAGGGGCTCCCCGCCGGGGTCATCGGCAAGATCGGCGTGACGGTGAGCGGCGGGCGGCGGGACCGGGTGTGGGCGATCGTGGAGGCGGCGGAGGGCGGCGTCTTCCGCTCGGACGATGGCGGGGACACCTGGACGCGCACCAACGACGAGCGGAAGCTGCGGCAGCGCGCCTTCTACTACACCCGCATCTACGCCGACCCGCGCGACACCTCCACCGTCTACGTGCTGAACGTCGCCTTCCACCGCTCCACCGACGGGGGGAAGACCTTCCGCTCCATCCGCGTGCCGCACGGCGACAACCACGACCTGTGGATCGCCCCCGACGATCCGAAGCGGATGGTGGAGGGCAACGACGGCGGCGCCAACGTCTCCTTCAACGGCGGCGAGAGCTGGACGGACCAGGACTTCCCCACCGCGCAGCTCTACCACGTGACCACCACCACGCGCACGCCCTACGACGTGTGCGGCGCGCAGCAGGACAACAGCACCGTCTGCGTCCCCTCCAACGGCACCGGGCGCGAGTGGTTCTCCGTCGGCGGCGGCGAGAGCGGCTACATCGCCGCCCGGCCGGACAACCCCGACGTCTTCTACGCCGGCAGCTACGGCGGCCTGCTCACCCGGCTGGACCGGAAGACGGGGGAGCGCCGGGTGATCACCGTCTGGCCGGAGAACCCGATGGGGTACTCGTCGGGCGACATCCGCGAGCGCTTCCAGTGGACCTTCCCCATCGTGCTGGCGCCGCGCAACCCGCGCGTGCTCTACGTCGGCAGCCAGCACCTCTGGCGCTCGCGGGACGAGGGGCAGAGCTGGAGCCGCATCTCCCCCGACCTCACCCGCCACGCGCCGGAGACCATGGGCCCCAGCGGCGGCCCCATCACCCTGGACCAGACGGGGGTGGAGACGTACGGGACGATCTTCTCCATCGCCCCCAGCCCGCGCGACTCGCTGGTGATCTGGACCGGCTCGGACGACGGCCGCGTGCACCTGACCCGCGACGGCGGGCGCACCTGGAGCGACGTGACGCCGCCGGAGATCGCCGGCCGCTTCGCGCGCATCTCGCTGGTGGAGGCGTCGCCGCACGCGGCGGGGAAGGCCTACGTGGCCGCCAACCGCTACCAGATGGACGACCGCGCCCCCTACGCCTGGCGCACCAGCGACTTCGGCCGCACCTGGACGAAGATCACGGCGGGGATCGCGGGCGACGACTTCGTGCGCGCGGTCCGCGAGGACCCCGCGCGTCTGGGGATGCTGTACGCCGGCACGGAGCACGGCGTCTACGCCTCGTGGAACGACGGCGGGCGCTGGCAGTCCATCCGCCAGGGGCTCCCCGACGTGCAGGTGGCCGACCTGGTGGTGAAGGACAACGACCTGGTGCTGGGGACGCACGGCCGCTCCTTCTACCTGATGGAGGACATCAGCGCCCTGCGGCAGATGAACGGCACCGCCCCCGCCGCGGCGCCGCGCCTCTTCCGCCCGTCCGACGCGGTGCGCACCGGGCGCGGCGTGGTCGTCTACTACAACCTCCCGCGCCAGGCGCAGCGGGTGACGCTGGATTTCCTCGACGCGCGCGGGGCCGTGGTGCGCACCTTCAGCGGCACCCCGGCGGACAGCGCGCGCGGGGGCGGAGGCGGCGGGGGCGGGGGTGACGAGGACGACGACGAGGAGCGGCCGGCGCGCCCGGTGGACCCGAAGGCGCCGGTGAAGGCGGGGCTCAACCGCTTCGTCTGGGATCTGCGCACCCCCGGCGCCGAGGACTTCCCCGGGATCGTGCTCTGGGCGGCGCGGCTGACAGGCCCGCGCATCCTCCCCGGCAGCTACCGGGTGCGCCTCACGGTCGACGGCCAGCCGGCGGGGACGGAGGGCTTCCGCGTGGTGACGGACCCGCGGTTCCGCCCGGCGCCGGCCGCGCTCGACTCGCAGTTCGCGCTCGCCACGCGCATCCGCCAGCGCACGACCGACGCGAACCGCGCGGTGCTGCTGGTGCGCGGCATCCGCAAGCAGATCGACGAGCGCCTCACCCACACGCAGGACGCGGGGATCCGCACCGCCGCCGAGTCGATGAAGGGGCGGCTGGCGGCGATCGAGGACTCGCTCTACAACCCGCGGCTGCGCAGCGGCCAGGACCCGCTGAACTACCCGATCCGCCTGAACAACAAGATGGCGGCGCTGCTGGGGGTGGTCGAAAGCGCGGAGACGGCGCCCACGCGGCAGTCGTACACGGTGTTCGCCGACCTTTCGCACCGCATCGACGTGCAGCTCGCCGCCCTCGACGCCCTGGTGCGCACCGACCTCCCGCGCCTGAACGCCCTGCTGCGCGCGCAGGGCCTCCCCGACGTACGCGCCGAGCCCGAGCGCCCCGCGCCCGAGACCGCGCAGCCGCGCTCCGGGGACGAAGAGGAGGACGAAGGAGCGGATGAAGCGGAGGAGGTGAGGGACTGGTGACCTGAAAAAGAAAGGGTCTCACACGGAGTCAACGGAGTCGACGGAGTCGATGTTTACCGTTGACTCCGTTGACTCCGTGTGAGGTCCGTTCTTGACGTAGCGCCGCGCACGCCCCACCTTGGCGCCCCGTCATCAGAGAGGAGGCAGCAATGACGCAACTCCGACGCGGGGTGTCGGCGACGTTGTGCGCGTTGATGCTGGCGGGCGCGGTGAGCCCGGCCGGCTCGCAGGAGGGGGGGCGGCGGCGCCTGCTGGGGGTGCGCGCCGACAGCGTGCAGATGGCGCGCGAGCGCACCGGCGGGTTCTGGGCCTGGGTGCTGGAAGAGGCGCGGAAGATCCGCGAGCTGAACGGCGGCCCGCTCGCCTTCGCCATGCGCTACCGCATCCCCACCGAGCAGGCGAGGCAGATCCACGAGGTGGCGCGCGCCGAGGGGATCGACCCCGAGCTGGGCTTCCGGCTGGTGCGGGTGGAGAGCGGCTTCAACCCCTCGGCGCGCAGCCGCGTGGGCGCGCTGGGGCTCACGCAGCTCATGCCCTCCACCGCGCGCTGGCTGGAGCGCGGGATCACGCGGGGCGAGATCCTGGAGCCCCGCACCAACCTGCGCATCGGCTTCCGCTACCTGCGCTCGCTGATCGCCAAGTACGATGGCGACCTGCAGCTCGCCCTGCTCGCCTACAACCGCGGCGACGGCGCCGTGGACCGCGACCTGCGCCGCGGCCGCAACCCCGAGAACGGCTACTCGCGCGCCGTCCTCGGCACCGGGCTCGCGCGCTACTCGGGGAGCGGGCTGCTTCCTCGGCCCTGATCGATCACGCGGAGAACGCGAAGAAACCGAGAATGCGCAGAAATCCTCTGCGCACTCTCGGTTTCTCTGCGTCTCTGCGTGAAACGGCCGTTTCAGTAGGGCGACGGCAGCGCGTCGAACCTTCCCTTCGCGCGGAGCGAGCCCGAGCGCACGTCGAAGCTCCCCACCATCTCCCCGTCCGGCCACACCTCCTCCACCCGCACCGTGCCGGTGAAGCCGACCCAGCTCCGCTCCGCCACGGCGGCGCCGTTGGGAAACTGCAGCGCCACCGCGTCCACCGGGTTCTCGGCCGCGCTCCCGCCCACCGCGTACGTCCCCGGCGCCAGCGCCGCCGAGCGCACGATGAAGCGCACCAGCGTGTTCGCCTCGGGCACCCGCTCGTCGCGCAGCTCCATCCAGAAGTGCGGCGTGCTGTTGTGGCTGAGGTCGTAGGTGTACGCCGTCCCTTCGCCGGTGCCGCCCAGCCCGCCCTGGAAGGTCGCGTCGTAGCGGCCGGGGAGGAGCGGGGTGGCGGGCGTGGGTTCCGTCGCGTCGGCGCAGGCGGAGAGGGCCGCGGCGAAGGCGGCGAGCGGGAGGAGCCGGAGAGCGCGCATGCGACGCACCTCGTCCTGGCGGTGGCGGCCCGGGGGCCTTCAGTACCGCGACTCGATCCCGTTCACCACCCGGAAGGTGTCGCGGGCGATCAGCAGCTCCTCGTCGGTGGGGATCACCCACGCCGCCGGGCGCTGCCCTGGCGGGCTGATGCATCCTTCGCGCCCGCCCACGGTGGCGGCGTTCAGCTCCGGGTCCAGCCGCAGCCCCATGAACTCCAGCCCCTCGCAGATCCTGGCGCGCACCACCGGCGCGTTCTCGCCCACGCCTCCGGCGAAGCAGACCGCGTCGGCGCCACCCAGCGCCGCGGCGTAGGCTCCCACGTACTTGCGCACCCGGTAGCAGAAGATCTCGATCGCCAGCCGTGCGCGCCGGTCGTCGTGCTCCTCGGCCTCGGCCAGCAGCTCGCGCATGTCGTTGGTCAGGCCGCTGATCCCCAGCAGCCCGCTCTGCTTGTTCAGCAGCAGCTCCACGTCGTGCAGCGAGAGCCCCTCCTTCTGCGCCACGTAGTCCAGCACCGCCGGGTCGACGTCGCCCGAGCGGGTGCCCATCACCAGCCCCTCCAGCGGGGTGAAGCCCATCGAGGTGTCCACCGAGTCGCCGCCGCGGATGGCGCACGCCGAGCAGCCGTTCCCCAGGTGCAGGGTGATGATCGTCGTCTCCTCGCGGCCGTGGCCGGTGAGCTTGCGCCAGCGCCAGCTCACGTAGCGGTGCGAGGTGCCGTGGAAGCCGTAGCGGCGCACCCGGTGCCGCCGGTAGAGCGAGTAGGGGATGGCGTAGAGGAAGGCCCGCTCGGGCAGCGTGTGGTGGAAGGCGGTGTCGAAGACCGCCACCTGCGGCACGCCGGGGCCGAGCACCGCGCGCACCGCCTGGATCCCCTTCAGGTTGGCGGGGTTGTGCAGCGGGGCGAGGTCGATGGTCTCCTCGATCCCCCGCAGCACCTGCTCGTCGATGCGCACCGAGTGGATGAAGCGCTCGCCGCCGTGCGCCACCCGGTGCCCCGCCGCGCCGATCTCCGCCACGCTGGAGATGGGCACCCCCGAGTCCGCGTCGGTCAGCCACCCCAGCAGGTGGTCGATCGCCGCGCGGTGGTCGCGCAGGCCGGCCTGGCCGGTCACGCGCTCGCGGCCCTCCGCCTGGTAGGTCCAGATCGCCTCGCCGCCGATGCGCTCGATCGATCCGCGCGCCACGCGCCGGTCGCTTTCGTCGGCGAGGCGCCGCTCGTCGGTCTCCACGAGCTGGAACTTGAGCGTCGACGAGCCGACGTTGAGGACGAGGATGTTCACGGACGCGAAGCCGGGCTGCCGCTCTGGGACGGTGAGAAACCGGCCTCAGAGTAGCAGCCCGGCGGCGCGCGGGCCAGCGGGCGGGACGCGCGTCAGCTCCCTGGTTTCTGCCCGGTCACGGCCATGCGCAGCAGCTCGGCCGCCGCGCGCACGTCGACCGACACACCGACGAACCAGTCCACGTCCCACTCCCTCACGGTGGGAATGGTGCTGGCGGGCTGCGTGAAGCGGTCTCCGAGCTTCAGCCCTGACTGCGGGTCCAGCCGCGTCACCCGTCCCGCGTGGGCGCCGCCCTGCAGGTAGAGGCCGTTCGCCAGGTCGATGCTCACCCCGGCCACGCCGTTGTTCCTGATGTCCGACAGCACCACGCCGACCATGGGGTTGACATGGTGGTACCATGGCTCGGACTTCAGGATGTCGCGCTTCCCCCAGATGAAGTGGGTGTAGCTCAACATGTAGAGCAGACGCGGAGTGCCGTCCTCCGTCTGCGTCAGCACGGTATCGGCTCCGACCGCGGACACACCGAAGGTGGGGTTCCTGAGCTGCGTCCGGAACGCGCCGAGCGAGAACGCGCCCGAGTAGAGGGTGTGGACGGCGAAGTCGAAGGTGCCGGTGTTCGTCTGCCCGCCGTCGGGGTTCACCACCGCGATCTGCACCTGTCCCTGCCCGGGCGCGAAGTCGCCCAGCATGAACGCCGCCGAGTCGCACGGAGCGGCGCCCTTGAAGTTGAAGCCCAGGTTGGTCCCCTGCCCGACGAAGTTGATGGTGCCCGGCGTCCGGAAGGCGGACTTGCGCGTGACCACCAGGCGCGAGACGAGCCGTTGGTCTCCCACCACCACCACGCGCACGCGGTCGTTCTCGTCTACCAGGTCCGCCGGCCGGTAGACGACGTTCCCCGTCGGGGTCACCACGAACTGCGCCCAGTCGCGGTCGGCCGCGTAGAGCTCGGAATCCTGGTACCTGGCCAGGTCGGTCCGGCAGTCCGCCGAGAGCAGGGTGCCGAGCGTGACGTTGGCGCCCAGGTCCACTGCCGGAGAGTCCACCGGCGCCGGGCGCGGCGCCGGCGCCGGTGCCGCACCGCGGGCGAGCGCCGTGGTCCCGAGCCGCTGGGTGTCGAGGAGGAACTCCAGCGTGCCCGACGCCTGGCCGCGCAGCAGCGAGGCGTTGAGGATGAACACGGCGGCCGCCTGCGTGGCGCCGGGTTCCTTCGGCACCGGGCCCATCCCCCCGTCGGCGGTGGCCGCGCGGGCCGTGAGCTGCGTGCAGTCGATCCCCTGGCAGGTCACCTGCAGCCGCGTGTTGGCCGACGTCAGCGGGATGCTGGCGCCGGAGGAGAGGCTCGTGGCGCCCGCAGCCGAGACGGTGACCGTCACCTGCGCCGCCGCGGCGCGCGAGACGAGGAGGAGGGCGGCGGCGGGCAGTACCGATCGCAAGCGGAGCATCGGGCGTCCTCCTGTCATTCGGGGGGGATGTCGCAGGAAAGGGCCGTGAGCACGTCGCCGATGGGGGAGAAGGCGTTGAGGGTGTCGCTCCCCCCCACCAGCAGGCCCAGCACGAAGCGGGACGAATCCACCAGCGCCGCGCCGGAGTCTCCGTTGGTGGCGCGGATGCCGGCGACGATGCACTGCCCCAGCGTCTCCAGCCCCTTCACGAAGGTGAGGGGGAACATGATCCTGCCGTGCTGCACGCCCGAGACGGCGCCCAGCATCGACACGCTGATGGTGCGGTCCGCCTCCACGTCGATCGGGCGCCACCCGGCGATCCGCCCGATCCCCGGCAGGTCGCGCGTCACCTGCCCCGACTCGATGGCGATCTTCGCGGCGTCCACGCCCGTGCGGGTGCCCTGCACCAGCCGGCCGAGCCGCCTGGCCCCGGGCTGGCCGACGCACGGCGCGGAGAAGACGAACTCCTGCGCGCTGGGCGGCGTTCCGGGGAACTCCCGCACCCCCTCCAGGAGGTGCATGGCGGTCAGGGCCATGGGCGCGCGGGTGAACAGGTCGACGGCGAAGCTTCCCAGCGTGCCGTTCTCGCCGGGCGTGCCGCTGGGGCCGATGCTGCACCCGGGGTCGACCTTGAGCCGGAACTCACCGGCCTCCACCACGTCGGTGGGCACCTCGGTGCCGTCGTCCAGCCGCAGCGTGCGGGGGATGGCGCGGCGGCGGCCGCCCAGCTTGCCCTTCGGGACCTTCTTCTCCACCAGCACCACCACGCACCGCTCGGGAACCTCCATCCCCTCGCGCACGCGGTGCCCGATCCCGCAGCCGACCACGCCCGGGATGTCGAAGAGGTCCTCCCAGTGCGCCTCCAGCACGCGCTTGTGGTGGCGCCAGCGCTGCGGGACCAGGATCGCGGGCGCGCCGGGGGCGCTGATCTGCGCGGCCCGCTTCCTCGCGTGCTCCAGCCGCTCGCGCGCATGGGCGACCAGGCGCGCGGCTTCGCGGAGGTCCTCGGTCTGCCTCGCCTGGACGGTTTCCGTACCGGCGCGCAGGAACTCGTTCGCGAGGGTGCGGAGCTGCCGCTTGCTCAGGGTGGCGGCGCGCGGCCCGAGGGCCTCCCGGACCAGCTCTTCGAGCACCGCCTGTCTGGAGGTCTTGTCCATGGCGCGGTTGGGAGGAGTGAGCCGGGCGCAATACTGTCAGACGGACACGCAGCTCCCGGTTGCCACCCTTATTCTGGAGAGAGCCCGGCCAGGTCGATGCCGCGGTCCGCGAGCGCCTCGTGCAGGCGGCGGGAGACGAAGGTGCTCCAGTAGCCGTTGGGGACCAGGCCGTGCTCGGACTGGAAGCGCTTGAGGGCGGCCTGGGAGCGCCACCCCCAGAACCCGTCCGCGCCCATGGGGCCGAGGTCGAGCCCGAGGGCCAGGAGCGCGCGCTGGCGCTGGATGGCCGTGCGCGTCGGCGTCCAGTGGTCCACGATCTCGCGGCCGGGGTAGATGCCGCGCAGCACCCGGGCGAAGGGGAAGCCGCTCACGTCCACCTTGTAGCCGGGGCAGAGGTCGTGGTGGCCGTGGTGGTCGTCGGGGCCGATGCCGGGCCAGCGCGCCACGATCTCGCGGCCGACCTCCACCATCATCTCCACCTGCTCCTCCGTCCACGGCTGCACGCGGATCGGCTTGCCGTCGGGGGTGGCCGCCTCGATCCAGTCGTCCCCCGCCATCCCCGGCGACGTCGCGTAGCCGATGCTCACCGTCTCCACGCCGATGGTGGAGCGGCTCCCCTTGTAGTCGGGCGAGCCGAGCTCGCGCCCGTCCCAGCGCAGCGTCTGGTTCTTCCCCGCGTGCCAGGAGCGGTTCTCCAGCGCCACGTAGCGGTCCACCCCCTCGCCCAGGGTGCGGCCCACGGCGTAGTGCGCCGAGGCCTCGCCCTTCCGCTCGGCGTTGCGCCCGCCCAGCAGGCGGCGGCAGAGCTCCAGGTTCCAGGTGACGGTCCAGTGCCAGGTGACGCCCAGCGGCCGCCCGCCGATCGACTCGGGCCACCCGGCGCTTACCGCCTGGCCGTCTTCGAGGGGGATCAGGCACGTCTCGTCGATGATGAACGAGCGCTCGGCGGTCGGGAGGGGTGTGTCGACGGGAGGCATGGGGGGAAGATGCGCCGCGAGGAGCCGTCGCGTCAACGGCAAACTGCAGTCTCTCACAGAGGTCACGGAGGCCACAGAGAAACACCTCCGTGACCTCTGTGACCTCTGTGAGAGATCCCGTTGCTACCCCGCCGCGATCTGGATCACCTGGCCATCCGCGACCACGTACACCCGGTCGCCGGGAGCGACGGAGACGTCGGCGGTGCCGGTGAACTCGCCGAAGGCGGGGAGGATGCCGCGCCGCGCGCCGAAGTGGAAGCACGGCAGCCGCTGGCGCTGCCGCCCCACGCCGCGCAGCGTGACCGAGGGGTGCACGTGCCCGGCCAGCACGTAGCCCCGCGGCGAGTCGAAGGGGTGGTGGGCGAGGACGAAGGGCGGCTCCGCGCAGGGCGGGTCGCAGCAGTCGATGCCGAGCTCCCCGGGCGGGTCGCCGGCGTGGCGGTCGTGGTTGCCGCGGATGAGCGTCACCGGGAGCGACGCGTGGCGCGCCCGCCAGTCGAGCGCGGCCTGGAGGGTGGCGGGCGACTTGGCCTCGCGCGCGTGGAAGAGGTCTCCCAGGATCACCAGCCGCGCGGCGCCGCTGCGCTCCAGGGCGCGGGTGAGGCGCGCCAGCCCCTCGGTGGTCGTCCCGCCCGGGACGGGGACGCCCGCCGCGCGGAAGGCGGCCGCCTTCCCCCAGTGCGGGTCGGCGACGAGCAGCGCGCCGGCGCGGGGGAGGTAGAGCGCCCGCTCCGGCAGCAGCACCACCCGCTCCCCCGCGACCTCCGTCTCCAGCTCCGCCACGGCGCTCAGGGGACCACGATCATGCGCTGCGAGATCCACGTCGGCACCACGCGGCCCTCCTTGGCGCCCGGGACGTAGCGCAGGTACGGCAGCGTCGCGACCGCCGCCGCCGCCACCGCGCCGCTGGTGGAGAAGACCACCTGGTTCCCGGTGGCGCGGCCGTCGCGACCCACGCGGACCCAGAGCACCGCCGTGTCCGGCCGGTCCCGCGGCACGTGCACCCCCGCGAACGTCGTCGCCAGCACCCGCGCGGCCTCGACGGGGTTCTCCAGCAGCGGCAGGCGGTCCACGTCGGGGGCGTCGTAGCCGTGCTCGCCGCCGGAGGCGGGCGGGCCGGGCTCCGGCGGCAGCGCCGACGGCGCGCGGCTCACCGGCACCGACTCGATCTCCGGGACCATGAAGTCGTCCACCGCGCGCACCGGCGCGGGGGCGGGGAGCGGCGGCGCGCTACCCACGGGGAAGACGGGCGGGGACGGCGCGTCGGCGTTGCTGGCGAGGCCGGCCACCGCGCTCAGCACCGCCGCGAGGGCGACGGCCACCACCACGGTGGAGACGCGGATGTCGCGCCCGCCGTTGCGCACCAGCGCCACCAGCGCGACCACGGCGGCCACGGCGGCGAAGAGCCCCAGCGTGCCGCCGTGCATCATCAGCACCGCCGCGGGGATCAGCGCCGTGATCGGGTTCGGCAGCCCCGAGCGCCCGAAGACCGCGGGCGCGGGCGCGTGCGGCGCGTAGTGCTGCAGCACCTGGCGCGGGCGATGGCGCGTCGGCGCCGGCCCCGTCCCCGGCATGGGGCCGGAGGCGGGGGCGAGCGGCGCGGCCACGCGGCGCGGGCGCGGCGGGCGGGGGGCGCGCGCGACCGCCGTCCCCGCGGGAGGGAAGGGGTCGCGCCCGCCCAGCAGCGCCGCCCGCGCGCACCAGGGGCAGGCGGCGAGGTGAGACGGATGGCGATGGAGCGGGTTCGCGGCGCAGACCGCCAGCGCCGCCTCGGCTTCGCCCAGCGCATCGCGCCACTCGGCGGGCGAGGGGCGGGCGGCCGGGTCGGCGTGCCCGTCCACGAAGGCGCGGAGGAAGAGCGCCTGCAGCGGGGGATGCAGCGCGTCGAAGCGCGGCGAGAGGCGCGGCGGGTGGCAGTCGTCGTCCGGGCTGGCGTGCGGGAAGTGGCAGCGGCGGATGCGCGCCTCCACCGGCAGCGCCTCGCCGTCTCCGTCCATCCGCGTGGCGAAGGGGTGCGTCCCCTCCATCAGCAGCAGGTAGAGGAGGACGGCCAGGCCGAAGCGGTCGTGCGCCTCGACGCGGTCCACCTCCTCGAAGCTCACCCCCTGCAGCTCGGGCGGGGTGAACTCCGCCTTCCCCACCCGTGAGCGGAAGAGGGCGTCCGACGCGGGGTCGCGCACCTGCAGCGAGTCCGCGTCCACCAGCGCGACCGCCGCGTCGGCGGGGGAGACGAGGAGGTTGCTCTCGTTCACGTCGCCCACCACGTAGCCGGCGGCGTGCAGCGCGTCGAAGGCGGCGGCCAGGTTGCGCCCCGCGCGGTGCAGCAGCCCCGCGTGGAACCCCGGCGCCGCGCCGCGGCGGGAGACGGGGTTGTAGAACTCGAAGAGGCGCGGGCCCTCGGCGCGCGGCATCACGAACCCGGCGAAGCGGCCGCCCGCGTCCAGTAGCAGGTCCACCGGCCAGGCGGTCGCCGTCCCCTCCGGCATGGCGGGGGGATGGTCGAGCATCGCCGCCAGCTTGCGCGCGCGCTCGATCGTCGGGCGGTGGTACACCTTGGCGACGAGCGACCCATCTCCCGGAACGCCGTAGACCACCGCCTCGCCCCCCGCGCCGATCTCCAGGTCGGGGTCGAGCACCAGCCGCTCCAGCGTGGAGCGCCGGCGGAAGGCCAGGGTGGCGGGTGCCGCGGTGTCCGTCATGGCTGCCCGGACGAGAGGTCGAGGGTGGAACCGGTCCGCGCCGCCCCCGGCAGGCCGGCGGTGGTCGCGAGGAGCGAACGCGGTACGGCGGCCACGGCGCTCATGGCACGATCACGAAGCGCTGCACGACCCAGGTGGGGTAAGCCACGCCGTCCTTCATCCCGGGCTCGTAGCGGAGGTAGTTCACCGTGGTACCCGCCGCCGCGTCCATCGGATCGCTGGTGGAGGAGATCACCTGGCTGTAGACCACGCCTCCGTTCGGTTCCACCCGCAGCCAGACCAGGGCCGTGTCGGCCTTCGGCTCGGCCCATCCGCCGTTCCGCGCGTAAGAGATTGCCAGGGCCCTCGCCGCATCGGCCTCGTTCACCAGGCGCGGAGCCCGGTCCAGCAGCCGCACGTCGACGTCGGAAAACCCCGCGTCGTACGGGTACACGGGCTCCGGCATCTGTTCCGCGGTGTTTGTCACAGACGCCGCGCGGAGATCCGGAACCATGAAGGGCGCGACGTCGCGCACCGCGAGCGGGTCCGCGAGAGGCTGGAGCGCGGGGTCCACCGGCGGCCGCACGCCGACGGAAGACGCGGGCGGAGCCTGCTCGGGGTAGGGAGGCTGCTCGGGGTAGTTCACGGCGCTCATCACCATGGCTGCCATGAACACCGACAACGCGACCCACACCGCCACCTGCACCGTCACCGCGCTGAAGTGCCGTCCCCGGGTCCGTACCAGGGCGACGACCGCGATCAGCGCCGCGATGCCCGCCACCACGGAGAGGATGCCGCCGAGCAGCGCCAGGGTTACGGCCCCGACGAGCCAGACGAGCGGGTGCCCCAACCCCGCGGGCGAGAACACATCGTCCAGCGAGAGCGCGTCTCCCGGCGCGGCCCCCGGTGACGGCGCGGCGGGCGCGGGGCTGGCGGCCGGCGGCGGCGCGGGCACGCGTCGAGGCCGCGGGCGCGGCGGGCGGGGCGCGCGCGCGACCGCCGTCCCCGCGGGGGGGAAGGGGTCGCGCCCGCCCAGCAGCGCCGTCCGCCCGCACCAGGGGCAGGCGGCGAGGTGCGGCGGGTGGCGGTGCAGCGAGTTCGCGGCGCAGACCGCCAGCGCCGCCTCGGCTTCGTCCAGCGCGTCGCGCCACTCCGCGGGCGAGGGGCGCGCGGCGGGGTCGGCGTGCCCCTCCACGAAGGCGCGGAGGAAGAGCGCCTGCAGCGGCGGATGGAGGGTATGGAAGCGCGGCGCGAGGCGCGGCGGATGGCAGTCGTCCACCGCGCTGGCGTGCGGGAAGAGGCCGCGGCGGATGCGTTCCTCCACCGGCTTCGCCTCGCCGTCGGCGTCGAGCCGGGTGGCGAAGGGGTGCGTCCCCTCCATCAGCACCAGGTAGAGGAGGACGGCGAGCCCGAAGCGGTCGTGCGCCTCGACGCGGTCCACCGTCTCGAAGCTCACCCCCTGCAGCTCCGGAGGCGTGAACTCGGCCTTCCCCACCTTCGATCGGTGGACGGTGCCCGTCTCCGCGTCTCTCACCTGCAGCGAGTCCGCGTCCACCAGCGTGAGCGCCGCGTCGGCGGGCGAGACGAGGAGGTTGCTCTCGTTCACGTCGCCCACCACGTAGCCGGCGGCGTGCAGCGCGTCGAAGGCGGCGGCCAGATTGCGCCCGGCGCGGTGGAGCAGCCCCGCGTGGAACCCCGGCGCCGCGCCGCGGCGGGAGACGGGGTTGTAGAACTCGAAGAGGCGCGGCCCCTCGGCGCGCGGCATCACGAACCCGGCGAAGCGCCCGCCGCCGTCCAGCAGCAGGTCCACCGGCCAGGCGGTCGCCGTCCCCTCCGGCAGGGCGGGGGGATGGTCGAGCATCGCCGCCAGCTTGCGCGCGCGCTCGATCGTCGGGTGGTGGTAGACCTTGGCGACCAACGACCCATCCCCCGGAACCCCGTAGACCACCGCCTCGCCCCCCGCGCCGATCTCCAGGTCGGGGTCGAGCACCAGCCGCTCCAGCGTGGAGCGCCGGCGGAAAGCCAGGGCCGGGGGCGCCGCGGTGTCCGTCACGGTTGCCCGGACGAGAGTTTGAGGGTGTAGTCGGTCCACATCGGGACCGGGGTGCCGCCCTTCATCGGGGGCGTGAAGCGCAGCAGCCTGGCGATGTCGCGGGCCAGGGTGGCGACTTCGGGCGTGGTCGCCTCGGTGACGGTGATGGTCGACGGGTCCACCGCGCCGTCCGCCTCCACCACGAAGCGCAGCAACGCGAATCCGGTGCTGCGCGACGCCGGCCACGGCGACGACGCGATCGCCGCGGCAATGGCGCGATCGATTTCCTCCTGGTTCCGCACGTTGGGCGGCTGGTCCACCTCCACCATGGCGAAGGCGTCGCCGCGGTGGGCGGAGAGCACCGAGGGCGGCGTCACCCCGACCTCGGCATGGGCGCCCTCCGCCGCGTACGAGACGCCGGACGCCGCCTGGACGAAGGAAAGCCAGATGAGCAGCAGCGCCGCCACCCACCCGGCGGTGAGCGCGGTGACGCGACCGGGGCCCGCGCGGAAGAGGCGGCGCAGCACCAGGTAGCCGACGAACATCGCCAGCGTCCGCAGCCCGCCGCCCCCGCCGAAGAGCACGGTGAGCGCCGCCGGGGCGATCCAGGGCACCGGGCTCCCCAGCGCAGTCGGCCCGGCGAGCCACTGCGGGAGCGCCGCCTGCACGCCGCCCAGGAAGACGGTAAGGGTCCCGGGCCCGGCGGGCTGCTGCGGGAGGATGGAGACCGGCGGCCCGGGCACCGGGGCGGGAGCGGGCGGCGGAGCCCACTGCCGCGGCGGCACGGAGCTCCGCCGGGGGATCGGCGCCCGGTCCGTCGCGAGCGCGATCTCCACGCTGGCGGGGAAGGGGTCGCGCCCCTGAAGCAGCCGCCGGCGATGGCACCAGGGGCAGAAGGGGACGTGCGCGCCGAAGCGGTGCCGCGGGTTCGCCTCGCAGGTGCGCAGCTCGCCCTCGGCCAGCGCCAGCGCGTCGCGCCACGCGGCGGCGGCCGGCCGCGCGGCCGGGTCCGCCTGGCCGGCCACGAAGCAGCGGGCGAAGAGCGCCTGCAGCCCGGGGTGCAGCGTCTCGATCGGCGGCGCCAGCCGCGGCGGGCGGCAGCCGTCGTCGGCACGCGCGTGGGGGTAGAGGCCGCGGCGGATGCGCTCCTCCACCGGCAGCGCCTCGCCGTCGCCCTCGAAGCGCATGGCGAAGGGGTGCGTCCCCTCCATCAGCAGCAGGTAGAGGAGCACCGCCAGCCCGAAGCGGTCGTGCTCCGGCACCCGGTCCACCTCGGCGAAGCGGGCGCCCTGCAGCTCCGGCGGGGTGAACTCCGCCTTGCCGACGCCGGAGCGGTGGAGGGCGCCGCCGGCGGGATCGCGCACCTGGAAGGAGTCCGCGTCCACCAGCGTGACCCGCGCGTCGGCGGGGGAGAGGAGGATGTTGCTCTCGTTGACGTCGCCCACCACGTAGCCGCGGGCGTGCAGCGCGTCGAAGGCCGCCGCGAGCCCCATCCCCGCCCGGTGCAGCGTCCCCCAGTCGCAGAGCGGGGCCGCGCGCCGCCGCGAGACCGGGTTGTAGAACTCGAAGATGCGCGGCCCCTCCGCCCGCGGCATCAGGAAGCCGGCGAAGCGCCCGTTCAGGTCGGTGAGCAGCTCCACCGGCCACGCCAGCGCGGCGCCGCCCTCCAGCGCGGGCGGCGCCTCCAGCATCCGCGTGAGCTTGCGCGCGCGCTCCAGCGTGGGGTGGTGGTAGAGCTTGGCCACCAGCGACGCGTCGCCGGGGACGCCGAGCACCCGCGCCTCGCCCCCGGCGCCGATCTCCAGCGCGGGGTCGAGCGCGAGCGGCGCGCCGGTGGACCGGCGGCGCAGCATCAGCATCCCGGAGGCGAGCGCGGCTTCAGCCATGGGTGCGCGTGGCCAGCACCAGGGTGATGTCGTCGTCCGAGCGCGCGGTCACCCGCGGGCCGGAGAGGAAGGCGGCGAGCTGCGCCTCGGCGTCGTACGGGTCCCGCGCCTCGGCCGCGAAGGCGAAGAGCGGGGCGAAGAAGGGCTCGTGCGGCGTCTTCGCCGGGTGCTTGAGCGCGAGCCCCTGCAGCCCGTCGGTGAAGAGCGCCAGGTGCCGCGCCGTTCCCTTCCACGCCGCCCGCTGCGCCGCCTCCACCGCGCCGGGGGTGGTGATGAACACCGTCTCGTTCGCGAACTCGCCCGAGGTGGGGATGGTGAGCGTGCGCATCCCCTCGTCCTCGGCCGCGATCACCGCGCCGTCGCCCACCTGCGCCACGGTGACCGAGTCGGCCGCGAGCACGCAGGCGATCAGCGTGGTGCTGAGCTCGCGCGCCTCCACCCCGCGCTTCGCCGCGGCGGCCTCGACGGCGTTGCGGGCGGCCACCAGGGCGGCGTCGAGGAGCGACGTCCATCCTCCCTCGCGAACGGTGGACGCGGAGGCCGCGAGGGCGTCGACGGCGGCGGCCGCGGCGGCGCGCGCGCCGGCCTCGGCGTGGGCGGCGGAGCCGGCGCCGTCGGCCACCGCGAGCGCCAGCGCCCCGCCGGGAAGGCGGCGCCAGGCGTGCGCGTCCTGGCAGGCGATCTCGCCGCGGGCGTGGCTGGTGCCGCGGACGCTGGCGCCGATCACCCGCCAGGCGGCGGACGGGGCGGCCACGGGGCTCACAGCTCGGCCCACCCGGTGGGCGCCAGCTTCACCGTCTCGTCCGGCCGCGAGTGGGCGACGGACTGCATGCTGCGCGAGAGCCAGACGAACATCTCGCGGAAGTCGAGCCCCTTGAGCCGCAGCGGCTGCCGGGTGCCGAACCGGGCCAGCGCCTGCATGTTCGCGTTCTCCACGCCGACGGCGAAGAAGGCGACGTGCTTGCGGCCCTCGGCCTCGCGCAGGCGCTGGGCGGCGCGCTCCACCACCTCGGGGGGCTCGCCCTGCGGCTCGCCGTCGGTGACCAGGAAGATCCAGGGGCGGTAGTAGGCGACGTCGAAGGCGCGGTAGCGCGCCTTGCGCTCCTCCACCATCTCCAGCGCCTTCTCGATGGCCGCGCCCACGTGCGTCATCCCCTCGGCGGTGAGCAGGGGGATCTCGAAGCGGTCGGGGCTCACGAAGTCCTGCACCACCTGGATGCGGTTGTCGAAGGCGACGACGGCGACTTCGACGCGGCGCGCGGCGAGCGGGTCGACGGCCAGGTCGAAGCGGAAGGCCTCGAGGCCGGCGAGCATGGCGTCGAGCGGCTCGCCCTGCATGGAGCCCGAGGTGTCGAGCAGGAGCACGCAGGGGCAGCGCGGCTCGGGGTTCTCGGCGAACTCTACGGCGTCTTCCAGCCTGGCCACCAGCGACATCGGGGAGCTCCTGGAGGGTGTAGGTCATGCGGGCGGGCTTGGCGCGCAACGCGCCGGGGGCATCGAATTTCGCGCGACCCGCCCCAAAACTCAACTGCTTGCGCCGCACCGACGTACGGCGCGCGATAATACGAACGATGCCGCCTGCGTGTTTCTGTCGCGTCCACGGCGGCGCAAAAGCCGACGGGTGAGAAACGAGGGGTCGGGAAAAGCCGACGGGTTGGGAAAATCCGACGGGTTGGAAACCCGCCGCTGGAACAGCACGAAGTCCGCCTCCGCGGACTGCACACGCGGCATTCGAGCAGTCCCCGCCCTCCGAACACCCTCACCACCAGGCGAACACCATTACCACCCCGGTGTCATCCAGAGGCCCGGCCTCGCCGCCATTTCCCGTACGCCCTCGCAGGCAGGGCCGAAGGATCTGGCTGCGGATGCCACGTGGCCCCGGGCGCGGCAGCGGCGCCGATTCCGCAGGTGCGGCACGTACGCCGGCGTCCGCAATGAAGGTGCACTCTCACCCGCCGAACCGCGGAACGTTCCCACCCTTCGCGTGCGGAGTGCACCTCGCACCGCTAACCAGCCTCGCCCCCGGCCGCTACCTGCTCAGCCTCCAGTTTCGCGGCCTCGTCTTCCCACTCCTGTGCCTCTTCCGCGCGCCCGATCTTGCGGAGGCAGACTGCTCCGTCTTCAAGACTTGCTCGCAAGCTGGCTTTGTCGACGCGAGCGAAGATGTCGCCTTGCCGTTTTTCCTCCACCGCGCGCTCGAACCACGGACGCGCTTCGTCGTACTTACCGACGCGCGACAGGCAGTAGCCCACTTCGTGTAGGCTCCTGCCTAAACCTTCGTGATTTACCCGTCCGTGCACGTCGCCCTGCTGTGCCTCCTCCACCGCGCGCTCGAACCACGGCCGCACTTCCTCGTACCTCCCGACACTCCACAAGCAGTAGCCCACTTGGTGCAAGCTGATGCTCAGGCTCTCATGATTCACCCGCCCTTGCCCGTCTCCCTGCTGCTTCTCCTCCACCGCCCGCTCGTACCACGCTCGCGCTTCGTCTGCCTGCCCGACTCTCGACAGGCAATAGCCCACGTGGTGTAGGCTGCGCCCCAGACTCTCGTGATCCACCAACCCATGCACGCCGCCCTGCTGTGCCTCCTTCACCGCGCGCTCGTACCACGGCCGTGCTTCCATGTACTTCCCGACGCTCGACAGGCAGTAGCCTGCCAGGTACAGGCTACGACCCAAGCTCTCGTGATCCAGCCGCCCATGCACGTCGCCCTGTTGCTTCTCCTCCACCGCACGCTCTAACCAGGGCCGCGCCTCCTCGCACTTCCCGACACCCCATAGGCAGTAGCCCACTTGGTGCAGGCTGTTGCCCAGGCTCTGGTGATCTACGCCCCCATCCCCGTCGCCCTGCTGCTTCTCCTCCGCCGCGCGCTGAAACCACGGCCGCGCTTCCTCGAATTTCCCCATCTCGCAAAGCGCGTAACCGAGGACTTCTCCATCCACGGCGGAGATTTCCAATTTTTCTCCATTCCAATCCCCCGGCAGCAACAGAAATCCGTTAAGCACCGTAGCCAGATCAGCCCGTGCTGGGTTGTCAGCTAGGGAGCGCGCCACCTCAAGCAATCGGTCGCGCTGAGCTACGCAGACACGGTGCAGATCCTCGGCGAATTCAGGTGTGATCGAAGCCGAACGGATGAACGACGCGAAGAGCTGGTGCATGCGCAACTCTTCGCCGCCTTCCATCACGTGCAGGTCCAGACAGGCGTCAAGTCTCGCACGAAACTCGTCCTCGCTCCACCCCGACCCGATCGCTAGTGCGTTGAAAAGCTCGCTGCGGATGATGCGCTGGATGTTGAGGAACGCCGCGCCGTGCAGCAGCAACCGCTCGGGATCGCCGAGGCTTTCGTAAGGGACGCGGAAGCTGTCGCGAGCCTCTGGCATCATGTCTGTCCGTGCGCCGTCCAGCCGCCCACGACGCTCTTCGTAAGCTAATGCTGTCGCGGCTGGAACGAGTTGGATCGGCAACCCGCCCGCGATTCGCACCAGCTCCTCACCGAAGCGCGCAGCAACCTGCTTTCCTCCCACCTGTTCGATCAGACCCAGCGATTCGGGGTCAGGAAGATGTTCGACTTCGAGCCGCCGCCACCTTGGACTCCAGTGCTCCAGATTCGTCGTGGCCACGACGTGGCACGGAATCCCGGCTGGGGGCAACCAGGGCGTGACGCTCTCTTCCGACGCGGCGTTGTCGTAGATGAGGAGGACGGGCGATGATCCCAGCAAGAGCAGGGTTCGCTCTGCCTGCTCCTGGATCGACAGCTCCGCCGGGAACTCAAGCCCGAACTGGACCTTCCCGATGCGCGCAAGATCGACGGATTCGCCGCCGCTGCCGGCGCGGATCAGGAACGTGCCGCCGGGATAAAGCTGCCGGTGCACACGAGCGTATTCCCGCGCGAGTTCGCTTTTCCCGACGCCGGGCTGTCCGTGCAGCACGAGCGCCGCTTCCGCCGACGTGTCGGCGAACACAGCGCGCATCTCATCGAGCAGCCCGTCGCGCCCGACGAACGGCAGATTGTGGCGCGGCTGGATATTGCTGCGGAACTGCGGGGTTGCAGCGGGTGCCGCCGTGACGGGCGGCTGTGGCGGGGCAGGGGCCGCCGGAACCGCGAGAGAAGCGGAGAGGCGTGGGATCGAGAACGTGTGCGCGTGGTCTGCAGCTGCATCGTCCGGGAAGACGCTCGGGTCAACGACCCAAGCCTCGGGCTCGTCTTCGTAACGAATCGGGAAGATCGTCACTGCACCTCTGTCGAAGGTCGAGTAGAGGGCGCGGTTCGGCCACTTGCGCGTCTGATATGCCGCTCCCGCAGCCAAGTGCAGGATCCCACCGCTCGCCGAGGCCGTGCTCTGG
Organism: Longimicrobiaceae bacterium; assembly: GCA_045803205.1. Classification (GTDB taxonomy): domain Bacteria; phylum Gemmatimonadota; class Gemmatimonadetes; order Longimicrobiales; family Longimicrobiaceae; genus Longimicrobium. Next base: position 24,743 of record JBJMPM010000337.1, read on the forward strand.
ACGTCAGTATTGTGCAGATGACCGCGGAGGATCAGGTCAGTATTCTTCTCCAGCGCCCTTCGGATATTCGATTCTTCGACATTACTGAGCCATTCGAGCGGATGGTGCACCAGCGCGACGTTGAGGTCGGCCTTCAGCTCGCGGAGCTGCTCCAACGCCGGTTCCAGCGCCCGCCGACCGATCAGCAGCTTTGCGTGGTCGTCGTCTCCCTGGCAGAAGAGCGCGCTGTTCAGAGGCAGAACCCCGAGCTTCGCTCCTCCCACTTCGACCGGCACTACCGGCCCGCAGGTTGTGTCCGTCGGGGTCGAGCGAATCCCCGCGAAGTAGCTGTCGTGCCACGTTACGAACGCGCCGAGCTTCTGCGTGATGTGAACCTTGGGGACTTTCGGGTCGAAGTAGGCGTCGACCTCCTCGCGCGTTTCCAGCTTCCGTGCCAGGCCGACACCCAGAGCACGGTCCACGTCATGGTTGCCGGGGATGACGAAGAGGTGCTCGCGGTCGACATTCGCAGCATTGAGCAGCTCGTCGAAGAACTGCGTCGCGAGCTTGTACTCCGCCGGCTTGCCGGAGAACGCGATGTCGCCCGTGGCGAAGATCAGATCAGGAGCGCGACCGTTCTCGCGCATCCGCCGCACGGACTCGACGAGCGCGCGCAGCACGACGTTGCGGTCGTACGGGTCGCCCTCGCGGATGTGGAAGTCGGAAACGTGGAGCCAGGTGACGGCCATCGGACTCAAGCGGCGGCGGGAGCGGCATGAACGACCGGCGGATCACAATCTAATCTAGCGAACGACGGGGGCGAAGCAGAAGGATTAGCCGATTCGAAGCGTGTGCCAGATCGGCGCGGCTCCGTTCTCCGCGCACTCATCCAGCCGGTCCGGGATTCCAGAGACCGCCCCGGGGGAGGATTTCACCCCGCTTCGGCGCGCGGGGCGGAGACCGGAGCGAGAACCGGCGGCTATGGCGTCGGGTATGAAAAAACCTGATATTGAGTGCCATCAGGCACGAAATCTCTCGTCCACGCGAGCTCACGATGCGCAGCCACGCCATCTACGGAGGAGCCGACCCACGGGAGCTTCCCGGATACACCATCGCCGACGCGTCGCGGTACATCCACGTGCCGAAGGCTACGCTCCGGTCGTGGTTTCTCGGCCGCACCTATCCCAGGCGCGGCGGTGTCGCGGAATTCGGGCGGCTCCTGGCACCGGCCGGGTCGGTTGCCCCTCAGCTTTCGTTCCTCAACCTCGTGGAGGCACACGTCCTGAGGGCGCTGCGAACGGAGCACGACGTGTCGCTGGCGGGGATTCGCGCAGCGCTCGAAACGGCGGAGAAGCGCCTCGGCGTTGAGCGCGTGCTGCTCAGTGACCAGCTGCTCACGAGCGCCGGGGAGCTGTTCATCGAGCATTACGGCGAGCTGATCAGCCTGAGCCGTTCCGGCCAGTTCGCCATGAAGAAGATGCTCCAGGCCTACCTGCGGCGGGTGGTGTGGGACGACAAGCACATCCCGGTGCGCCTGTTCCCCTTCCTGCGCGATACTGAAACCGCCGGCTCGTCGCCCATCGTCATCGATCCGCGGAAGTCGTTCGGACGGCCGACGATCGCGGGCTCGGGCGTCATGACCCACGTCATCACCGACCGGATCGACGCCGGCGAAACGGTCGAAGAGCTCGCGCGCGACTACGACCTCTCCCCGGCGCACATCGAAGCCGCGATCCTGTTCGAGAAGGCCGCGTAGTCGTGGAGTTCTTCACGGACTTCAACTGCGGCAAGCAGTTTCCCATGCTCCTGCGCGCGGCGGGTCTTGAAGTGCACATGCACGTCGACCACTTCGCGCCGGACGTCGACGATGCGGTCTGGGCACCCGCCGTTGCCGCACGCGGGGTGGATCGGGATCAGCCGGGATCGGAGAATCACCCGGACCGCGCGAGTACGAGGCTGCTCTCGATCTATCTATCGCCGCTCCAGCACCTCGCGGCGTGAACTACGGCCTCGGAGTGGAGGCTTAAGTCATCCACCACTATCTTTTTGCGATACATGTTGCGCAACCGCTCCCGATGCGCTATTATCTTCGCGCCAACAAATGTTTCCATCCTCGTGTTCCCCCTCCCTCCTTCACAGGCCCCGTGTCACAGAAGAATCGCTTTGCCGCTACGCTGATGCTTGGCGCGCTCGCAGTGTCCGCATGCCAGGATTTCCCGACCACCGCCGTTCCTGAGCGCCGTCCCGTCCGGTCGCCGGCGCTGCCTCCTCCCGAACTTCCGGCCGGGCCGGAGTACGTCTGCACCACCAGCGAGTTGCGGACGGGCGGGGAGCATCCATACCACTACACCCGCGTCATCCTCCACTTCCCTGCGGCGGAGTTGGGAGACGGAGAGACGCGCGAGCTCAGGCTGAACGTCCAGGAGCAGGGGAAGGTGCCGGTGATCGCGGCGAGCTGCCGCATCCCGAACAGCCGCGCGGCGGCCGAGCGGCTGTACAACACCTTCGTCCGCGTCCTTGCACAGCGCGCGCGGCTCGAGCCCCTGCGTTACACCCTTCCCCGGAACGAAGCGCCGCGATTTGCCACGACGCGGCGCCGCACGGGCGGGGTGCCGCTGCAGCCGCGGATGAACACGGATCCCTGCCCGGAGGGGGGCTGCACCCTGGCGCCGCTGGTCGTGATCGGTACGCCCGTGAACGAGGGGAGCGCCACCGGCTGGAGCGGCGACGAAGAGTGGGGCTGGGGATCGCAGGGCGACACCTATTCGTCTGGCGGCGGAGAGTACTGGGATCCCGCGACCTACGACGGTCCAGTCCTCGGCTTCATCATCTGCGTCGCCGGATTCATCGGTGCGGGGTTCTCCATCTACGACGTGTACGACACGTTCAAGCAGCTTACGGAAAGCAAGCGGGAGATGGAATCCACCAAGCGGATGTACGAGATGTACATCCAGCAGCCGGAGCAGGATCCTGCCACCCGGCTCCTGCTGGAGTACATGTGGCGGCAGGCAGAGATGGTGTACCTGGCAGACGTTCATTCGCTCGCGACCAAGATCTACGTCAGCGAAGCCTCGGTGATCGTTGCGGCGGTCGCCTGTGGGGGGGCGCTTGTTTCACCTACGCCCTGAGGGCGCCGCCATGAACGTCACAGGAACGGATACGCCGGGGATGCGGCGCTTGAAAGTGCTCGGCACGCTCGCCGTGGGCGCGTTGATCCCCGTGCTGCTGGGCGCGCTGCAGGAGCTCTTCTTCCCGGGTCCGCGGCGGCCTGACGCGGCGGCCTGGGTCGGGCGTGCGCTCCCATTCACGCTCGTGGTCACCATCGTCTTCGTCATGGTGGTGGCCTACCGGATCGTGCGTTATTCCGCCCTGCCCCGCATCCCTAGCCTTGCGGCCATGGTCGTGCTCGTCTGGATCATGGCGTTCCTTGGCCGCCTCTACTGATTCCCGCGCGCTTCGCCCCTCACCCGCGGACGCGGCCATCGCGTCCGCGCTCGTGGGGCAAATCGTGAGCGGCGGGCTGCAACGCGTAAGACGCGTGACAATGATCGGTTCGCGCGCGCGGGGGAGTGCGCGGCCGGACAGCGACCTAGATCTCGTCGTGCTGCTGGAGATCCCGGCCGACGCGGCTCCGTGGGGTCCTGCGGAAGTCATCGCGGAGCGGAAACGGCTTCAGCAGTCGGTTCCGCGGCCGCCCATCCTCACCGATCTGTGGGTCCGCACCACCGACCGGTACGCAGAGGCGCGCGGGGTGATCGGCGGAATCGAGCGCCTCGTCGACGTGGAGGGGGTGGATGTCTTCTCGGAGCCCCTGACACGTGCCCCCATCGTGCGGCGCACCCCGGACCAGGTGCGCCGCGAACACGTCAGTGCATGGATCGAGCACGCGCTCTGGGCGCTCGAGGGCACCGCCGCGATGGAAAGCGCCACGGTAGCGCGGCCCGTCGCCCCCGGCCAGCCGCGAACCGCGGACGAGGCATCCCGGATCTGCGCGGAGCGGGCGGTGAACGCGCTGCTGGTCTTCCACCAGGTGGAGGCAAGGAAGGGCGACGGGCTGACGGGAATGATCGAGCGGCTTTCCAAGTGTGACCCGGGCTGCGCGGCGCATTTGGGAAAGCTGTTCCCGGACGAGGAAAGCCCGACCACCGCCGCACGTCGTCTGGTGAGCGAGGTGATGCGGCGGCTCTCCGAGGATCGATCGATGCTGCCGTACCTGGGTTCTTCGCGCGCACGTCTCGACCGCGTCTCCGTACCCACCTCTGCCACGGTGCGGCGGTAGCCTTCGCCGCGATCATCCCGGCTTCTTCCTCGACCGCTTCGCCTTCTCGAAGTCGATGGGCGCGGCGGGGCCGCTGCGGGGCGGGAGGCGGTCGCCCTCGTCGGCGTAGCGCTCCAGGGCCACCTGCATGCGCTGCACCCGGTCCGCCAGGCTCTCGCTGCTCACGGCGTTGCGGGTGCGGTCCACCAGCAGCGGGAAGGCGAGCGGCGGGGTGCGTGGCGGCTCGGTGACCACCACCCGGCTCGCCGACAGCCGCTCCAGCGTGCGCCCCAGCCGGCTGCTCTCGAGCTGCCGCTCCAGCACCTCGCGGTGCGCCTGGCTCACCAGCAGGTTGCCGGGGTCGTAGCGGGTGAACACGTCGAAGAAGAGCCCGCTGCTCGCCTGGATCTGCCGCGTGCTCTTGCTCGCGCCCGGGAACCCCTGGAACACCAGCCCCGCCACCCGCGCGATCTCGCGGAACTGCCGCCGCGCCATCTCCGTGGCGTTCAGCGATGCCGGCACGTCGTCCAGCAGGTCGGTCGGGCGCAGCAGCCCGGCGGCGAGCGCCTCCTCCAGTGGCGCGGGCGTCGGGCTCAGCAGCTCGATCCCGTAGTCGTTCGACGCGAGGGTGAAGGAGATGGGGCCCAGCAGCGAGAGCCGGTACGCGAGCAGCGCCGCCAATCCTTCGTGCACCAGCCGCCCCTCGAAGGGGAAGACGAAGAGGTGGTGCCCCTCGCGCGTCTTCACCCGCTCCACCAGCAGCTCGTCGGCCTTGGGCACGCGCGACCAGCGGGCCTGGATCTCCAGCACCGGCCGCACCGCCTCCATCTCCCGCCCGCGGAAGACGCCGTTCGACGCCTCCTCCAGCCGCGCGCGGAGCGCCGCCGCCAGCTCGGTGGAGAGCGGCATCCGGCTTCCCATCCAGCGGGGGATGGCCCCGCGCGAGCTGGTCGCCCGCCGCACCCACGCCTTCATGTCGCGCACCCGCACGAACTCCAGCGGCTTGCCGCCGAAGAAGAAGCGGTCGCCCGGGTTCAGCCGCGCGATGAAGCTCTCCTCCACCGTCCCCAGCCGCGGGCCGCGCAGGTACTGCACGGTGATGGCGGCGTCGCTCACGATGGTGCCGATCGCCATCCGGTGGCGGCGCGCCACCTGCCGGCTCTCCACCGTGTAGACGCCGTCCGTCTCCACCACCCGCTGGAACTCGGGGTACGCGCGCAGCGCCTCGCCCCCGCGGGTCACGAAATCCAGCACCCACACCCACTCGTCGTCCAGCAGCCCGGCGTAGGCGTGGGTGGTGCGCACCTCGGCCAGCAGCTCGCCCGGCCGGAAGCCGCCGCCCAGCGCCACCGTCACCACGTGCTGCGCCAGCAGGTCCAGCGGCCGCTCCACCGGGAGCCGGCTCTCCACCGCGGCCGCCTCCACCCCGTCGCGCGCGGCGGCCACCTCGATCAGCTCCAGCACGTGGGTGGGGACGCAGGTCACCCGGCTCTCCACCCCCGGCCGATGCCCGCTGCGCCCCGCGCGCTGCAGCAGCCGCGCGACCCCCTTGGGGCTCCCCACCTGGAGCACCCGGTCCACGGGGGAGAAGTCGACCCCCAGGTCCAGCGACGAGGTGGCCACCACGCAGCGCAGCCGCCCGGTGCGCAGCCCGGCCTCCACGAAGTCGCGCGTCTTGCGGTCCAGCGAGCCGTGGTGCAGCGCGATCTCCCCCGCCCACTCGGGGCGCGCGGCCAGGATCGCCTGGTACCAGATCTCCGTCTGCGAGCGGGTGTTGGTGAAGACGATGGCGCTCTCCGCCCGGTCCAGCACCTCCAGGAGCTGCGGGAGCATCTGCGTCCCCAGGTGCCCGGCCCAGGGGAAGCGCTCGATGTGCGGGGGGATGAGGGAATCGACCACCACCGCCTTCGGCACCTGTCCGCGGACGATGCGCGTCGGCCCGGAGCGGGGGCCGACGCCCAGCAGCGTCTCCATCGCTTCGGAGAGGTTGCCGATGGTGGCGGAGAGCCCCCAAGTGCGCAGCCCCGGCCGCCATGCGCGCAGCCGGGCCAGATCGAGCTCCGTCTGCACCCCGCGCTTGGTGCCCATCAGCTCGTGCCACTCGTCCACCACCACCGCGCGCAGCTCGCCGAAGCGCTCGCGGGCGTCGGGGTGGGAGAGGAAGAGCGACAGGCTCTCGGGGGTGGTGATGAGCGCGGTGGGGAGGCGGCCGCGCTGCCGCTGGCGGACTTTCGCGGCGGTGTCGCCGGTGCGCGACTCCAGCGTCCAGGGGAGGCGCAGGTCGCGCAGCGGCACCCCCAGCGCCTCCTCGGTGTCGGCGGCGAGCGCGCGCAGCGGGGTGATCCAGAGCACGCGCAGCGGCGGCGCCGGGCGGATGTCGGGGCCGCCCGGGTTCTCGGCGATCCACTCCAGCAGCGGCCCCAGCCAGGCCGCGTAGGTCTTCCCCGTCCCCGTGGCGGCGTGGATCAGCCCGCTCCCGCCGGCCAGGTACGCCTCCCACACCTCGCGCTGGAAGGGGAACGACTCCCAGCCGCGCCGCCGGAACCACGCGTTGGCGGGCTCCAGCGGGTCGGCGGGTGCGTCGTGCCTCTGCTTCGCGGCGGCGCTGCGGGCCACGTCTCCATCCCCGGATGATGAAACCGAACGGAGTGACGGATGGAGGCAACGTTCGCGCCGGAACGTCCGCCCCCGACATCACGTGTGCATTCGACCAACGGAATGGGCTCACACGGAGTCAACGGAGTCAGCGGAGAAAGCCAGACAGTCCTCCGCCCCGTAGCGGCGATTCCCCGATTCCCGTTCCGCTCGCCGGTTCCGGCGGGTGGCCCGTCACGCCCCCGCACCGCAACCGTCGCCGCGGTGCAGTGTAGGAGACGGACTCGACCGGAAGGAGGCTTGAGCCCCGCGGAACGAATGCCGGATGGACCCGCACTGACGCCCCATGGCACGCGCACCGCCTGGGTGGCGCGCGTGGCGATGCTGCTGATCGTGCTCTCGCTGGCCACGCTGATCGTGGTGCCGGTGCTGGTGCAGCGCCGCGTGGTGCCGCTCCGCGCGCAGGTGGAGCAGGCCGAGCGGGGGCGCACCCTGGTGGGGCTGGTGGAGTTCCAGCTGGCGTTGGAGATGTCGTCGCTGCGCGGCTACCTGCTCAGCGAGGACAGGTCGCACCGGGTGGCGTATGACGACGCGCTGGCGCGCGAAAACGCCATCTACCCGAAGCTCGACTCCGCAACCCGCGGCCTGCCGTCGGAGGTGGCCGCGCACGTCCGTGAGCTGCATTCGGCGTCGGCCCGGTGGCACCGCGAGGCCGACGACGACGAGATCGTGCGCCGGCGCCGGGACACCCCGGCGCTGCAGATCTCGACGGAGCAGGCGCAGTTCGAGGCGGCGCTGCGCGCGGCCGCGTCGGTCGACTCGGCGCTGGTGCGCGTGTCGGCCGAGCGGCGCGAGGAGATCCGCAAGGCCGACCAGCTCCGCTTCGCCGTCACCGTGGGGCTGGTGGTGCTCGCCCTGGCCTCGGCGGCGGCGGCCACCTGGTTCGCGCGGCGGGTGCGGCTGCTGGCGGAAGAGGCGCGGGCGCGCCACGCCGAGGCCGAGCGCGCGCTGGCCGACCTGCGCGAGAGCAACGCCGCGCGCGAGCGGATGATGCGCGGCGTGACGCACGACCTGAAGAACCCGCTGGGCGCCGCCCGCGGGTTCGTGGACCTGCTGCGGGAGGGGATCGACGGCGAGCTCTCCCCGGGGCAGGCGCGCATGGCCGCGGGCATCCGCCGCAACCTCGACACCGCGCTCGCCATCATCCACGACCTGCTGGACCTGGCGCGCGCCGACGCGGGAACGCTGGAGGTGGCCCGCGAGCGCACCGACTGCCGCGCGCTCCTGCACGAGGCGGTCGACGACCACCGCGCCGCCGCCGCGGCCGCCGGGCACGCGCTGGAGCTCCGCGCCCCCGACGCGCCGGTGGAGGCGCTGGCGGACCCGCTGCGGGTGCGGCAGGTGATGGGGAACCTTCTCTCCAACGCCATCAAGTACACCCCGCCGGGCGGGCGCGTGGTGGCGGTGGCGGGTCCGGCGGACAACGGCGACGGCCCGCGCCCGGGGCGCTGGGTGCAGGTGACGGTGGAGGACAGCGGCCCCGGGATCGCGCCGGAGCACCGCGAAGGCGTGTTCCGCGAGTTCGAGCGGCTGGACCCCGCCGCCGCCGAAGGGCACGGGCTGGGGCTCGCCATCGGCCGGCGCGTGGCCCGCCTGCTCGGCGGCGACGTGACCGTGGGGGACTCGGAGCTCGGCGGCGCGGCCTTCACCCTCTGGCTCCCCGCCGCCCCCCAGGATTAGCGCTCCCGGACAGAGACGCAGAGCCACGGAGGATCGCCCCCGTGGCTCTGCGTCTCATGAGCGCCCGCCGCTCAGGTGCCGCTGGTGATGCGGGCGACGATGGTGCGGGCGAAGTCCTTGTCCCACTCCGCCATGTTCCTCCGGGCCGAGGCGCTCACCTCGGTGGTGCCGCTGCCCTGGGCCTTCACCTTCACCTTGACCTCGTCCTCGCCGCGGGTGCCCCTCCACTCGTGCTCCGCGCCGCTGTTCTGCACGCTGTGCCCGGTGACGGTCACGCCCAGCTCCCGCAGCACCCCGGGCACCCGTTCCGCCGCCGCGGCCGCCGAGGTGTTCATCACCCCCGACGCGCCCTGCGAGGTCAGGTAGATCCCCGCGCCGGCGCCCGCGCCCGCCGCGGCCGCCGCCACGCATCCCGGGGCCGCGGCGATCCCCAGCGCCAGCACCGCCGCCCCTCCCACCTTCAGCCAGCTCATCGCAGCCTCCCTCTCTCGGTCATGTGACCAGCCCCTGACGGAGCCGCAACCCGGGTGCCACCCGCGGCCTCGGGGTTTGCGTTCCCCGCGCGGGCGGTGTTACCAGCGTTCCGGTGGAGACCATCACCCGGTGACGGAGAGAGCCGTGGCCGACCTGGAAGAGGCGATCCGCATCGCGGTGGAGGCGCACCGCGGGCAGAAGGACCGCGCCGGCGCACCGTACGTCCTGCACCCGCTGCGGATGATGCTGCGCGTGCGGACCGACGCCGAGCGCATGGCCGCCGTGCTCCACGACGTGGTGGAGGACACCGCGTGGACGCTCGACGACCTGCGCGCCCGCGGCTTCCCCGACGAGGTGCTCGAGGCAGTCGACCGGCTCACCCGCCGCCCGGGCGAGCCGTACGACGCCGTCGTGGAGCGCGCGGCCGCGCACCCGGTCGCCCGGCGGGTGAAGCTCGCCGACCTGGAGGACAACCTGGACCTGCGCCGGCTGGAGGAGGTGTCCGCGGAGGACCTGGAGCGCCTGGGCCGCTACCTGCTCGCGCACCGCCGCCTCTCGGCCTTCGCGGAGGGGTGAGCGCGCCGCCACTGTCGCGACCCGGCGGGCTGGCGCGTTCTCCTTTCCCGAAAGCAGCGCGACTTCAACCCCCTGAACCGAAGCAGCACCATGCGCCTCCGAATCCTTCCCCTTCGCCTGGCCGCCGCCGTGGCGCTCGCCCTCCCCCTGGCGGCCGCCGCCTGCAACTCGCCCTCCGGCAGCGAGACCGGCGACCTCACCGACTTCGTCAGAGCGCGCGACCGCTGGAACGCGCAGGACATCCGCAGCTACACCTTCGTGGCGGGCGCGCGCTGCTTCTGCGGATTCCTGGGAGAGATCCGCACCACGGTGGTGAACGGCGTCGTCACCGAGCGCGTGTACGTCGCCGACGGCAGCCCCGTCCCCGCCGACCGGTTCGCCAACATCGCGACCATCGACGCCATGCTGGAGACGCTGGAAAAGGCGTTCGAGGAGAACGCGGACGACCTGAACGTCACCTACGACAAACGCGGCATCCCCACCGACGCCTTCATCGACTACAAGTACAACTGGGCGGACGAGGAATTCGGCTGGTTCGTGAGCAGCTTCACGCCGGCGCCGTAGCACCCCAGCCCTGACGACGCGGAGCCG
>JBJMPM010000408.1:0-23137 GCA_045803205.1 Longimicrobiaceae bacterium
GCATCGACGAGCGCCGGCGTGGACGCGGCGATCGTGCAGGCTTCCGCGGCGGGCTCCTGCGCATTCCTCGGCCAGATCCTCACGGCCCTGCCGTCTGCAGCGCTGACGCCAGGATCGTGTGGCCGGGCCTCAGGATGACACCCGTGGTGCCGCGGAATGTGCGCGTTCAGCAATACCCTCTCAGGATGACATTTTCAGGAGCGCGTCGGAATGCACAGCCAACTCCGCGATCCGGCATGACACAGCACTACGAGGCGATGCCGTACCGCCGCTGCGGCCGGAGCGGGCTGCGGCTGCCGGCCGTCTCGCTCGGGCTCTGGCACAACTTCGGGAGCGTGGACCCGTTCGAGAACGCGCGGGCGATGGTGCTGCGCGCCTTCGACCTGGGCGTCACGCACTTCGACCTGGCGAACAACTATGGACCCGAGCCGGGATCCGCCGAGGAGACCTTCGGGCGCATCCTGCGGAGCGACCTGGCCGGCCACCGCGACGAGCTGATCGTCTCCACCAAGGCGGGATACCGGATGTGGCCGGGGCCCTACGGCGACGGCGGCTCGCGCAAGTACCTCCTCGCCAGCCTGGACCAGAGCCTGAGGCGGATGGGGATCGACTACGTCGACGTCTTCTACCATCACCGCCCCGATGCGGAGACGCCCATCGAGGAGAGCATGGGCGCGCTGGAGCAGGCGGTGCGGCAGGGGAAGGCGCTCTACGCCGCCGTCTCGAACTATCCGCCGGAGCAGACCCGCGAGGCCGGGCGCATCCTGCGTGAGAGCCGCACGCCCTTCGTGCTGCACCAGCCCAAGTACAGCATGTTCGAGCGGAAGCCGGAGGAGGGGCTGTTCGGCGTGCTGGAGGAGGAGGGGATCGGCGCGATCGTCTTCTCGCCGCTCGCGCAGGGGCTGCTCACCGACCGCTACCTGCGCGGCATCCCGCCGGACAGCCGCGCCGCGCGCCCGACGGGATTCCTGCAGCAGGAGCAGGTGACGGAGGAGCGGATTGCGCAGGTGCGGCGGCTGAACGAGATCGCGGCCGCGCGCGGGCAGAGCCTGGCCCAGCTCGCGCTCGCTTGGGTGCTGCGCCAACCCGTCGTCACCTCCGCGCTGATCGGCGCCAGCCGCGTCGAGCAGCTCGAGGCGAACGTTGCGGCTGTCGACCACCTCTCCCTCGCCGACGACGAACTGCGTGCGATCGAGGCGGTCCTGGCGGGTGGCAAGATGCAATGAGCGCCGAGGCTCAGCGCCCTCTCCGGCTCGCTTAGGCTCGCCACCTCTCCCGTACCGGGAGAGGTTGAATTTTCAAGCACTTGCGTGCGTCCGATCCGGCCGCGCGGGTCCTGATCCACCAGATTCGCTCGCAGGCCGAGCCGCCGCCGCGTCCGCCGCCCTCTCCCGGTACGGGAGAGGGGATTGCGCTCCAAGGCGCAGGGGAGAGGGCGCCGCGGCCGCGGTCGAGCACGTGTGCCGGTTGCGCTTCAGTGCCTCTGCGCCTCCGCGTCTCTGCGTGAGACGAATCCGTTCAGCAGTACGCCGGCGCCTCGCCGAAGACGGGCGCCGCCACGGCCAGCAGCGCGAAGGTGTTCCCCGCCTCCAAGCCGTATTCCGCGACGAACATCCGCCGGCAGTTCACGCGCGGGCACTGGAAGGCGAAGTCCACCACCAGGTCGTCGGGCGAGGTGGAGTGCGCGACCAGCGGCCGCGCCTCGATGTGTGCGCCGCACGCCGGGCAGTGGTCCGGCGCCGCGCCGAAGCGCCGCATGGCGCCGGTGCCCCGGAAGGTCTGGACCGGGTGATGGAAGAGCTGGGCTGGCATGGGTTCCTTCTCCTTCTCGTGGTTCGCGACTCCGTCCGATCGATCTCCGTCACGCCGCCGCCGCCCGCAGGCGCCGCCGTCCGCCGCTCGTCCACCCGTGACGCCGGGCGCGCCGCTCCGCGCGCGGCGCTTCGGCCGTCGGCGCCGCGGCGGGCGCGGGGCGCGCCTCGCGGTCCAGCACCGACACCAGGTTCTCGTACAGCCGCCGCGCGCCGTCGGGCGAGTCGGCGATGCACACCGTCCCCAGCTTCCCGAACTGCGAGAGCGCGCCGATCATGTGGAACATCACCCCCTGCTGCGTGGCGCCGTGGAAGTGCAGCCCGTTGCCCACGGCGATGTCGATCAGGTCGTCGGGGGTGAGGCCGCGGTAGGCGGCGCTCTGCACGTTGTCCGACGCGTAGTAGTGGCACGCCTGCCCGTTCGGCGTCAGGAAGAGCCCCGTCTCCGGATCGTAGCGGCCGTCGGTGAGGAAGTGCAGGAGGAGGTACGGGTGCGTCGTCCCGCCCTTGCGCAGGTTGATCTCCAGCGCGGCGTGCTCCCACCCCTCGCCGCGGCGCCGGGCGATGAAGTCCACCCCGAAGCGCCCGATCACCCCCTCGCGCCTGAGCACCTCGGCCACGCGCATCCCCGATTCCTGGATGGCGCGGCGGTAGCCCGCGTCGGCGGGGAAGGTGCACCCCAGGAACACCTGCCCCGAGGGCCCGCCCAGCACCTGGTCGTGGGTGGAGATCACGCTCACATCGCCCAGCGGGTCGACGCGGCACTGCACCGAGGGCGAGCGCGTGCCGGCGCCGTCCAGGAAGCACTCGGCGACGCCGCCCATCGTCCGCAGCTTCTCCTCGAACGTCTCCCAGCGCTCCAGGGGCGCCTCGTAGCGGAGCCGCGCGGGGAGCTGCGCGCGCACCCACCGCTCCACCCCGGCCCCCGCCGGCGCCTCCGCGAAGTCGAAGAGCGCGTTCCCCTCGCCCGAGAACCCCTCGTTGAGCTTCACCACCGCGCGCCGGAGCGCCGGGTCGCGCAGGCGGAGGGCGGCGAGCGCGGCGGCCACGTCGTGCGCGTCGCGCAGGTGCTCGAAGCCGTCGGGGAGCGGCACGCCGGCCCGGCGGAACACCTCGCGGCTCCCGCTCTTGCTCCCCAGGTGGGCGAGCGCGGGGTCGCACCCGTAGAGGGGGATGCCGAGCTGCACCGCGAGCGTCCGCTCCAGCGCGGTGGGGTTGAAGCAGGTGAGGTGCGCCGCCGCCGGGTCGGCGATGGCCGCGCGGATGCGCTCCCGCAGCCGCGGCCGGTCCAGGATCTTGCGGGTGAGCGGCACCGCCGAGGCGTCGTGGCAGCTCAGCAGGGTCAGCCGCTCGCGGGCGTGCCGCGCGGGGACGCCCGGGAGGAGGTGCAGGTAGTAGTCGACGATGCAGGGAGAGAGCGGCTGGCTGGTGACGTACAGGATGTGCGTCCGCGGCCGCCGCAGGAGCATGAGGATGCAGAGGAGCCGCTCCTCGTAGTGCGGCGAGCCGGTGAGCTTGTCGAGCTCGCTCTCCGGCAGCGACATGCTGGGAACGACCACCACCGTCTGCGGCGCCTGCTCGTCGGGGAAGGCGCGGCGGAAGAGCGGCGCCAGCCTCCGCTGCAGCTCCGCGAAGCGCCGCAGCTCCTCGGGCGAGCCGGGCGCCGGCACCAGCCCCTGTCCCGTCGCGATCTCTTCCATCGTCGCCCCGCGTTTGGTGGTTCCGCACCCGGACGATGGCGTGGGACACGACTGGCGGTCAGAGGGAGTCACCCGTCTCGCCTGTCAGGTGCTTGCCGATCGTCCGCGACTGCTTTCTCACGCACAGGCACGGAGGCCACGGAGACGCTCCGCGGCACCAGCCGCCGGGGCGTGCACGCTGCGCTCTTTACGTGTCCATCTGTTTGTGTCGACGGTGTTCGATTGTGATCGATTTGCGGGGTGTATCCGTATGTTTCTAAAGCGGGCTATGCCAGGTGTAAACTTGTAAACGTGCGCGGATAGCGCAGGACTGCTACATAAAATTGTCGCAGAGAGTATTGACATTTCCCGTCCAATAGAGAGTATTGCGCTCCCCGGTTTCGACCATGCCTTCAGACCTTCATCCCGCGTCCTCCTCCTCGATGCTCCTCCCCGGCCACGGCTCCACCCGCTGCACCCTTCCGTCCGCGGGGGCGGCATGAGCGACATCCGCGCGACGCTCGAGGCGGTCCGGCAGCGGCTGAACGAGTTCCTCCAGGCGGCGGAGCCGCGGGCGGAGGAGTGGGTGGTCCTCTCCAACCTGGTGGACCCCGAGGGGAAGGCGTACGACGGCGCCCGCAACCGGCTGGTGATGTTCCTGGCGAACGTGCAGAAGGAGACCACCGTCAGCACCGCCACCGGCACCGTGCCCGCCGGCGACAGCCAGTACGCGATGGTGGCCCCGCCGCTCTACGTGGACCTGTACGTGCTCGTCTTCGCCAACTTCTACGACGCGTCCTATACCGAGGGGCTGGGGATCCTCTCCCTGGCCATCAGCTTCTTCCAGCAGAACCCGGCCTTCACCCCCGCCACCCTCCCCGCGCTCCCCGCGGGGGTGGACCGGCTCACCTTCGAGATGAGCAACCTGGACCTGATGGGGCTGAGCTTCCTGATGGGGATCGCGGGGGTGAAGTACCTCCCGTCGGCGTTCTACAAGGTGCGGCTCCTCCCCTTCCAGGCGGGGGCGGTGCGGCGCCAGGAGCCGGCGGTGCAGGGGCTCCAGAACCCCGGCCGGCCCTCCGAGCAGCCCGTGGAGCCGGGAGCGGGCCCCACCCTCCCGGGCCGCAGCCTCGGAGGCGCGCGATGAGCCCCGCGCGGCACGCCTTCACGGTGGCGCGCGGCCGCGGCGCGCGGCCGCTGGGCGGCCCCGGGGAGGGCGACGCGCGGCGCACCCGGTACGAGCGGCTGGCCCGCGTGTCGCTGCGGCACGCCTACTACCGCGCCAGCGGCGGCGCCTGCCCCGGCTTCGCCGCGCGCCCCACCGCCTGGACCGCCGTGCTCATGCGCCGGCTGGGGCTCCTCTTCCGCGCGGAGGAGGCGGGGTTCTCGGTGCTGTACGACCGGCTGCGCCAGCGGGAGCTCCTGGACTTCCTGCAGCGCCAGCGCGACCCCGACACCCACGAGGCGTGGACCCGCCTCTGCTTCACGCTGTCGTCGCGCAACCCCGCGTTCGTGAACATCACCGAGCTCCCCATCGACACCAACCCGCTGCAGCGGAACCTCTACCTCACCAACCGCCAGGCGCACCTCTCGGACGACGACGGCGGCGAGGTGCTCCTCTCCCGGGGCGACCGGGTGAGCGGCGCGGAGCTGGTGGCGGTGACGGGCGGGCAGCTCGAGGAGGCGGTGGACGACCGGGTGGACCGGGTGCGGGTGCTCACCGTCTCGGGCGCGGAGGTGATCTGCAAGCCGCGCTGCGTGCGCCCCGACGCCGCCGCGCTGAAGGAGCCGTACCGCCTCTACTGCGCCGACGCCGCGTCTCCCCCGGACGAGGGCGTGTGCTCGGACCGGCTCTACTTCGACCTCTCCGTCCTCCCCGAGGAGAAGTACACGGTGGAGACGGTGTGGTGCGACCCCGACCGGTCCCCCGCCACCGCCGAGTTCCTGTACACGGCCTCGTACCCGGTCCCGCTCTGCTTCGTGGAGCTCCTCTTCTCCGACCCCGCGGCCGCGGCGTCCCCTCCCGCCGGCGAGGCCTCGCCGCCCGACGGCGGCGTGTACCCGGTGCTCGACCTGGGCGGGCCCGGCCAGCAGGTGGTGCCGGTCGACTACGTGGTCCCCTTCGCGGCGCGCCGCACCTGGTGGAGCTACTACGTGTTCGCCCGCCCCCCGCGCGGCGAGCGCGGCGAGCTGGCCATCCGCCAGGTGCGCGATGGCCGGGGGCCGCGCGCCGCCTTCCTGGGCCCCTGCTGCGTGCAGATGGCGGGCGGGGGCACCGCCTGGCGCTTCGTCTCCACCCGCCCGCTCCCGCTGGAGGAGCGCTCGCCGCTGCACCTGCAGCTCGTCTGGCGCCGCGCGGGGAGCGCGCGCGAGGACGTGCTGGTGGCCCGCCTCCCCGTGGCCTCGGGGGAGCAGGTGCTCCCGCTGGACGGCGGACAGGCCTGCGAGCAGGCGTGGAAGAGCCTCTGCCAGCCGCCGGGGCTGCGCTGCCGCCGCCTGCTGCGCTCGCTCTGCCGCGGCGCGAGCCCGCCCGACCCCCGGAATTTCTCGGACATCTACGTGCATGTCTGAGCGTTCATCACCCCGCCAACCCGGAAAGGACCGCCCATGCCCGCCACCGCCACCTACAAGACCCCCGGCGTCTACGTCGCCGAGATCCCTGCATTCCCGCCCTCGGTGGTGGGGGTGGCAACGGCCATCCCGGTGTTCGTGGGCTACACCGAGAGGGCCGAGATCGCCGGGAAGCCCGTGTACTTCAAGCCGATCCCCATCGGCTCGCTGGCCGATTACGAGGAGGTGTTCGGCCGCGGGTACAGGGCGGTCTACAACCTGGAGCAGGTTCTCCCCTCGTCGCCCGACGGCGTGCCCGACGAGTACGACTTCCGGGTGCTGGACGCCTCCGGGTCGCCCTCGGGGTACATGTACTACAACCTGACCGCCGCCCCCCCCGTCGCCTCCCCGGACGAGGAGGAAACCGTCGCCTTCGCGTTGCGGGCGGTGGCGGGCGAGGAGCCGGCGCCGGCCCAGCCGCGCTTCAACCTCTACAACAGCCTGCGGCTCTTCTACGCCAACGGCGGCGGCAACGGCTACGTGGTGTCCGTGGGGAGCTACGAGGGCGCCACCAACGGCGTGGAGGCGACTCCGCTCCTCGACGGCCTCACCGCGGCGTCGGAGCAGGTGGGCCCCACCATGATCGTGGTCCCCGACGCCGTCCTCCTCCTCCCGACCGACAAGGACACGCCCTGGGAGTCCCAGGACTTCACGGAGGTGGCGACGGCGATGCTCCAGCAGGCGTCCAGCCTGGGAGACCGGGTCGCGATCCTGGACGTGTACGGCTCGCAGTACGTGAACACCTCCGACTACGAGGAGGCGACGCTCCCCGCGGTGATCGGGGCGTTCCAGACGGCCGTGGGCGAGACCGGGCTCAGCTACGGGATGGCGTACTTCCCCTTCCTCGACACCACGGTGATCCCGCTGAGCGACGTCGACTACACCAACATCAACGACGACACCAACATCAACGACGACACAGGCCCGCTGACGCAGATCCTGGAGCTGGAGAACACCAACCTCTACAACACCCCTCCCGTCTCGCCGCCTTCGGCGCGCTACTCGATGGTGCAGGACCTGATCACCGACATGGCGACGACCCCGCCCGACGACAGGGCCGCGGTCACCAAGCTCAACAACAACCTGATCGCCGCGCTCCCGCTGCTGAAGGAGATCGAGCTGCAGGTGATCGGCAAGAACGACGTGCTCCCGCCCAGTGGCGCCATGGCGGGGGTGTTCACCCGGGTCGACGCCGCCAACGGGGTGTGGAACGCCCCCGCCAACGTGACGCTCGCCTCGGTGCTGAAGCCCACGCTGCGAATGGACAACGCGCAGCAGGAAGACCTGAACATGCCGGTGAACGGGAAGGCGGTCGACGTGCTGCGCTCCTTCCCGGGGCGGGGGACGGTGGTGTGGGGGGCGCGCACCCTGGCCGGGAACAGCCCCGACTACCGCTACATCCAGGTGCGCCGCACCCTGATCTACATCGAGCAGTCCATCAAGGCCGCCCTCGACCCCTTCGTCTTCGCCCCCAACACCGGGCAGACCTGGGCCACGGTGGTGTCGATGGTGTCGGGGTTCCTGCAGGGCGTCTGGTCGCAGGGGGGGCTGATGGGCGCCACCCCGGCCGAGGCCTTCACCGTGCAGTGCGGGCTGGGGAGCACCATGACCGGCACCGACGTGCTGAACGGCTACATGATCGTGCAGGTCACCCTGGCGCTCATCCGCCCCGCCGAGTTCATCGAGGTCACCTTCAAGCAGACCATGCAGGGCGTGGGCTGATCCACGCCGGCACCCGGCCGCGCGCCGGCCCCCGGGCGGGAGGCGGACCGCCGCCCGCCCCGGGGACCGGGGCCGCACGCACCCCATGATCCCCACCCACGCACAACCAGGAGGTAAGCATGGCAGTCCCCGGAGCAGTCCAGGACGCGGTGTGGCCGCTTCCCAAGTTCTACTTCACCGTCAAGCTGGGCGACCTGCCCCCGACCTCGTTCCAGGAGGTGGACGGCCTCGACAGCGAGAACCAGGTGATCGAGTACCGGCACGGCGACAGCAAGTCGTTCTTCCCCATCAAGATGCCCGGGATCGGGCGGGTGGGGAACGTGACCCTGCGCAAGGGGATCTTCGTGAACGACACCGTCTTCTGGGACTGGTACTCGCAGATCAAGCTGAACACCATCGGGCGCATCACGGTGGTGATCAGCCTGCTGGACCAGGAGGCGGCGCCCCGGCGCACCTGGACGCTGAACAACGCCTGGCCCACCAAGATCACCGGCACCGACCTCAAGAGCGAGGGGAACGAGGTGGCGGTGGAGACGCTGGAGATCGCGTACGAGACGCTGGTGGTGGCGGCGCCGTGAGCACCGGGCGATGAGCGACGTCTACTACCCGCCGCCGGCGTTCTACTTCCGCGTGACGGTGCTGGGCGTGGGCGCGCTGTTGGCCGAGGCCACCGGGGTGGACGCGAGCTTCCAGGAGGTCTCGGGGATCGAGGCGCGCTGGGAGACGGAGGAGGTGGCGGAGGGGGGCGAGAACCGCTTCGTGCACGTCCTCCCGCGCCCGGCGCGCTACGCCAACCTGGTGCTCAAGCGCGGGGTGGTCACGCGCGACTCCTTCTTCGCCGAGTGGGTGGGGCAGACGGTGGGGAGCGGCCTGTCGCTCCCCATCCTCCCCCAGACCCTGCTGGTGACGCTGCAGAACCCCGACGGCTGGCCGGTGGTGGCGTGGGCCTTCGTGAACGCGTGGCCGCTGCGCTGGGTCACGGCGCCGCTGGACGCGATGCGGAACGAGGTGCTCACCGAGACGATGGAGTTCCAGTACAACTACTTCGAGCGCATCACCCTGGGCGGCGGCCTCTCCGCCACCGTGAAGCTCGCCCAACTGGCCGCCCGCCTCGCTCCGCGGTGACGGACGCGCGAGCTGCGCCGCGTCCGGTCCGAGGCCTGGGAAACGTGGCTGCAGCCTCGAAGTGCGTTGAGTATCGAAAATTTTTCGGGGAGCACCCCGTCCGGGTCCCGCCGCGGAGCAGAGGCCTGCGCTGCCTGATCGAATCAGTTGGCGATGCCCGGTTCGCACCGGACCTCGCGCGGCGCGCAGCCGTCGGCGATCGCCCGATGCGGCGGCTCACAGGCAAAGATCGTCAACCGATTCGATCAGGGGGATGTGGAGCACGCCGGGAGCACCGCGCCACGGGCAGGGGTCTCCGAAAAAAAATTTCGATACTCAGCGCGAGCGCAGCCTGCAGCCACTCGTCGTCTGGACCGGCGCGGGAGGACGAGACCGAACGGCTCCAACGGGAGAAGAGATCGCCCTTCGCGGGCTTCGCGGCCGATCGGCGCCCGCTGCCGGTCCGCGAGGCTTCTCGACGGTCTCTCGGGGGGACGACCCCTCCGGGGGCGAGGTTTCTCGTCTCCGGGAGGCGGAGGTGCGCGGGGCCTGTGCCGGGGACGTCCAGGAACGTGATCGAGATCGCCCCGCCGAGGGGCGGAAAGGAACGGCAATGCCGCTGGAGATCAGCGAGATCGGAATTCACGTGCGGGTGCCCGACGGGAAGCCGGCCCCGGCGGCCCCCGCGGCCGCGCGTGGCGACGGCGGGCCCTGCGACGACGTGGAGCACGCGCGGCTGGTGGACGACTGCGTGCGCCGCGTGCTGCAGATCCTGGCCGCCCGCGCGGAGCGCTGACATGGCCTTCTACGGGGGGCTGGAGAAGCTCCGGGTGCGGGCGTACAAGGACTCGACCTTCAACCAGGAGGTGGGGTCGCTCCAGGTGTGGATCAACCCCGAGAAGTACACGCACGTCTACAAGGTGTGCTACAACGACCGGCAGCCGCAGGGGAGCCCCGGCGGGTCGCCGGACTTCGACAAGATCCCCTCGGACCGGGTGAGCTTCGAGCTGGTGTTCGACGGCACCGGGGTGGTGGGGAGCCCCATCCCCGGCGTGCTCCCCTTCACCGACGACGGCATCACCAAGCAGGTGGAGGAGTTCAAGAAGCTGGTCTTCTCGTACGACGGGAACATCCACAGCCCGCGCTACCTGCAGCTCGTCTGGGGGAGGATGTTCTTCAACTGCCGGCTGCAGGAGCTCTCCCTCACCTACACGCTCTTCAAGCCCGACGGCACCCCGCTGCGGGCGCGCGCCGACGCCTCGTTCCTGGGCTACACCGACGAGGTGACGCTGGCGAAGAAGTCGAAGCCGAGCTCGCCCGACCTCACCCACCTGCGCACCGTGCGGGCGGGCGACACCCTTCCGCTCCTCTGCTGGGAGGTGTACGGGTCGAGCGCGTGGTACGCGCGGGTGGCCGCCTTCAACGGGCTGGCCGGCTTCCGCGAGCTGGCGCCGGGGATGGAGCTGGCCTTCCCTCCCCTCGGCGACGCCCCCGCGTGAGCGCCCCCGCCCCCTCGCCCGCCGTGGCCGCCGGGTCGCGCGTCGCCTTCACCGTCACGGTGGAGCGGGAGGCGATCGCCTCCACCATCGGGGTGGTGCGGGTGGAGACCTGGAGCGGCGTGAACCGCATCCCCCGCGCGCGCCTCACCATCTACGACGGGAGCCCCTCGAAGAGCGACTTCCCGGTCTCGGCGGGCGACACCTTCCTCCCCGGCAACGAGGTGGAGATCGCCGCCGGGTACGACAACGGCGCCAAGGTGCCGATCTTCCGCGGGGTGATCGTGAAGCAGGGGCTGGAGGTGGACGAGGCGGGCGCCTCGCGGCTGGCGGTGGAGCTCACCGACCGGGCGCTGGGGATGACGCTGGAACGGAAGAACGCCGTCTTCGCCAACCTCAAGGACAGCGCGCTGATCGCCAAGCTGATCGGCGACAACGGGCTGACGGCGAAGGTCACCGCCACCCAGGCGGCGCTCCCCGAGACGGTGCAGTACTACGCCAGCGACTGGGACCTGATGGTGATGCGCGCCGAGCTGAACGGCTTCGTGGTGATCGCCGACGGGGGAACGGTGACCGTGGGGCCGCCCGACACGGCGGGGAAGCCGGTGCACACCGTGACCTTCGGCAGCTCGATGCTCGACCTGCGCGCCGAGATGGACGCTGCCAGCCAGCTCGACCCCGGCGCCATCAGGAGCGCCGCCTGGGACCCCGGCGAGCAGAAGGTGGTGGAGGCCGGCCCGGGGCCGGTGCAGGTCACCGAGCAGGGGAACCTCTCCTCCGAGACGCTGGCGAAGGTGTTCGGGGTGAAGGAGTTCGCGCAGCAGAGCGCGGGGTCGCTGGAGAAGGCGTCGCTCGAGGGGTGGTCGTCGGCGGAGCTGCTCAAGTCGAAGCTCTCCAAGATCCGCGGCTGGGTGCGCTTCCAGGGGAGCGCGAAGGTGAAGGCGGGGAGCGTGCTGACGCTGGCGGGCCTCGGCGGGCGCTTCAACGGCAACGCCTGGGTGAGCGGGGTGCACCACTCGATCGAGGGGGGGATCTGGCTCACCACCGCCGACTTCGGGCTCTCCCCCCGCTGGTTCGCCGCCGAGGCGCCCAACATCTCCGCCCCGCAGGCCGCGGCGCAGCTCCCCCAGGTGCAGGGGCTGCAGACCGGGGTGGTGAAGGCGGTGGCCAAGGACCCCGGGAACGAGTTCCGGGTGCAGGTGAACCTCCCGCTGCTGGGGAGGGCGAAGAACGCGCTGGTGTGGGCGCGGCTCGCCACCTTCTACGCCTCGAAGGGGTTCGGCGCGCTCTTCTACCCGGAGCCGGGCGACGAGGTGGTGGTGGGGTTCATGAACGACGACCCCCGCTACCCGGTGGTGCTGGGGAGCGTCTACAGCAAGAAGCTGGCGCCGCCGTCGCCGCCCACGGAGAAGAACGACCTGAAGGCGCTGGTCACCCGCGGCAAGCTGAAGCTCAGCTTCGACGACAAGGACGGGGTGCTGGAGATCCGCACGCCGAAGGCCGTGGTGCGCCTGGACGACAAGGCGGGCGAGGTGCGGGTGGAGGACCAGAACCGCAACCAGGTGACGCTCTCCAAGGGGGGGATCGCCCTGGAGAGCGCCTCGAACCTGACGCTCACCGCCAAGGGGAACGTGACCATCGACGCCAAGGGGAACCTGGCGCTCAAGGCCACCGGCAACGCCACCCTGGACGGGAACCAGGTGACCAGCAAGGGGCGGATCAAGTACTCCGCCGGCTCCGGCGGGATGACGGAGCTGAAGGCCTCCGGCCTGGTGAAGATCAACGGCGCCATCGTGAAGATCAACTGAAAAGAATCGCGCTCACGGAGGCCACGGAGTCACTGTTTCCCAGCACTCAGAGCGGATTTTGCCCGGGCCCGGAGCTCATCGCGCGTCCGCGGCTGTGGCGCCCTCTCCCTGCGCCTTGGAGCGCAAACCCTCTCCCGTACCGGGAGAGGGGGTGGGCGCAGCGGTGGGCGAGGCCTGCCGAGAGCCGTGCGGAATCGGCTTCGGCGCTGCCGGTGTGGAGCACGCAGGTGCCGGAGAATTCGATTTCCCCCGGTACGGTAGGTGGCGAGCCCGACGACCCGGAGAGGGCGCTGAGCGGAGGATTGCTCCGGCGCGATACGCAATCCGATGCAGCACCCAGCACCCAGCACTTAGCACTCAGCACTCAGCACTCAGCTCTCAGCACTCAGCACTAGGCACTAGGCACTAGGCACTAGGCACTTTGCACTATCCAACCCCCGAGGAACCCCCCATGCCCCCCGCCGCCCGCGTCACCGACCTCCACCAGTGCCCGATGAGCACACCCGTGGGCCCCGTGCAGGTGCCCCACGTGGGCGGCCCCATCCTCGGCCCCGGGGCGCCCACCGTGCTGATCGGCGGGCTCCCGGCCGCGAAGGTCGGCGACGTGGCCCTCTGCGTGGGCCCCCCCGACGCGGTGGTGAAGGGCTCGGCCACGGTGAAGGTGATGGGGATGCCGGCCGCGCGGATGGGCGACAAGACCGCGCACGGGGGGACGATCGCGATCGGCTTCCCCACCGTGCTGATCGGCGGGTGAGGGCGATGCGCGACGCCGAGCAGGCCTTCCTGGGGATCGGGTGGAGCTTTCCCCCCACCTTCACCCGCCCCGGCCACACGGTGGTGATGGCCCGCGGCGAGGCCGACGTGCGCGAGAGCCTGTGGGTGCTCTTCTCCACCGCGCCGGGGGAGCGGGTGATGCTCCCCACCTACGGCTGCGCCCTCTGGCGGATGGTGTTCCGCTCGCTCACCACCACCGCCACCACCGAGATCGCCGCGGCGGTGGAGAAGGCGGTGGTCGACTGGGAGCCGCGGGTGGAGCTCGACGGGGTGACGGTGGAGGCCGACCCCGCGCAGGAGGGGCTGGTCACCGTCAACGTGGCGTACCGCATCCGCTCCACCAACACCCGCGACAACCTGGTCTACCCGTTCTACCTGCGCGAAGGGACCCTGGTCCCCGCGGCCGCGTAGGGCACCCGGCCATGGACCCGCACGCCGGCCGCATCGTCCTGAACGGCGCCGTGAGCCAGTACGCCCGCGCGCTGGCCCAGTCGGGCGCGCGCCGGGTGCGGGTGGACGGGCGCGGCCAGGCCGAGCTCCTGGCCTTCGCCGCGCGCTTCGGCGAGCTGGTCTGGTTCTACGCCACCCCCGACGACCGGCCGGAGGGCGACTGGAGCGCCTTCTTCCTGGCCGACCCGGCCGCGCTCGGCGCCGCCCTGCGCCGCGCCGCGCCGCGCGCCCGCGAGGCGGCCCTGGCGGCGCTCGCGGCGCGGCTGCGCGGGGCCACGGGGGAGGAGGAGAAGCGGGCGCTGCTGCGCGAGCTCTTCGGCGCGCCCCTGGCCCTGGCGCGGCAGGTGGACGGGTGGCTGCGCGTGCTGGGCGAGCTGGGCGCCTCGGGGCCGGCGGAGCGGCTGCACCGCCGCCTCTCCGAGGCGGTGCGCGGCCACCTGGCCCCGGCGCTGCGGCGCCTGCGCGCGTGGGACGCCGGGGCCGCCGCGCGCGAGGCGCTGGGCGCGCCGGTGGGGGCGGACTACGGCGGCCTCCTCCCCCTCTGGGAGCTGGAGGGGGTGGCGCCGGACCCCTCCCCCTGGCGCGGCCCGGCCCCCGCCGCGCGCATCGACCAGGCGGCGGAGCGGGTGGTGGAGGCGTTCGCCGCCTTCGTCGACGCGCTCGCCGCCGCGCTGCGCGGCGCGGCCGAGCTCGAGGCCGCCGCGGTGCCGGGAGAGCAGCGGCCGCCGCTCGCGCTCTGGAGCGCCTTCGTGGCGCTCTTCCGCACCGCGCAGCGCACCCTGGCCACCCTCACCCCGCGCTACGCCCGCTTCTACTACCACCGCGTGCTGCGCGAGGGGCTGCGCGGCCCCTTCCCCGACCGGGTCTACCTGGCCTTCACCCTGGCCGGGGAGAGCGGCTCCCGCGCCACCGTGCCGCGCGGCACCCTCTTCCCCGCCGGCGCCGACGCCGACGGGCAGGAGGTGCTCTACGCCGCCGACCGCGCGCTGGGGGTGACCGCCGCCGCCCTCGCGCGGCTCAGGATGCTGCGCGCCCTCTCCGGCCCCCTGGTGGAGGCCTTCACCCCCGCCGGGTCGCCCCCGCCCCCCCCGGCGCCCCTCCCCCCCGGCGCGGTGGAGACGGTGCCGGTGCAGCGCGTGCTCGCCTCGGTGGTGGACCTGGCGGCGGCGGGGGACGGGGCCGGGTGGCCCACCTTCGGGAGCGGCGCGGCGGGGACGGTGGGGGCGCAGGCCACCGCGCCCGCCACCCTGGGGTTCGCCGTGGCCACCCCCGAGCTCCTGCTGGGGGGCGGGCGGCGCCGGGTGGCGGTGGCGGTCGACTTCACCGCGGACGAGGCGCTCTGGCGGCGCCTGGCCGCCGTGGCCGCGCTCACCGGCGCGGGGCGCGCCGAGGTGCTGCGGCAGGTGGTGGAGGGCGCCTTCGACCTCGACCTCTCCACCGCCGAAGGGTGGCTGCGGGTGGAGGTGGAGTGGGCGGAGGTCGTCCCGGTGCCGGGGGGCGGCACCTTCACCCTCCATCTGGAGCTTCCTCCCACCCTCCCCGCCATCGTCCCCCTCCACGCCGGCGGCGAGGCGCCGGAAGCGGAGGAGGGGGCGGAGCCGCGCCCCAATCCCGCGCCGGGGCTCCCCACCCTGCAGGCCACGCTCCGCGCGGGAACGGTCCCGGTGGCGGGGCCGCTGGGCACGGCCGAGGTCCATCCCCTCCCCTTCCTGGAGCCGCTGCGGGTGGCGGAGGTGGAGGTGCGCGCCTGGGTGTGGGGGCTGGCCGACCTGGCTCTCGCCAACACCGACGGCGAGGTGGGCGGGGGCGGCGCCTTCCCGGTGTTCGGCGCCGTGCCGGCGGTGGGCTCGTTCCTGGAGCTGCGCAGCGCCGAGCTCTTCTCCAAGGTTCCCAGGGAGCTCGCCGTCACCCTCTCCTGGGTGGCGCTCCCCCCCAACGACACCGGGTTCGCGGGGTGGTACGCCGGCTGGAAGATCGGGCTCGACGGGCGGCGCCAGCCGGGGCTCTTCGACAACGCGGTGTTCCAGGGGCGGATGCGGGTGACGACGCCGGGGGCGTGGGAGCTGCGCGAGCCCGGCTCCCCCGACCCGCTCCCCTGGGCACCCGTGCACCTCTTCCGCACCCGCGAGGCGTGCCAGGACCCGGTGCCCCTCCCCGCCGCCCCGCTCTGCCCCGAGACGCGCTTCGGGGGGCTCCCCGTGGCGCGCACGAAAGGGGCGCCCGTCGGCTACGACCCCGCGGCGAGCGCGCTCCGGCTGGAGCTG
Organism: Longimicrobiaceae bacterium; assembly: GCA_045803205.1. Taxonomy (GTDB): domain Bacteria; phylum Gemmatimonadota; class Gemmatimonadetes; order Longimicrobiales; family Longimicrobiaceae; genus Longimicrobium. The sequence goes on from JBJMPM010000408.1 coordinate 15,719, forward strand.
AGCGACCCGCCGTACGCCTTCGGCAACGACCTGTACGCCGCCAACGTGCTCGACGCGGTGCTGCGCGAGCTTCCCGACGGGTGCGCCTGCCAGCAGCAGTGCATGGTGCTGTGCGCCCCGCTCGACGAGGCCGCCGCGGCGCTCGCGCTCTGCCTGGAGGCGTGCGCCGGCTCGCCCCCCGGCGACCCCTGCCTGGCCTGCCTGGAGCAGGTGGGCGACCGGCTGGCCGCGCGCGCGGAGGCGTGCCGGGCGGCGTGCGGCGCCGCCTCGCCCCCCGGCGGGTGCGAGCCGTGCGCGCTGATGGAAGAGGGGGTGCGGCGGATCGACGACTGTATCGCCCGGGCGGCGGGGGGCCAGCCGGCCGCGGCGTGCGTGGAGGCGTGCCGCGCCTGGCTGGCCCAGGCGTACGCCGCGGCGCTCTCCGCCTGCGTGGCGGCGTGCATGCGCCCGGGGGAGGTCCGCTACCCCAGCGACCCCTGGCTTCCCCAGGCGGAGCGGGTCACGGTGGACTACGTCTCCTCCTGCCGGATCGATCCCGATGCGGCGGGGGCGTGCGGCGCGCTCTTCCACCTGGAGCCCTTCGGGGGATGGGGCCCGATGGCGGACGAAGCGGGCGGCGTGCCCCTCCTCCTCCCCCGCGCGGGCGCCCCGGCCAGCCTGCTGCTGGGCTTCGACGCCCTCGCCGGGGGCGACACCCTCACCCTCCTCTTCCAGCTCGCCGCCCCCGGCGGGACCGCCGAGCCGGCCACCCCGCCCCCGGTGCGGTGGAGCTGGCTGGGGGGCGACCGCTGGCACCCCCTGGCCGCGCGCGACGTTCCCGCCGACACCACGCACGGGCTGCAGAGCTCCGGCGTGGTGGCGCTGCAGCTCCCGCCCCTCGAGGGGCCCGAGGGGACGCGGCTCCCCGGGGGCGGGCGCTGGCTGCGCTGCGCGGCCGAGGGGGAGCCGGCCGGCTTCCCCTGGACGGTGGGGATCTTCCCGCACGCGGGGGCGGCCACCTGGGTCGACGCCGGCGAGGGCGCGGGGATGCACCTGGCCGAGCCCCTCCCGGCGGGGACCATCACCGCCACCGTGCAGGAGGTGGCCGGGGTGGGGAGCGTGCTGCAGCCCATGCCCTCCTTCGGCGGGCGGCCGCCGGAGACGGAGCGCGGCTACCAGCTCCGGCTCTCGGAGCGGCTGCGCCACAAGGAGCGCGCGGCGCAGCCGTGGGACTACGAGCGGCTGGCGCTGGAGCGCTTCCCCCAGCTCTGGAAGGCGCGCGCCCTTCCCGCCCGGGGCGCCTCGGGGCCGGCGCCGGGGTCGGTGCTGGTGGTGGTGGTGGCCGGCGAGGCGGGGAACGAGTCCGCCGACCCCACCATGCCCCGCGCGCCCAGCGCGCTGCTGGGGGCGGTGCAGGAGTTCCTGGCGGAGCGCGCCACCCCCTTCGCCGGGGTGGAGGTGGTGAACCCCGCCTACGTGCGGGTGACGGTCGCCGCCGAGGTGGCCTTCCGCGACCCCGGCACCGGGGGCGACGCGGGGGGCGGGGTGGACCGGCTGAACGCCGACCTGGTGGCCTGGCTCTCCCCCTGGTTCTACGGGGCGGAGCGGGCGGAGCACGAGGGGAGCTACGCCTTCGAGGGCGACGTGAGCTGGTTCATCCAGTCGCGCCCCTACGTGGCGGCGCTCCTCTCCCTGGAGCTGCGCCACGACCCGGCCCCGTCCACGCTGGAGTGGTACTTCCTCACCTCCGCCGGCCGCCACGACCTGCGCGAGCGCACCTTCACCGGAGGGTACCCATGATCGCTGAGCAGCAGCAGCAGACCGGGACGCACCGCTCCGTGCGTCCGGCGCCGGTTCCAGGGCGGCTTGCCGCGCGGGGCCCCGGCGCGGCCGCGCTGGAGGCGGCGCGGGAGCGGGCGAACGCCGGCGCGGGCGTGCGCGCGCAGGCCGCGCTGGGGGAAGCGTTGAACCGCACCCCCGCGGTGCAGCGGCAGATCGCGCTGGGCGGGGCGCTGGCGCACCGGCCCGTGGGCGCGGCGGGGCCGGTGGTGCAGCGCGCGGGGTGGGGCTGGGCCAGCGCCGCCGCGGGCGCCGCCCTCGGCTGGAAGCTCGGGAGCTGGGCCGACTCCGTCGTCCCGTACCGCCTGGGGTCGCTGGTGGGCGCCGGCGTCGGCGGGCTGGTGGGGCTGGCCGCGCCCTCGCTGGTCGACTGGCTCTCCCCCCGCCAGGAGAGCCCCGCCGCGCGCCGCGCGCGCAGCTGGCGGGAGACGGTCGAGCCGCGGCTGGCGAAGGGCGGCGAGGGGACGCGCACGGCGGAGAACCTGGCGGCCGAGGGTCCCACCGCGCGCTCGCTCTACGTCGGCGGCACCGAGCTGGGGATGTGGGACCTGATGAGCGAGGAGCAGCGCGGGGAGGTGCGCAAGCGGCACCCGGGGGTCAAGGGCGGGCAGACGCCCGACCTGGTGCTGCATCCCGGGAGCGAGCGCGAGCGGATCGCCGACATCTTCACCGCCAACGCGCCGAACGAGCGCGGGGCCGAGCTGGCCCAGGCGGCCGAGACCGGCAACTTCGCCGACGCGCGCGAGCGGCGCGCGCTGGCGGGCGTGTACACCGCCATCCTCGCCAACGCCGACGCCAAGATGCGCAAGTACGGCGGCGGGACGGAGGCGGTGGTGAACCTCACGCAGGTGCCCTGGGCGGACCCGGAGACCATCCGGCGGCTGCTGGTGGAGAAGTACGGCGGCGCGGACCGGGTCCCCGGCACCCTGGTGGGCACCATCAACGACGACCAGTCGCCCGAGCGCAGCCGCACCATCCGCATCTGGCCGCCGTCCGGCGAGCGCGCCGTGCCGCGCCATTACGACCTGCTGCAGCAGGAGCGGAAGGAGGAGGAGAAGAAGCTGCTGGACAGGAGCAACGAGCTCGACGAGGGCGCCCTCAGTCTCTTCGACTGAGACGCGCGCGGCGCGGTCCGGCACGCCGCCGGCCGCCGCGCGCCGCGGTCTCCATGCGTGCGGTCTCCCGGAACGCGGCGGACGCTGGTGAACTCGAGAACACACCGGGAACCATGGACCCATCATCCGATCTCCAGCGCTTCCGCGGCGTCCACGCGGGCGAGACCCTCGTCGTCTGCGGCTGCGGGGCGTCGCTGGGCGGCCTCGCCGAGCCGGGGCGCTTCGTCACCATCGGCGTGAACGACGTGGGGCGGCTCTTCGACCCGACCTACCTGGTCGTGGTGAATCCCCGCAACCAGTTCAAGGGGGACCGCTTCCGCTGGGTGGAGGAGTCGAAGGCGCGGGCGCTCTTCACCCAGCTCGACCTGGCAGGGGTGCGGCCGCCGGTGGTGCGCTTCAGGCTGGGGAAGTACGGCGGCACCGACCTCCGCGCCGCGGGAGACGTGCTGCACTACGCGCAGAACTCGCCGTACGTGGCCGTCTGCCTGGCCGCGTACATGGGGGCGAGCCGCATCGGGCTGATCGGCGTCGATCTCACGGACCACCACTTCTTCGGCGCCACCGGCCGCCATCCGCTGGCCAAGCGGCTGCGCGAGATCGACCAGCAGTACGGCAAGCTGGCGGCGGCGCTGGCGAAGGGCGGGATCGAGCTGGTGAACCTGAGCCCCGTCAGCCGCCTGACCTCCCTTCCCCGCATCCGGCCGGACCAGCTGGACGGCGGGACGCCGCGCTCCGGGGCCACCCCGCTTCGCATCGTCTCCTACGCCACCACGCCCATCGCCGGGGTGCCGCCCATCCTTGCCCGCTGCATCGCCGCGCGGACGCCGCACCGGGCGCGGTGCGTGTGGGCGTACCGCTCCTACGGCAACGGCATGGAGTTCCAGGGCGACGTGGAGTGGCGCCGCGCGCCGCGCGAGGCCGAGGGTGCGCTGGAGGAGGCGGACGTGGTGATCGTGCACAACGGGAAGGTGGACTCGCGCCACCGCCGGCTGATCGACGCGAAGCCGGTGGTGGTGATGGCGCACAACTACCGGTGGAACGTGGACGCAGGGCTGGTGGACCGCGGCTACCCGGGCGTGGTGGTGGGGCAGTACCAGGCCGCGCTCCCCGAGTTCGAGGGGTGGAGGGTCGTTCCCAACCCGCTCCCTCTCTGGGAAGCGGAGTTCCAGCCCGGCCCCAAGCCCGCCGTGCCGACGATCTGCTACACCCCCTCGGGCCCGCACGAGCGCTATCCCGCCGGGCACCGGCTGTACTGGCACGCCAAGGGCTACGCCACCACCACCGCCGTGCTCGACCGGCTGGCCGCGCGCCTGGGCGTGCGGGTGGAGAGGGTGCGCGGGCGGCAGCTTTCGCACGCCCGGTCCCTGCAGATGAAACGGGAGGCGCACGTGGTGATCGACGAATGCGTGACCGGCAGCTACCACCGCAACAGCCTGGAGGGGCTGGCGGCGGGGTGCGTGGTGGTGAACGGCCTGGGGCTGGTGGACGGGATCGCCGGCGCGTTCCGCCGCTGCGCCCCCGGCGCCGCGCACGTTCCCTTCGTCCGCAGCACCCTGGGGGGGCTGGAGGAGACGCTGGCGCGGCTGGTGGAGCGCGGCGCCGAGGCGCTGCAGGCGGAGGGGCGGGCGAGCCGCGCCTGGGCCGAGGAGCACTGGGAGTTCGCGCGGCAGTGGGAGAGCTTCTGGGAGCCCGCCGTGCACGCCGCGCTGGAGCGCGCCGGGAAGCGGGCTCCGCGGCCGGCGGCCCCGTCCGCGGCGGCGCGGGACGCCGGCCCGGAGGCGGTCAGCGTGGTCGTCCCGCACATGGGCGCCGCCCGCCTGCCGCACCTGGAGGCCACGCTCGCCTCCCTCCGCCGCTGCCGGGGCGTGGGCGAGGTGGTGGTCTGCGAGCTTGGAACCGCCCCGCTGGCCCGCGACGTCGCCGCGCGCGGGGCCGACCGCCACGTGTTCGTGCGCCACGACGGGCCCTTCGAGCGCGCGCGGGCGCTGAACGTGGGGATCGGGGCCACCACGTGCGAGGTGGTGCTGTGGATGGACAACGACGTCCTGCTCCCGGAAGACTTCGTCGTCCGCGCCGCGAGCGAGCTGCGCGACCGCCGGCTGGATCACCTGATCCCCTTCAGCCGCGTCCTCTACCTCTCCGAGCCGGACACGCGCGAGGTGATGGCGGGCGCGCGGCAGCCGGCCGGGTGCCGGCCCGAGCGGGTGCTCTACACCGGCGGGCGTGGGCCCAACCCGGCAGGCGGAACGCTGGGGATGGCGCGCCGCGAGTTCCTCCGCCGGTACGGGGGGTTCGTGGAGGGCTTCCGCGGGTGGGGCGGCGAGGACAACGCATGGCACTGGAAGGCGGGCCTGCTGGGGCGCACCGCGTCCACCGTGCACCCCGACCAGGACGTCCACCACCTCCACCACCCCGGCTCGGGCGGCTACCCCGGCAGCCGCCCCGCTGAGCAGAATCCCCACTACGCGAAGAACGTGGCGCTGATGCGCCGTGTGTTCGCGCTGCGCAACGCCCGGAGCTTCCTGGCCGCCTTTCCGCCGCCCCCGCACTGGCCCTGCCCCTGGGCGGGGGAGCGCCGGGTCGTGTTCGCGCATTCCGGCGCGGGCGAATGGACGGCGTTCGCGCGCGCGGCCGCCCGGGCGCTGCACGAATCCCACGGCGTGGCGGTGGACGAGGTCCGGGTGCCGCCGGAGAACGGCGCCGGCGAGCGCTGCGCCGCGGCCGGCGCGCTGGTGGCGTTCGGCGCGGAGGCGGCGCGGTCGCTGCTCGACGCGGGCGTCCCCGGCCTGGCCGGCCGCCTGCTCGTGGTGACCGGGGCCGAAGACGGGGCGGCCGCGCTTCCCGAGCCGCTCCGCGCCTGCACCCGCGTTCCCCTCGCGCCCGCCGGCGCCGGGGCGGAGCCCGAACGCGCGGCGGTGCGCCTCCTCGGCCCGCTGTCGCTGGCACTGGCGCCTGCCGCCGGTCCTTCCCCCGTCGTCCCTCGTCCCGCCGAGCCGGCGGCGGCCCCGGCCGCGGCGGATACGCTCCCCGCGTCGCCGCTCCCCGTCTGGCTGTACTGGGAGGGTGCGTACCCCGACTGGATCCGTGCCTGCCACGCGACCATCGAGGCGCACGTGCCGTGCGTGCGCCTGCTGACCCGCGACACCTTCGCGGCGCTCCGCGACCGCGACCGCGACATCGACCTGGACCGCCTGCACGTGGCCCACCGCGCCGATTTCGTGCGCGCCTTCCTGCTGGCCCGCTTCGGCGGCCTGTGGATCGACTCCGACTGCCTGGTGGTGCGGCCGCTGGACGAGGTGCTGGAGCGGGTGCGCGAGCACGAGTTCGTGGGCCACCGCGAGCGCTCCGGGCTGATCTCCAACGGCTTCATGGGCGCGCGGCCGGGAAGCCGCACCGCCGCCGCCGTCTACGACCGGATCTGCCGCACCCTGCGCGCGCGGCGGCCGCGGGGGTGGACCACGCTGGGGAGCGAGCCGCTCACGCAGCTCGTGCCCGCGCGAAGCTGGCACGAGCTCCCGTGCGAGGCGGTGCAGCCGGTCTGCTGGAGCAACCCGGCCGCCTTCTTCGCGCTGGGCACGCCGGCCGAGCACGAAGCCGCCGTTGCCTCCGGCGCCTTCTGCTACATGCTCTCCAACACCGAAATCACCCGGTACCAGCCGTCGGCGCCGCATCCCCTGGAGCACCCGGACTCCTTCTTCACCTACCTCTTCCGCCGCTCCCTGGCCGGTGCCGACGTTCCGCCGGCCGGGCGGCAGAACGGAGACACCCCCGTGCGAACGCCTTACGCGGCGATCTTCCGCGCCATGTCCGACGTCCATCGCCGCTACCGAGACGAATCCGTGTCGGGCCCGGGCTCCTCGCTGGCACAGACGCGCGAGCTCCGCGCCGCGCTCCCCGTGCTGCTGGCGGAGCTCGGCGTGCGCTCACTGCTGGACGCGGGGTGCGGAGACCACAACTGGATGAAGGAGCTCGTGCTGGACGGCGTGGAGTACGTCGGGGTCGACGTGCAGCGCGACCAGGTCGACGAGAACCGGCGGCGCCACGGAGGGTCCGGCCGCCGCTTCGAGGCGGCCGACATCCTGGGCGGCGCGCTCCCCGCGGCCGACCTGATCTTCTGCCGCGACTGCCTGGTGCACCTTTCCCACGCAGAGGTGGTGCTGGCGCTGCGCAACTTCAAGCGCAGCGGCGCGCGCTGGCTGCTGACGACCACCTTCACCCGGCCGCGACCGAACCACGACACCAGCCTGGGGCGGTGGCGCCCGCTGAACCTGCAGCTCGCGCCCTTCGGCTTCCCGGCGCCGCTGCGGGTGATCGTGGAAGGGTGCTCGGAAGACGGCGGCGCCTGGCCGGACAAGTCGCTCGCGCTCTGGAGCCTGGACGCCCTGCCGGTGTGAGACGGATGACCGTGCGTTCGAAGGCGTCGGCACAGACGGTCCTCACACGGAGTCAGCGGAGTCGACGGAGTGTTGACCTGTCCTCCGTCGAC
>JBJMPM010000430.1:0-5691 GCA_045803205.1 Longimicrobiaceae bacterium
GTCCCCGACCGGCGGCGCTGCATCTGCATTCACACGCTCGGTCGCAGGCCTCGCCTCCGCCGCGGCCGCCTCCCTCTCCCGGCACGGGAGAGGGTTTGCGCTCTCAGGCGCAGGGAGAGGGCCCAGGCGCAGGGAGAGGGCCGGCGCAGGGAGAGGGCGCCGCGGCCGCGGATGCACGACGAACTCCGGTCTAGTGGCTACTGGCTCTCCCCACGCTCCACAGCCGCGACCGCCATGATGCTCTCGACCACGGCGGTCTTCGCATCCGCGTACGCGTTCATGTCGGGCCAGCTCCGGGCCGCGAGCTGCCGCTTCACCGCCTCGTAGCGCGCCCGGTCCTCCGCGCTGCGGCGCAGCCGGTCGCGGAAGGCGATCATCCTGCCGATCTCCGGCACGCCCGGCGAGTACACGTGCACGTGGACGTCGCGCGCGGCCGTCCGCAGCATGCGGTGCTCGAAGAAGTCCGGCTCGCGGACGCGCAGCGAGTACCCGGCCGCGCCGAGTTGCGGAACGTAGGAGGATTCGTCCGCGGAGTCGGGCACCACGGCCAGGATGTCGATGATGGGCTTCGCGGCCAGCCCCGGCACGGAGGTCGACCCGACGTGCTCGATGCGCAGGAGGGTGCCGCCGAGCGCATCGCGGATGATGCCGGCGTGCGCCTCGTACCGCCGCGGCCACGCCGGGTCGTACTCCGCGATGACGATCTCCCGCGGCTCGACGCCGCCGATGAGGCGGGATTCGTGGTCGGTTCCCATGCGCAAGCCCGGCGGCTCACTCCGCCAGCGCCGCCTCGACCCGCGCCCGCAGCGCGCGGGCGCTCTGGAGCATCGTCGCGCGGAACTCCGCCATGTTCTTCTTCCCCCAGTACATGTTGGCGACGCCGTCGTAGGCATCACGGTTCGTCAGGAACGCGCCCACGTCGACCGGAAACGGCCGCCGGCGACGGCCTGCAGGGAGATAGGAAAGTGGGTTCGCCACGGCGAGCGAATCCACGCGCGGCCCCGCCAGCAGCTCGAGACCCTCCGAGTAGTCGAGGGCGCTGCCGAGCTGTTGCCAGGCGCGCATCCAGTTCTCCTCGGCGGCGAGCTGCTCCGCCGTCAGCATGCGGCTCTCGGCGATGTATGCGGTGACGGCGGCGCGGAGTGCCTGGTCGCGGAGGAGAGCGAGGTCGCCCGTGGCTACGAGCGCGTCCGCGGTGCCCAGGACGGGCCGGATGGGTTCGTACCAGGTCGCGTTGAGCGCCCAGGCGAGCACGGAGTCGCGCGGGGGGCGTTCGGGGGTGAAGAAGGCGTGCAGGAGCATGGCGCCCGACCGGTCCCTGACGCGATGGATGGAGTCGCTCCGCATCACCTTCCGCTCGGTCTCGCGGAGGTCGGCCTGTAGCTGGCGAAGGTACTCCTGCTCGCGGGCTCGATCATCGCGCGCGTTCACCCGGTTCTGGATGGCGAGCGCGATCAGGATTCCCGCCACCACGATCGTCAGCTCGGCCGCGAGCCAGCGGACGCGTTCCCATCCCCACTCGGCCAGGCGCGCCCCGGCGCGCGGGCGGCCCGGCTGCGCCGGCGGATCAGGCTCTACGGCAACCGTCATGGAGACCTCGTCCGCTGGAACTCTGTGTCCCCGGCACTGCTGGGCATCTCACGGAGGCACGGAGGAACGAAGAAAACGGTTCTTCGTCGATTTTGTTGCACCTGAACGCACCGGACGTTCGAATGCCCGGGGTGACCGCCGAACACGGCGCGGGCTCCGACCACTGCGGCAGCACCAGACTCGTCGACGAGTGGCTGCAGGTTCAGCATGCGCTGAGTATCGAATTTTTTTGCAGACACCCTGTCGGGAGCTCACCCCGTCATCCGCGCCTGAAGGCTCTGCCAACTGCGTCATCAGGGGGAATCGAGCACTCCGCTGCCTCCGTGCGTCACTCCACCCTCGTGGATGCGGGGAATGATCGTCACCCCTCCGTCGATGCGGAGGATGTGCACGGCGGCCAGGCTCGCCTCGCGCCCCCCCGATCGATCGGTTGAGACAGCCCGGGCCTGCTGCACTGCCGAGGAACCGAAGGGTACCTCTCCAAAAAAATTTCGAACACTCAGCGCGAGCGCCACCTGCAGTCACTCGTCGACAGGATCGGTGCGAGCAAGCGGGCGAGAGGACAGGCTGCAACTGAATCGACGAAGAACCAGAAAAAACTGTGACTCAGGCGGCCGGCACCAGCTCGAGCGTGGTCGCCTCGCGCCGCGGCTCCGCGAACCCACGCACCCACTTCTCGGACGCCTTCGTGTCGTACTTCGACGCGTACGCCTCCGTGACGGCATGGCGCAGGCGCTGGCTGCGCACGGGGAGGGCGCGCACCGGGAGCTCCTGCTCCGCGACGGAGACCGTGCCAAGGGGCTGCCGGCGAAAGGCGCGGTACCACCCCGTGGGCTCGTCGTTCCACGACCGGACGAACACGCGGCCCTCCACCACCACGACCCAGACGCCCGTGTACCGGTGCTCCTCACCGGCACGCACGCCGAGGATCTTCGCCCGGTGGAACGCCTCCAGCTCGGGCTCGGGGAACGAGGGGGTAGAACGACGGGAAGCAGTCACCTGGCGCACCTCGGGGTTGGGCGACCCAAGGGTGAGCGCCTGGAGGCTTCCACGCAATGCTGTCGTTTCCCATCGTTCATCCCGCCGCCCACGCGCCTGGTCAGCGCCGGGACCCATCTGGCAACAATCCCGATGACGCGGCTGCGCGGCGAGCGTATGCTTCCCCGCCCCATCGCTCCCTCTCCGTGTCTTCGCGCCTCTGCGTGAGACGATCTCTTCCCAGATTCGGCATGAGACGCTTCGCCTTCGCCGCGCTCGCGCTCCTCGCGTGCAGCCCCGCCGCGCCCACCGAGCGGTACGGGTTCATCGCGCGCCTCGGCCGCGACACGGTCTCGCTGGAGAGCGTGACGCGCCGCGGCAGCACGGTCACCAGCGACGCGGTCGACCGCTTCCCGCGCGTCCGCCGGCGGCACACGCGCATCGAGCTCGGCCCCGACGGCGGCATCCGGCGCCTGGTCATGGACATCCACACGCCGAGCGAGCCGGCCGGGCAGCGCGAGCGCCACGTGGTCGCCGAGGTGACGGCGGATTCCGTGCGCATCACCAAGCGGGACGGAACGGGCACGGTCACGCGCGCCTTCGCCACGCGCGGCGCCGCGGCCATGGCGCACGTCCCGCAGATGTACAGCCTCTACGAGCTGTACTTCGCCGCCGCCCTGAGGCGCGCCGCCGCGGATCACCGCGCCGCCGGCGACACGGTGCGGATGCGGCAGTTCCACGTCGACCGCGAGTTCGACGACTTCCCGCTGCAGCACGGCGTCATTCGCCTTCTGCCGGGCGGCCGGGCGGAGATCACCCACGACTGGCTGGCGGGGACCGGCGAGGCGGCGTTCGACTCCGCGTACCGGATGCAGCGCTACTCCGGCGCCCGCACCACGTACCTGGTGGACGTCCGCCGCCTGCCGGCGCCGCCCGGCGTCGGGCCCGTCGCCGAGCGGTTCGAGGCGCTGGAGGCCAGGGGCGGCGGCTTCCGGCAGCTCAGCGTGCGCGACACCCTGCGCGCCCGCATCGGCGGCGCCGCGTTCACCGTCGACTACGGCCGGCCGCTCGCGCGCGGACGCGTGCTGCTGGGCAGCGTCATCCCCTACGACCGCGTCTGGCGCACCGGGGCCAACGCCGCGACGCAGCTCACCACCTCCGCGCCGATCACCCTCGCCGGCCTTCCGCTGCCCGCGGGCACGTACACGCTGTGGACGATCCCCCGCGCGCGCGGCGTGGAGCTGATCGTGAACCGCCAGACCGGCCAGTGGGGCACGAGGTACGACGCCGCGCACGACCTGGGGCGGGCGCTCATGGCCGTCGAGACGGCCGCGGCGCCGGTCGAGCGGTTCACCATCTCGATCGAGCCGGCCGGCGCGCGGCGCGGCACGCTTGCGATGGCCTGGGGCCCCTTCCGCTGGACGGCGCCGATCGAGGTGCGATAAGGGTGAAAAGGATTCGATTCGTCTCACGCAGAGACGCAGAGTCGCGGAGAGGCTCAGCGGTTTTCTCTGCGTCTCCGTGTCTCTGCGGCTGCGTGAGACGAATCGTTTGCCCGGCTATTGGATGCGCGCCCCGATCCCGATGGAACCCAGGCCCACCACCGCTCCCTCGAAGCTCGGCAGCACGCTGGTGCGGACCGAGAACACCGGCGCCAGGTGCCCCCATGGACGGGGGGAGACGTCGAGCCTCGCGTTGACGCCCAGCGCGAGATCACCCTCGTCCGACTGGAACCAGGCGACACCCCCGAGCAGGCGGAGGGTGCCTCCAGGTTTCTCCCACCCCGCCACCGGGCCGATGGAGGAGAACAAGGGAAATTCCGGCTTGCATCCCCCATCCGGGATGAGCTCGCAGACGTCCTCCCTGGCGAGTGCGCCCTGGAACCCCGCAGCCAGCCCCACGACGAGCGAACCGCGAGGCCGCGTTCGAACGCGCACCCCGAGGAGAGCGTCCACCGCCGCCCCGGTGCGGTACCTCGCCTGCGGCCCCCCCACACCGGTTCCGAGGCCCACGCTGGCTTCGAGAGAGACCGGACCGCGCGACTGCGCCGTTGCGCCCGAGAACGCGCCGGCGCCGAGAACGAGCGCGAGCCAAGCTGGAACGTAGCGAGATTTCATCATCGTCGGCCGAAATCTACCTGGGGTCTCCGGTCCTCGAGCTCGCCGCGGGCGAAGGAGACGATCGCCTCGAACCGCGGGCGGTAGCCGTCGGTCGTGTCCACGGCGAGCGTGGGTACGTCGAATCGGGGCGGGTCGTAGCGTCCGATCGGCAGGCGGCGACCTTCACGCGCCGCCCGCACGGCGTGGTCGCCGTGAAACCGTTCGCGCTCCGGGTCGGCCAGCCCGCGTTCCACATGGCGCGTCCGGGCCACCTCCCCGTCGACCGTGCAAACGATCACCCTCGTCCTGGCGACCGCGAAGAGCGGTTCCAGCCGGGGTGCCCACACCGCGTGCTGGAAGGCGGCCTCCGCGACGAGCGTGACCCCGCGCCGAAGCAGAAGCTCGACCGTATCGAAAAACACGTCGTTCGCGTGCCGCTGGACCGCATCGGCATGCGGGTCGGTCGCGGCCGACGAGTTGACGATGCCTTCCTTGATCTCGTCACGGCAGATGGCGGGGCAGCGGATCGCGCGCGCCAGGGCGTGGGCGAGCGTGGTCTTCCCCGATCCCGGCCTCCCCGCGACGACGATGAGCAGCGGCCGGCGGCTGGAGAACGACGTCTCAGGCATCGCGGCGCGAGCCGGCCCATCGCCAGATGAGGGCGACGGCGACTACCAGCGCCCCGAGAACCATCGCCTTCCCGGGCTCCGGCCGGTGGATGGAGATCGCGAAGTCCCAGGAAAGCCAGGAGTGCCAGGTCGTCGCCAGGATCGCGAGACCCAGGATCACGCCCAGGCCCAGGGCAGCCAGGATGAAGCTTCGCATGGGAAAATCCGCCAATCCTGAGGCTGAGAGGGTGTTGCTGAACCCGTTCTTTGGACACCCCTGGGGTGTCATCCTGAGGCCCGGCCACGTGGAATCAGCGTTCACTCCGATGGCGGCAGGGCCGTGAGGATCTGATCGCGGCCACGCCGGAGCCGGCTGCGGAAGCTCGCGCGGAAGCCACGGCCTCACGTTCACTCGT
>JBJMPM010000433.1:0-6139 GCA_045803205.1 Longimicrobiaceae bacterium
AGCAGGCGGCGCATGATCTTGCCGGAGCGCGTCTTGGGCAGGTCGCCGGCGAAGAGGATGTCGTCGGGGCGCGCGATGGCGCCGATCTTCCGCACCACGTGGTCGCTGAGCTCCTTCTTGAGCGCCTCCGTCGGGGTCTGCCCCTCCTTGAGCGTCACGAAGGCGGCCACCGCCTGCCCCTTCAACTCGTGCGCCTTGCCGACCACCGCGGCCTCCGCCACCGCCGGGTGGTCGACCAGCGCGCTCTCCACCTCCATGGTGCCGATGCGGTGGCCGGCCACGTTCAGCACGTCGTCGATGCGGCCGATCACCCAGTAGTAGCCGCGCGAGTCGCGCTTCGCCCCGTCGCCCGGGAAGTAGACGCTCTCGCCCGGCTGCGCGTCGTCGCCGGCGCTGACCGTCTTCCCCTCCCACTTGGTCCAGTAGGTGCTGCGGAAGCGCTCGGGGTCGCCCCAGATGCCGCGCAGCATCGAGGGCCAGGGGCGGCGGATGGCCAGGAATCCCCCGCCCTCCGGCACTACCTCGCCACCCAGCGTCAGGATCTCCGCGCGGATGCCGGGGAAGGGCGTGGTGGCCGAGCCCGGCACGGTGGAGGTGAGGCCGGGGAGGGGGGTGATCATGATCGCCCCCGTCTCCGTCTGCCACCAGGTGTCGACGATGGGGCAGCGCTCGTGGCCGATGGTGTGGTGGTACCAGATCCACGCCTCGGGGTTGATGGGCTCGCCCACGGTGCCCAGCAGCCGGAGCGAGGAGAGGTCGTGCCGGCCGGGGAACTCCGTCCCCCACTTCATGAAGGCGCGGATCGCCGTCGGGGCCGTGTAGAAGATGGTGACGCGGTACTCCTCCACGATCTTCCAGAAGCGCGCGCGGTCCGGCCAGTCGGGGGCGCCCTCGTACATGACCACGGTGGCGCCGTTCGCCAGCGGGCCGTAGACGATGTAGGAGTGCCCGGTCACCCATCCCACGTCGGCCGTGCACCAGTAGACGTCGTCGTCCTTGAGGTCGAAGACCAGGCTGGTGGTGGCCAGGCACTGGGTGAGGTAGCCGCCGGTGGTGTGCATGATCCCCTTCGGCTTCCCCGTGGTGCCGGAGGTGTAGAGGATGTACAGCAGGTCCTCGCTGTCCATCTCCTCCGCCGGGCACTCCGCCTCTTCGCCGGCCAGCAGGTCGTGCCACCAGACGTCGCGCCCCTCCTGCATCCGCGCGCCGGCCAGCACCTCGCCGGCGGAGCCGCAGCGGGCGACGACCACCACGTGCCGGATGGTGGGGCAGCCGCCCTCCTCCTCCACCGCCTCGTCGGCCGCGCGCTTGAGCGCCACCACGCCGCCGCGCCGGTATCCACCGTCGGCGGTGATCAGCACGCGCGCCTCGGCGTCGCGGATGCGGTCGCGCAGGCTCTCGGCCGAGAATCCCCCGAACACCACCGAGTGCGCCGCGCCGATGCGGGCGCAGGCCAGCATGGCGATGGCCGCCTCGGGGATCATGGGGAGGTAGATGGCCACGCGGTCGCCCTTCTTCACCCCCAGCCGCCTGAGCGCGTTGGCGGCGCGCCCCACCTCGCGGTGCAGGTCGGCGTAGGTGTAGGTGCGCCGGTCGCCCGGCTCGCCCTCCCAGAGGAGCGCCGTCTTCGCGCCGCGGCCGGCCTGTACGTGGCGGTCCAGGCAGTTGTGGCTGGCGTTCAGCTTTCCGCCCACGAACCACTTCGCGTACGGCGGCTCCCACTCCAGCACGCGGTCCCAGCGGCGGAACCAGTCGAGCCGCTCCGCCCACCCCGCCCAGTACGCCTCGGGGTCCGCGTCCGCGCGCGCGTAGACCCCGGGGTCGCGCTCGTTCGCCTGCGCCGCGAACTCCGGCGCGGGCGGGAAGGTGCGGTCTTCCTGGAGGAGCGAGTCGAGCGTTGCTTCCGTCGATGACATCAGCGGGTCTCCTGCGGGAGCGCGGGGATCGGTCCGTTTCGCCGTTGGGGGACGGATGATGCGTCCCGCTCCGCGCGCGTCGCAAGTCCCTCGCCCGAACGTTGATTCCGCGCGGCTGCGGAACCATGTTGGTGGCCCGGGGCACCGCTGGACCTCTCCCGGAGGCAGGGAAGAACGGAGAACGATCGGGCCGATGAGCGACGAGATGCCGCTGCAGCACCCACCGGAGTTCAAGCGGCTGTGCGAGGACGCGGTCGAGGGGTTCCGCGCGCTGGCCGGGGCGGAGCTGATGGAGCGCGGGCGGATGATCCCGCGGCTGCACGAGATGCTGGCGCGAATAGACGAGCAGATCGAGGAGATGGACATCCGCGACCCCGGCTTCGCGCGGGAGCAGGGGCTGCTGGTGGATGCCTCCAGCGCGCTGCAGTCCATCGACCTGGACCGCGGCGGGCCGCACGTGGAGCGGTACGTGGAGCGCGCCATCGCCGACATCCGCCGCGTGGCCGGATAGCGTTCGCGCGCCCCAGTAACGATGGAACGCGGCCCTCGCCCCTGCTCCGGGCGAGGGTCGCGTCTGTTGGTTGGTGTGGCGCGAACGGGACGGCGTGGACACGAGACTCTGGCGGAGGGCTCCGGCGCGCACTATCATGCCCGCACCCCCAAGCCGAGTCCGGAAGCAGCGTCCCCGCGGCACATGCCCGCTTCCGGCCCGTGCGCAACATCCAGACGGAGGGAGACCGAACCGCCGCCGCACCGCTTCCCCAGCAGGATCGGGAACACACTCGCAGTCCGCCCCCGGAGCCTCGTCCGGGACCTCACGACAACGGCAAACCCGGCGAAAGCCGGCGACGCAAAGCTACGAGCCTACCGCCGCGCACGCGTGTGCCCGGCCACGGCAGTCGAGCCGCCGATAGGTACCATGGCCATGCATAGCACCCGACCGTTCCACATCCGCGTGTCTCCGCGTGCGCTCGCCGGCGCCTTCGCCGCGCTGCTCGCGCTCGCCGCGCCCGCCGCCGCGCAGCGCACGGCGCAGATGGCGCTGCTCGCCACCCTGCCGGTGTCCAACAGCCGCAGCTCCGTGGTGGCGACGCTCCGCGCGCGCAACCTGCTGCTGCCGGTGGAGGGCGTCTCCGCCAGCCAGCTCCGCGACACCTACAACGACGCCCGCTCCGGCGGCCGCGTGCACGACGCCATCGACATCCACGCCCCGCGCGGCACCCCCGTGCGCGCGGTGGCCGACGGGATGGTGATCAAGCTGCACTACGGCGCCCGCGGCGGGAATAGCCTCTACCAGATCGACGAAGACGGGCGCACGCGCTACTACTACGCGCACCTGGACCGCTACGCGGTGGGGGTGAACGAGGGGGTGCGGGTGGCGCGCGGGCAGGTGATCGGCTACGTGGGCGACACCGGCAACGCGCAACCCGGCGACTACCACCTGCACTTCGCCATCGCCATCCTGAACGACCTCTCGCGCTGGTGGGGCGGCACGAACGTCAACCCGTACGACGTGCTCCGCTAACAGCAGGTCTCACGCAGAGGAACCAGAGGGACCAGAGGAACAGCACCGCTTCCTCTGGTCCCTCTGGTTCCTCTGCGTGAGACCTGTCTTTTTTGTTAGTTTATCAGTGCACCCGGAAGGAGGAGCCTGATGAGCATCCACGACATCGAGGTCGAGGCGCTGAAGCTGCCGGAGGACGAGCGGGCGCGTCTCGCCGAGCGCCTGCTGGCGAGCCTGGGCCGCAAAGCTCCGATTGCGGAGGACGATCCGATCTTCAAGATCGGCACCTCGCCGATCGATGATGACGATCTAACGGATGGGTCGGTAAACCACGACTGGTACATCTACGGACAGCCCCACGGGTGACACCGCTCTTCGTCGACACGGGCTTCCTCGTCGCGATCGAGAGCATTCGACGTGCACTTCGAGCAGGCGGATTCAGCAGGCTTCCGCTGCGGGGCAGTTCCTGAAGATCTCGTTCATCGGCGCCTAAAGAAAATCACCCGTTATCGCCCGCGTCTGCGGCTAACATTGCCGCCGCGACGAAGAGCGCCACCGCCCGCGCTTCCCGGCAGCCGCTGAACGCGCTCGAGGCGGGGATGGTGAGTCGCATCGGAAGTCGTTCGTCGAAGCTCTGCGGGAGAGCCCCGACGTTCGTCCCGCGAGCGTCCCATAAGCGTTCCTTTGGGGGCACGGGTGCCTCAGTTCCAGCCTTCGCCTGCCGCCCCGCTTCCTGGGCCCGGGCGTTGGCAACCTGTTGCTCTGAGCAGGGTTGGGAGAGGAGAGAAGGTCGCTGGCGCGGCTCGTGCCCTGTTGGATGGAAAGACGGTGCACCGCGCCGTCCATTCATGTGCCGTTTCATCCTGCCGACGACGGCTCGCGGGCTTCGTCGGGTTCCATGTCCCTCCCTCTTCCCGGACTCACGCTCATGCGCATCCACCGCTTCCTCGCAGTGGCGGCTCCCGCTGCCGCAATCCTGCTCGCAGGCTGCCCCGGCCCGCAACGCCAGGAGCCGCCCGCCCGCCCCCGCACCGAGTTCGCCGTTCTGCCCCCACGCGTCGAGACCAGCTCGGTGCGGCTCCTGGAACGCCCCCGCGACGACGGCCGCAACGCCGTGCTGACGGTCCGCTTCGCCGCGGACCAGCGGCTGGGCCGCACGGTGTCGGTCACGCCCGAGAGCACGGTGGTGGTGCTGCACGACGACGGTACGGAGCCCGACAGCATCGCGGGCGACCGCAACTTCACGGGCTTCGTGCGGGTGAACCCCGAGGAGCTCGCCGTCTTCCAGCGGCACATGGTGCAGCTCGCCGAACGCTCGCCCACGGTGCCGGTGTTCAACGGCCGCGTGCTCGCGGGGCAGACCAGCCCCGCGCGGCTCGGGCTGCTCGACACCACCCGGCTCACGGCGAGGCAGAGCATCCCGATCCGCTTCTTCGGGTTCGCGGCGGCGGTGGACGAGGACCGCTCGCTGATGGTGCGCGACCCCGCCGTACTGACGGATCCCACGCGCACGTTCAATCCCTGCACCGGCGCCGGCAACCCCAACGGCAAGTGGACCTTCAACTACCTGATGACGCAGATGGTGGGCGCGTCGGGCGTGCAGCCGGCCGCCTTCGTGAAGAACTGGCTGAGCCAGTGGCTGGTGCCCCAGACGGTGAACGGGTGGATGGTGCCGCCGCGGCCGGGGATGCAGCAGATCATCCAGAATTGGCCCAAGCTTCAGAACGGCGACCTGGACCTGAAGCAGTCACCCTTCAGGCTGATCGCCATCGTGAACCGCGTGGACCTGCGGACCAACACCTCCTACGGCGGCGGGAACGCGGGGGAGGGCCGCTTCGTGTTCGAGCTGGTGGAGCCGCAGCAGTGCCAGACGCAGCGGTTCACGGTGATCTTCGAGTACGGCGTGCCCAAGAGCTTCTGCCCCGCGGTGCGCGCCTATGGCAAGCAGTGGTACAACCTCGGCGCCCTGGTGCCAGGAAGCGCCGCGTACAACAACAGCCTGGAGCAGATCACCGACCAGTTCACCGCCGCGAACGCCGCGCCCAGCAAGCCCAACGGGAGCGCGCTGAACCAGCTCCGGACCAACGAGCTGGCGCTGGGCGTCTCGCCATGGGAGTTACGAGAGTTCATCATCGGCAAGACGCACCAGCTCGTGCAGACCACGGTCAAGCAGACGCCGGACCTCAGCGCCAACAACACGCAGCGGCTGGCCGACTACATCAACCCGAACGCCGCCGCGATCCTCGCCAACGCCTACTCGGTTCCCCTCCAGTTCCAGACGAGCCCGTTCCTGGGCGGGGCGGCGCCGACCCCCGGCGGGCTCTTCTGGGACGGGCCGGGGGCGCATCCCAGCGCGCAGATCCTCACGGCGAACACGCGGTTCACCTTCTCGCTGAACACCTGCAGCGGCTGCCACGCGGGGGAGACGAACACCCCCTTCCAGCACCTGGGCAGCACCATCCCCGGCGGGATCTCGGGATTCCTGACCGGCATCACGGTGACCGACCCGGCAGGCGAGAAGACCGGGGCCTTGCCCACGCAGCGCAGCTTCGACGACCTCGCCCGCCGCGCGGCGGACCTGGACGCGCTGGTGAACTCGCCCTGCCTTTCCCACATTCTCTTCAGCCCGCTGCGCATGACGCACTGACGGCGGGCTGAACAGCAGATCTCACGCAGAGACGCGGAGGCACGGAGAGGACTCCTCTCCGTGCCTCCGCGT
>JBJMPM010000012.1:0-4677 GCA_045803205.1 Longimicrobiaceae bacterium
GGGGAAGCGGTCGAGCCCGGGAAGGCGCGAGAGGGCGGAGTCGATGGCGGCGCGCGTCACCGCCTGCGCGGCGCTCAGCTCCCCCGCCCCGGCCGCCGCGCCGCCCGACGGGGTGGAGGCCGGCCACTGGCCCACGTCGAGGTAGCTCACCTGCTGCTCCGTGGAGCGCGCGGCCGCGGCCTGCTCCGCGCGGCGGTCGCGCGCCTCGTCGATCCCCAGCACCAGCAGCAGGCCGAGCACGGCGTGCACCGCCAGCGACGCCAGCACCGCCGCGCGGGTGAGCCGCGGCCCGCCACGCGGCGCATGGGCGCGGCGAAGCGGCACCGGCTGCGGCAGGCGCGGCGGCGGAGGGGCGGCCGTGGCTTGCGGCGGAGCCTCGATCACGGGCGGCGGAGAGAGCGTGGCGGGGCTCATGGACGGTTTCTACTCCCCCCTCCGTCTTCCGTTCCTCCCCTTATCCTGTCCTAACAAACAGCTGGTTCACGCAGAGACGCAGGGGGAACCGAGAGAACGCAGCGTCGCTCGGTTCCCTCTGCGTCTCTGCGCGAAACGGCCGTAAGAGCTGGAGAAGCGGATCAGACGAGGTTGGCGATCCGCTCCGCCGCCTCGCGCAGCCGCTCCTCCGACGTGGTGAGCGCCACGCGGAAGAAGCCTTCGCCCCCCGCGCCGAGCGACTGGCCGGGGAGGACCGCGACGCCCTGCTCCAGCAGGAGCCGCCGAGCCCACGGCCCGCTCTCCACGCCGGCCGGGAGCGGCACCCAGAGGTACATCGCCGCGGCGGGCTTCGGCAGGTCGAAGCCGGCGGCGCGGAAGGCCTCCCAGGCGGCGTCGCGGCGGGCCTGGAAGGTGGCCACGTTCCCCGGCACCCACGCGTCGTGCGACTGCAGCGCCGCGACCGCCGCGTGCTGGATGGTGAGGGACACGCCCGTGTCGGCGAAGGTCTTCACCCGCGTGACGGCGGCGACCAGCTCGGGGTTCCCCACCGCCCAGCCGATGCGCCACCCGGTCATGTTGTACGTCTTCGACAGCGAGTGGAACTCGATGGCCACCTCCTTCGCCCCCGGCACCTCCAGGATCGAGGGGGGGCGGTAGCCGTCGTAGGCGATCTCGGAGTAGGCGTTGTCGTACGCCAGGATCACGTCGTGCTCGCGGCACCAGGCCACCGCGCGCTCCAGGTAGTCGCGCGGCGCGCAGGCGGCGGTGGGGTTGTTGGGATAGTTGAGGTAGAGGATGCGCGTGCGCCGCACCACCTCTTCCGGCAGCTCCCAGAAGGGGACCAGGAAGTCGTGCTCCGGCCTGAGCGGCACCAGGTGCGGCTCGCCCCCCGCCAGCACCGTCCCCCCCAGGTACGCCTGGTAGCCGGGGTCGGGGATGATGGTGGCGTCGCCCGGCTCCAGGAAGGCGAAGGGGAGGTGGTAGATCCCCTCCTTGCTCCCGATCAGGAGCGCGATCTCGGCCATCGGGTCCACCTCCAGCCCGAAGCGCCCCGCCATGAAGCGCGCGATCTCCTCGCGGAAGGGGACCAGGCCGAGCTGGAACGGGTAGCGCGAGTTGTTGGGGTCGCACGCCGCCTGCTGCAGCGCCTGCACCGCGGCGGGGGGCGGCGCCAGGTCGGCGTCGCCGGTGCCCAGGTCGATCACGTCGACGCCGCGGGCGCGCAGATCGCGCTTGATGCCGGGGACGTCGGTGAGCGGGTAGGGCGGAAGCGTCTGGAAGCGCCGTGCGAGTCGGGGCATCGGGGGATCCGGACCGGTCAGCTCTGGACGGGGGTGGCGGGGCCGCCCTGCCGCGCATCCGCCAGGAGGAGGCGCGCGGCCAGGAGCACCGCGCCCACGGTGATGGCCACGTCGGCCACGTTGAACACGAAGGGGAACCAGCGGATGAGGATGAAGTCCGTCACCCCGCCGTTCATCAGCCGGTCGCCCAGGTTGCCGACGGCCCCCGCCATCACCAGCACGGCGGCCAGGCGGATGAGCTCGTCCTTCGTGCGCAGCGCCATCTGCGCGGCCACGAAGATCCCGGCGGCGGCCGCGGCGACGAGCAGCGGGAGGCGCACCATCTCCGGCATGTCGCGGAAGAAGGAGAAGGCGATCCCCGGGTTGCGGCTGTGCGCCAGCCACACCCACCCCTCCACCAGCGCGCGGCGCGAGTAGAGGCGCAGGTGGTTCTGCACCAGGAACTTGGTGATCCAGTCGGCGGCCACCACGGCCACCAGGGCGAGCGCCAGCCAGCGGGCGCGAGTCACTCTCATGCGTCTCTCACCGGGTTCGAGATCCTGCCCACGCCGGGAATCTCCACCTCCACCACGTCGCCGGGGCGAAGCGCGCCCACGCCGGCCGGGGTGCCGGTGGCGATCACGTCCCCCGGCTCCAGCGTCATCACGCCGCTGATGTACGCGATCAGGCGGGGGATGGAGAAGGCCATCTCCCCTACCCGCCCGCGCTGGCGCACCTCGCCGTTCACGCGGCAGACCACCTCCAGCCCGTCACGGTCGAGCCCATCGAGCGGCACGGCGGCGCCCATCGGGCAGAAGGTGTCGAAGCCCTTGGCGCGCGTCCACTGGCCATCGGCCTTCTGCAGGTCGCGCGCGGTCACGTCGTTCAGCGGCGCGATTCCACCGACGAAGTCCCACGCCTCCGCTTCCGCCACGTGGCGCGCGCGCCGGCCGATCACCAGCGCGATCTCCCCCTCGTGCTCCACCTGGCCGGACTCGGGCGGGAGGACGATCGCCTGGCCGTCGGCCACCAGCGACGACGGCGGCTTGAAGAAGATCAGCGGCCGCTCGGGAACCTCGTTCCCCAGCTCGCGCGCGTGCTCCAGGTAGTTCCTGCCGACGCAGACGATCTTGGACGGGCGCGGAAGGCTCACGGCGATACAGGGCGAATGGAATTCGCGGCAACAACGGCCCGAAGTCCGCCTGCGCGGACTCCCACGCCGGAATCTCGGCGTGCCCTGGACTGCGTCGAGGGCGAAGTCGCGTCGGAACGCGTCACCCCTCTCCCCTCGTGGGAGAGGGGCCGGGGGAGAGGGGGTGCCGCGGCCACGCGCCGCATCCCCCCGCACACCAGCGCTCCCAATCCCGCGCCGCCAAAGAACCCGCAGCGGCGCGTTTGTTCCCTAACCCGCCGCGCGGCGCTCCTGGCGCTCGCCGTAGAAGCGCAGCATGGCGTCCTTCACCACGGCCCAGGGGCCCTTCACCAGCGTCGCGGGGGGGAGCGAGTCGAGAAGATAGCGCCCGTAGCTCTTCCTCGCGATGCGGCCGTCGAGCACCAGCACCACCCCGTGGTCGTCGTTCGAGCGGATCAGCCGGCCGAACCCCTGCTTCAGCCGGATGGCCGCGTGCGGGAGCATGTAGCTCAGGAAGGAGTTCCCCCCCGCCTGCTCGATGGCCTCGATGCGCGCCGCCGTCACCGGCTCGCTCGGCACCTTGAAGGGGAGCCGCGGGATCACCAGCCCGCGCAGCGGCTGGCCGGGGACGTCGACCCCCTCCCAGAAGCTGGTGGTCCCCAGCAGGATCCCCCGCCCCGACGCGGCGAAGCGGTCCACGAGCTGCGCGCGCGGCCCCTCGCCGTGCACGAAGAGCGGCCAGTCGTGATCCACGCGGCGGCGGCGCAGCTCGGCGGCCACCCAGCGCAGCGCCCGGTAGCTGGTGAAGAGCACGAAGAGCCCGCCGTCGCTGATCCCGGCGTGCGCCATCACCGCGCGCACGGTGGCTTCGTCGTGGCGGTCGTCGCGGTCGCCGGCGGGGAGCGGCAGGTCGGTGGGGACGGCGAGGATCGACTGGCGCGGGAAGTCGAAGGGGGAGGGGTGGATCGCCTCCTCCACCGTGTGCTCCTCGGCGAAGGCGCCCGAGATCCCCAGCCGCTGCCGCATGAAGCGGAAGTTGCCCTGCGTGGCCAGCGTGGCCGAGGTGAGGACGACCGTGGGCACCTGCTCGAAGAGCGACTCGCGCAGCACCTTCGCCAGGTCGAGCGGCGCGGCGTTCAGCGTCAGGTTCCCCTCGCGCCCCTCGCGCTCGGCCTGGCGCTCGAGCCAGCGCACCATCTGCAGCTCGTCCTCGCCGGGGCGGAGCGCCTGGCGGAGCGCGTCGCCGGCGGCGGAGACGCGGTTGGCGGCGGCGCGCAGCTCCACCAGCTGCGTCTCCAGGTGCCGCTGCAGGTTCTCGTCGACCGAGACGCGCTCGCGCAGCAGCTCCATCCCCTCGGTGAGGGCGCGCAGGTGGTCGAGCACGCCGGTCAGCGCGTCGTCGAGCCCCAGCGGCCACACCGGGTGCGAGGCGAAGGAGTCTTCCAGGCGGATGGTCTCCTCGCCCCCCGTGAACAGGTCGCCGAGGAAGGAGAAGACGCTCGCCGCCCGCTCGCGCGCCCCGTCCAGCGCGGGAAGGATGCGCTGGTCGATCACGTCCAGCGCGGAGCGCGCGATCAGGTCGTTGCGCAGCGCCCCCAGCGCGAAGGCGAAGGAGGGGATGAGCCCCTTCCCCCGGTTCTCCAGCCGGCGCAGGGTGCGGAAGAGGCCGCGGCGGGTGACGCGCGCACCCAGGTGGCTGGTGGCCGCCTCTTCCAGGTTGTGGGCCTCGTCCAGCACCAGCCGCGAGTAGTGCGGGAGCACGGCGGGCGCGGTGTAGTTCCCCAGCGCGCGGCGCACCGCCAGGTCGGAGAAGAGGAGGTGGTGGTTGAC
>JBJMPM010000402.1:0-20029 GCA_045803205.1 Longimicrobiaceae bacterium
GGGCGCTCCCCCCCGGGCACGCGCCCGTCTCGCGTCTCTCCCCGCCGAGCCGCTTTCCCGCCCGCCCGTGCTGGCCGGACCGGCGCGTACGATGGCCGGTTGGGACACGGGGACGATCCGCACCCGCGGGCAGGTTGATCCTGGGAGCGCGAACGTCCTTCCCGATCACCCCTTCCGCGGGTGCAGTGATGAGTGCCAGGATCGCGATCATCGGAGGCGGCTTCTGCGGCACCCTCGCGGCCGTTCACCTGATGCGGATGCACGCGGGGCGCGGGGCCGAGCTGCACCTGGTGGAACGCAGCGAAGCGCCGGGACGCGGCCTCGCCTACGCGCCGGGGTCGGAGCGGTGGCTGCTCAACGTGCCCGCGGGTGCCATGAGCGCGCTGCCCGGCGACGACCACCACTTCCTTCGCTACGCGCGGTCGCGGGGCGTGGCGGCGGCTCCCGGCTCGTTCCTGCCGCGACCGCTGTACGGAGACTACCTGCAGGCGCTGCTGCGCGACGCGGTGGCGGAGAAGCCGTCTTCCGTGCGCTTCTCGGCCGTGTGCGCCGAAGCGACGGACATCCGTCCGCTGGGGGATGGCGCCGTCCGCGTCGTGCTGCACGACGGACGCTCGCTCGAGGTAGACGCGGTGGTCCTGGCCACCGGGCACGCCACCCCGGCCGACCCGTTCCCGGCGGACGGCCTCGTCGGCGAAGCGGGAGGGCTGCCGGCCGGCAACCCGCGCTACGTACGGAACCCGTGGACCCCCGGGGCGCTCGACGCGGTGGACCGCCGCCGGCCGGTGCTGCTGGTGGGCACCGGGCTCACGATGTACGACGTCGCGCTCGAGCTGGCGGCCGGCGGCCACCGCGCCTCCCTGCACGCGGTGTCGCGCCACGGGCTCCTCCCGCGCCCGCATGCGGCCGCGGCCCCGGACGCCGCGCGGAGCCTGCCGCTCCCCCTCTGGGAGGGCGCGCCCGCCCCGCGCCGGCTGCTCCGTGATTTCCGGCGCCGCGTCGCCGTGTCGCCCGGCGGAGACTGGCGCGCGCTGCTCGCCTCGCTGCGGGCGGAGACGCCGGCGCTCTGGGCCGCCCTGCCGCCTTCGGAGCGGGCGCGCTTCCTCCGCCATCTCCGCCCCTTCTGGGAGGTCCATCGCCACCGCGCCGCCCCGCAGGTGCACGCGGCGGTCGCGGAGCTCGCCGCGGCGGGGCGGCTCCGCGCGGGCGCGGGGCGGCTCGTGGCCGTGGAGCCCCGCGCCGGCGAGGTCGCGGTGACCGTGCTGCGGCCGGGGGGCGGCGCCGAGGTGCTGCGCGTGGGGTGCATCGTGAACTGCACCGGCCCCGGCGCCGGCGTGGCCGGCATCCCGCTGCTCGCCTCGCTCGTGCGGCAGGGGCTGGCCACGCCCGACGAGCACGGGCTGGGGCTGCGCACCGCGCCGGACTACGCGCTGGTGGGGCGCCGGGGGACGCCCTCGCGCACCCTCTTCTACCTGGGCCCGCTCCTGCGCGCCGACCACTGGGAGAGCACCGCCGTCCCCGAGCTGCGCGTTCACGCCGCGCGCCTGGCCGCGCGGCTCTCCGCGGCCGGGGAGCACGCCCCGGCCCTGGCCGCGTGAGGCCGCGATGACTCCCTCCACCACGCTCCCCGGGCCGCGGCTCACCCCGCCCTCCACCTCCGCCGGGCCGGCCGCCGCCCGCGAGCCGGGCGAGCCCGCCGCGCCCGCGCCGGCGCGCCCCGACGGGTGGCGCCGCGGCAACCTGGCCCAGCTCGAGTCCGAGGCCGTGTTCGTGATGCGCGAGGTCGCCGCGCAGTTCGAGCGCCCGGTGCTGCTCTTCTCCGGCGGCAAGGACTCGGTGGTGATGGCGCACCTCGCCCGCAAGGCGTTCTGGCCGGGGAAGCCGCCCTTCCCCCTGCTGCACGTCGACACCGGGCACAACTTCCCCGAGACGCTCGAGTTCCGCGACCGGCTGGCGGCGGAGACCGGCGCCACGCTCCTGATCCGGCGCGTGCAGGACTCGATCGACCGCGGCCGCTGCGCCGAGGAGACCGGGCCCGACCCCAGCCGCAACGCCCTGCAGACGGTGACGCTCCTCGACGCCCTGGCGGAGCTGGGGGCCGACGCGGCGTTCGGCGGCGGCCGGCGGGACGAGGAGAAGGCGCGCGCCAAGGAACGCTTCTTCTCGCACCGCGACGCCTTCGGCCACTGGGACCCGCGCGGCCAGCGCCCCGAGGTGTGGGAGCTGTTCAACGGGCGCCAGGCCCCCGGCGAGCACTTCCGCGTCTTCCCCCTCTCCAACTTCACCGAGCTCGACGTGTGGGAGTACATCGCCCGCGAGGGGCTGGCGGTGCCCTCGCTGTATTTCGCCCACCGGCGCGAGGTGGTGCGCCGCGGCGGGGTGTGGCTGTCGCGCTCGCCCTGGACCCCCCTGCGCGCGGGGGAGCGGTGGGTGGAGAAGCGGGTCCGCTTCCGCACCGTGGGCGACGCCACCTGCACCGGCGCGGTGGAGTCCGACGCCGCCACGGTGGGCGAGGTCATCCGCGAGATCGCCGCCAGCCGGCAGACGGAGCGCGGCACGCGCGGCGACGACCGGCGCTCCGAGGCGGCGATGGAAGACCGCAAGCGGCAGGGCTACTTCTGAGCCGCCCGGCCGGCGGCCGCGGCCCCCGGCAGGACGGCGTTCTCCTTCACCCCCGGCCCGTCATGCAGACCGACCTCCAGCCAGCCCCCGCCCCCGGCCCCGACCTGCTGCGGATCGTCACCGCCGGGAGCGTGGACGACGGCAAGAGCACGCTCATCGGGCGGCTCCTCCACGACACCCGGTCGATCATGGACGACCAGTGGGAGGCGGTGGCGCGCGCCAGCCGGCAGCGCGGCGACGAGGGGGTGAACCTGGCGCTGCTCACCGACGGCCTGCGCGCCGAGCGCGAGCAGAACATCACCATCGACGTGGCTTGGCGCTACTTCTCCACCCCGCGCCGGCGCTTCGTGATCGCCGACACGCCGGGGCACCTGCAGTACACGCGCAACATGGTCACCGGCGCCTCGACCGCGGAGCTGGCGATCGTGCTGGTCGACGCGCGGCGGGGGGTGGCCACCCAGTCGCGGCGGCACGGCTTCATCGCCTCGCTGCTGGGGATCCCCCACCTGGTGGTGGCGGTGAACAAGATGGACCGGGTGGGCTGGGACCGCGCCGCGTTCGAGCGCATCGCCGACGAGTACCGGGAGTTCGCGGCGCGGCTGGGGGTGGCCAGCCTGGCCTGCATCCCCCTCTGCGCGCTGCACGGCGACAACGTGGTGGAGCGCGGCCCCCGGCTCCCCTGGTACGAGGGCGGCACCCTGCTGCACCACCTGGAGACGGCGAACCCCGGGGGCACCCGCAACCGGGTGGACTTCCGCTTCCCCGTGCAGTACGTGCTGCGGCCGCACCAGGACTTCCGCGGCTTCGCGGGGCGGGTCGCCTCGGGAACGGTGGCCCCGGGCGACGCCGTGGTGGTGCTCCCCTCGGGGCGCGAGAGCCGGGTGCGCGCCATCGAGACCGCCGACGGGCCCCTGGCGCAGGCGGTCGCGGGCGACTCGGTGGTGCTCACCCTGGACGACGAGGTCGACGTGGCGCGCGGCGACATGCTGGCGCGCCCCCGGAACCTTCCCGCGGTGGGGAGCCGCCTGGACGCCACCCTCTGCTGGATGGCCGACGCGCCGCTCTCCGCCGACACGCCGTACCTGCTGATGCACACCACCCGGCAGGTGCGCGCCTTCGTGCGCGAGGTGGCGTACCGCATCGACGTCGACACGCTGCACCGCGAGCCGGCCGCCACGCTGGGGCTGAACGAGATCGGGCGCGTGAGCATCGCCACCGCGCAGCCGCTCTGCTTCGATCCCTACGACCGGAACCGGGCCACGGGGGCCTTCATCCTGGTGGACCCGTGGTCGAACGCCACCGTGGCGGCGGGGATGATCCGCGGCGAGCCGCGCCCGGCGCCGGCCGCGGCGGCGGAGCGCAGGTCGTCGCCGCACGTGACGGCGGTGGAGCCGGCGCTCACCCGGGGCGAGCGGGAGGCGCGCAACGGCCACCGCGCCGCGGTGCTCTGGCTCACCGGGCTCTCGGGCGCGGGGAAGACCACGCTGGCCCAGGCGCTGGAGCGGCGCCTGGTCGCGGCCGGGTGCCAGGCGGCGGTCCTCGACGGCGACGACCTGCGCCACGGGCTCTGCGGCGACCTGGGCTTCGCCGCGGCCGACCGCGCCGAGAACGTGCGGCGCGCGGCCGAGGTGGCGCGCCTCTTCTTCGAGCGCGGCCAGGTGGTGGTCTGCGCCTTCGTCTCGCCCTTCCGCGACGACCGCGCCCGGGCCCGCGCGCTCTTCCCGGCGGAGTCGTTCGCGGAGGTGCACGTGCGCTCTCCGGTGGAGCTCTGCCGCCGGCGCGACGTGAAGGGGCTGTACGCCCTGGCCGCGCGCGGCCAGGTGCCCGGCTTCACCGGGGTCTCCGCGCCGTACGAGCCCCCGGCGGCCGCCGAGCTCACCCTCGACACGGCGGAGCTGGGCGTGGAGGCGTGCGTGGAGCGGCTGGTGGCGCTCCTGGCGGGGATGGGGGCGGCCGGAGCGGCCGCCGGCTGAAGCGCGTCCGGGCGGGTGCGGCGGACGCGCGGGAGGGGCGGTGTTCACGTGGTGCGGTCTTTCACCTTGCATTGGAGGGAACCATGAGCCAGCAGCAACTCTTCACCATCCTGTTCGACAGCCAGACCTCGCAGGTGGAGCAGCAGGCGCTCACCGGGACGCGGCTCAACACGCTCTTCGGCGCGCTCACCAGCGTCTTCGGGGTGGCCGGCCCGAGCGCCGACGGCGGCGCGTGGCCCGGCGGGGCCGAGAGCCCGCTCGCGTTCACGCCGGTCGGTTCGAGCTCGGCGGGCCCGACGTACGGCCCGATCACCTCGCAGCAGCTCTCCGGTTCGAACGTCCTGGCCATCCTGACGCGCTGGCAGTACCCGCAGGGGAGCGGGGCGGAGTTCAGCCAGGCCGAGCTCGACGCCATCGAGCAGTGGGTGGCGGGGGGCGGCGCGCTGCTGCTCATGTCGAACCACACCTTCTGGGCCAAGAACGACCAGGCGCTGGCCGCGCAGCTCGGGTTCACCCTGCACTATGGCTCCATGATCTCCTCTCCGGGCGGGATGATGCTCATGGAGGGGGGCGACTTCCATCCGTCGGGGGTGGACGGGGCGCCGCAGATCTTCAGCGGGGTGAGCTCGGTTACCGCGCACGACGGGTGCGGCATCTCGTTCCCCGATCCGTCGCCGAGCGGCACCACCTACGCGCCGCTGGTCTCCTTCCCGGCCAACGCCAACGCGCCCAGCGGCCAGTACTTCGCCGCCATCGCGAAGTACCACAACGGGAAGGTGGTGGTGGTGGCCAACTCCGGCTGGGTGGGCGACGTGGGGAACAACAACCCGTGGGCGGGGATCGCCCCCTACGGGAGCAACCTGCTCTTCGCGCTGAACGCGTTCGCCTGGCTGGCGGGGATCCCGGCGTGGAACCCGGCCACGGGGCAGCCCTCCAACGGCGGCTGAGGGGGAGGCGACCGATGCGCATCCTCTGGATCAGCGACAGCCCGGCCGCCTTCACCGGCTACGGCACGGTGAGCCGCGAGATCCTCGCGCGGCTCCCGGCGCTGGGGCACGAGGTGGCGGCGATCGGCTGGGGGCACGCGGGGTGGCCGGTGGACCGCGCGGCCTTCCCGTACGAGATCTACCCGGCCGACGCGCGCCTCTTCGGGCGCGACGCCGCGGCCCGCGCCGTGGCGCACTTCCGCCCCGACGTGGTGGTGGCGCTGGGCGACCTCTGGATGGTCGACTGGCTGAAGGAGTTCCAGGTCCCCGGCCACCCCTTCCGCCTGGTGGTCTACTTCCCGGTGGACGGGACGCCCTTCCCGCGGGTGTCGGAGGCCATCCTGCGCAGGGCCGACGCCGCGGTCGCCTACTCCTGCTTTGGGCGGCGCCAGGCGGTGGCCGCCTGCCCCGGGCTCGAGGTGGACATGATCTACCACGGGGTCGACCTGGAGACCTTCCGGCCGCTGGGGCCGCGGGGGGCGGTCCAGGCCGAGCACGGGCTGGAGGGCCGGTTCGTGGTGGGGTGCGTGGCGCGCAACCAGCCGCGCAAGCAGCTCCCGGTGCTCGTCCGGGCGTTCGCGGAGTTCAGCCGGGGCCGCGACGACGCGCTGCTCTACCTCCACACCGACCCGGCCGACCCGGTGGGGTGGGACCTGGGGGAGGTGGTGCGGCGCCACGGGGTGGAAGGCCGCGTCGCCTTCTCCTGCCAGGCCAGCGTCGCCCGGGGGATCGACGCGGCCGGGCTCAACCGGATCTACAACCTGATGGACGTGATGGCGCTCCCCACCACCGGCGAGGGCTTCGGCGTGCCCATCCTCGAGGCGATGGCGGCGGGGGTGCCGGTGCTGGCCACCCGCTGCAGCGCCTGCGAGGAGCTGGTGAAGGGCCGCGGCGAGCTGATCGCGGTGGAGGCGTTCTTCCCGGTGGGCCGCAACGCCGTCGAGCACGCGCTCCCCAGCGCCGACGACCTGGCGGCCAAGCTCGCGCTGCTGCACGGCGATCCCGCCCGCCGCGAGCGCCACGCGCGCGCCGGGCTCGATTTCGCCCGCGAGCTGGGGTGGGAGCGGCTGATGCCGAAGTGGGGGGAGCTGCTCGAGCGCTTCGCCTGAAGAGCATGGAACGACCCGATCATCAGCCGGCAGAGCCCGTACGACATCTGCTTCGAACCGCTCCTCCCGCAGAGACGCAGGGACGCCGCCGTGGCGCCCTGCGTTTCTGCGTGGGCCCCCCGGCCCGGTCATGCCCTTTCAGGTGATTCGACGTGCATTCATTTCAAGAGAAGCGTGCTTCCGGCTGGACCGTTGCACCGGTGAAGTGGAGTACCGAGTGTCGCCCATCTGGCGCGCTACGGCGGCCGCGAGTTCATCGCGCTCCTCCCCCACACCTCCGGCGAAGGAGCGCGCTCCCTCGCCGAGCGCATGCGCCGCGACTTCGCCGCCACCACGCTCCCGGGCGGGCCCGATGCGCTGCGGCTGACCATCAGTTGCGGCGGCGGAGCTGCACCCCGAAGACGAGATGGTGGACCCGCTCGTGCTTCGCGCCGACCGCGCCCTCTACGCGGCGAAGCGCGCCGGGCGCAACCAGACCGTCGTCGCCGACGGCCCGGAGACCGCCCGGCCGGCAGCCCCGAACCCGGCTGACGGACGGGAGCAGGATCCGCTGCGCGCGCTCCTCGGCCGAGCCGCTCTTCGAGCCGGACGCCCGCCTGTCCCGGCGGACCGCTTCGCCCCCGCGCTCTGCCTGCCGTCGTCGGCCGCCTGGCCGCGCGCGGCGCACGCGCCGCTCCACCCGGCCTTCGCCGCGCCCCGGGCGAGGGCGCCCCGGACGGGGAACGAACCCGACGCGGGCGCGGGTGTCTCCCTACATCTCCGTTCGGCGGGAAAGCGCATCATGGCGTGATCCGTCCGCGCCCGGGAGCACGTCCGGCGCGGCGGATCTCCACTCTTGCCGGAGCATCCCGCTCCACTCCGGTCCCTCCACCCCTGGAGGCCGCCATGTCACGGTTGCGAATCGTTCCCCTGGCGCTCGCCGCGCTCGCGCTGGCGGCGTGCTCCGAGCGCTCCGACCCGCTCGGGGCCGGCGCCGCGGCCCCGCGCCCGCCCTCGCGCGCCCTCGCCGCGGCGCTCCCCGCGGCGGACACGGAGCTGGTGCTGCAGCAGGTCCAGCTCCGCCCCGGGGTGACGGCGGACCTGCACCTGGAGGTGTTCGTGGACGAGGCGCGGCAGGCCGCCCCCTGCGCCGCGCCCACGGTGGTGCTGGCGGTGCACGGGTTCACGCACACCGCCGCCACCTGGGCGCGGTACGCCGACGCGCGCTTCGCCGAGCCGGAGGGTCGTCCCTGCGCGGTGCTCGCGCTGGACCTGCCCGGCCACGGCGGGAGCAGCCTGCCGCAGGGGCTGCTCTTCGGCGAGCTGACGCTGGACGACTACGCCACGGCGCTGCTGGCGGTGCTCGACGCCCTCGAGGGCTCCGCCTTCGCTCCCACCGCGCTGATCGGCCACAGCCAGGGCGGTCTCGTGATCCAGATGGCCCAGCAGCGGCGGGTGGACGGCGGCTCGAGCCTGCGGCAGGCGGACGGGATCGCCGAGGTCGAGCTGCTGGCGTCGGCGTTTCCCGCGGGGCTCCCCTGGTCGTTCGCGGAGAGCGGGGCGGCCGCGGCGCTCCTGGGCTCCCTGATCGTGCCGGGCGACCCGGTCCTGGGGCCGCACGTGGCGGTTCCGCCGGGGTTCTGGCCGGTGCTGTTCTTCACCAACCTCTCCGGCGGGCTGGCGCCCGGGGCGCCCACGCCGGCCGAGGCGGCGGCGAACGGGTGGATCGCGCCCGCGCCGCTCTACGCCTCGCTCCAGCTCGTCGGCGCGCCGCCCTTCGGCCGTCCGCTCGTCGCGGAGGGGGTCTTCGCCGGGCGCCACGGCACGCGCCTGGACGTCGTCACCTTCGAGCAGGACCAGCTCATCCGCCCCGCCGAGGGGCAGGCCCTGATGCGGCACCTGACCGGCGGGGAGGGCGGGCAGTCGTTCATCGTGGTGCCGGGGACGTTCGCGGTGCACGACCTCTACCTCTCGGACCCCGGGGCCATCCTCCAGGCCCGCGTCCCCACGCCGGCGGGCTGAGCCGGACCCGCACGGAGCGCCGCACGCGCGGGTGGATCGATCGTGCATTCCGCCAACGGAATGGACGCACACGGAGTCGACGGAGAAACCCAGGCAGTCCTCCGTCGACTCCGTCGGCTCCAGGGAGACCCATCCGTGCGGGTCGAGCGCGGGGTGCGCCGCGGCCGCCGCGCCCCCGTCGGCGGCGAGCACCGGCAGCCCGGTGGCGATCGCGCGCACGAACCGCTCCTCGTCCGCCTCGGCGAGGCCCCGGTTGAACCGCTTCTCGTACCCGAGCGTGGACTGCGGGACGGCGCCGAGCGCCTTGCCGCAGGCGCTCCCAGCGCCGTGCCCCGGCCGGACCAACGAACCCCCCGCCAGTGAGCTGCGCACAACTCCACCCGATACAACGGCAGCACTCGACACCATGCGCCAGATGTAGGGCGATGCATGGTTATTCACCTCGCATCCGCGTTGGCGTCAGGTACACACTTACGAATTTCGATACTCAGCGCATTCCGAGCCTGCAGCCACTCGTCGATCAGCCTCGCGCTGCCGCAGTCGCCGGAGCCCGCGCCCCGAGCGAGGGAGAGTCACGAAGATTCCCGTTCTGTATAGATCATCTCATCCCCTGAGTGCACGACCAACCATCAGAGACGGTGTCATACCATCTCTGCCAAATGACTGTGCATTCGCAGGGACCAGCACAGAGGGGTCTCACACGGAGTCAACGGAGTCAACGGAGGAACTGCCAGGCTTTCTCCGCTGACTCCGTGTGAGTCCTATCCGTTGGCAGAATGCACAATCAAATCAATCAACAGAAATGTTATCAGCGCAGGGCGGCGAGCCTCTCCTCCAGGGCCCGGTACCACGGCTCGCCGCGCCGCGCCAGCCGCTCCCCCGCCACCCGGCGGAACCGCCGCCCGTCTGCTCAGCGAGTGCGGCCGGGAGCGCCAGGTGCTCGTTTCAACAACCTCCGCATCTCCGTCAAGCCTGAAATAAGCCTAAAC
Source organism: Longimicrobiaceae bacterium (assembly GCA_045803205.1). Lineage (GTDB taxonomy): Bacteria > Gemmatimonadota > Gemmatimonadetes > Longimicrobiales > Longimicrobiaceae > Longimicrobium. The sequence goes on from JBJMPM010000402.1 coordinate 9,681, forward strand.
ATCTGGTTGACATACTTCCGGACGTGTAATATAGATCATGCAGCGGCAAACCGGCCGCAGGGAGCGGGCGATTCGTCCAATCGTCCCGCCGTCGGATAAACCCAGGTTTACGGGGGAAAGCCGATGGGTATTGGAATGCGCGACGTGGTGCGGGGTGCGTTGTCCATCGCGTTGCTGGCGGCCATGGCAGCCTGCGACGAGCTACCGTCAGATTCTATTGCGCCGCCGCGAGTACCGTCGTCGGCGGAGCAGCCGGCGGGGCAGGGGAGGGGATGGACGATCGACGACCAGTGGGCCGAGCTGGCGCGGACGGAGATTCCCGGGTTTGCCGGGTACTTCACTGACGAGCGGGGGAACACGGTCGTCGCGCTGGTCGACGTGGGGCGCAAGGCCCAGGCGGAGGCTCACCTCGAGCGGGTACAGGCGGCGCACCGCGGACCGGGGTTCGGCGCGGTGACGGTGCGCCCGGCGCGGTACGACTTCGCGCAGTTGAAAGCCTGGCATGACGCGCTCTTCCCCCTCTTCGAGCGCGACGACGTCTACAGCACCGACATCGACGAGACGGCCAACCGGATCCGGATCGGCGTCGCCTCGACGGGCGCCATCGGGGAGGTGACCCGCGCCGCCGTCCAGTCCGGGGTCCCGCGCGACGCCTTCACGGTGGTCGTCGAGCCCCGCTCCGGGTTCCGCCAGTCGTCGCTCACCGGGACGTTCCGGCCCACGGTGGCGGGGATCCAGATCAGGAACGACTTCCGCGGCTACTGCTCGCTGGGCTTCAACGCGCTCCAGAACGGCGCGCCCGTCTTCGTCACCGCGTCGCACTGCTCGCAGACGCCGGACGGGGCGGACTACAGCTGGTACCAGCAGCCGCAGGGCGGCGGCTACATCGGCTACGAGATCGATGACCGCGCGACGCTGTCCGGGTACTTCTCGTTCGGCGGGAAGTCGTACGCCTGCAACAACTGCCGCCTGGCCGACGCCGCCATCAACACCTACTACGGCGTCGACAGCCGCACCGGCTACATCGCCCGCACCACCTACGGCGGCGTGAACGGGCGCGGTTCACTGACCATCGACGCCACCCGCCCCACGTGGGACATCGCCAACAAGCTGACGATGCCCTTCATGGGCGTGGGGCGGTGGCTCGACAAGCAGGGCGCTACCAGTGGATGGACGCACGGGCAGGTGACGGAGACGTGCGTGAACCGCTTGTACGACGGCCGGATCCTCCAGTGCCTGTACCGTACGACGATCTGGTCGGAGGGGGGCGACAGCGGCTCGCCGATCTTCCTCCACAACGACCAGGCCGCGATCTATTACCCGATCACCACCGTGCACCTGGCGGGGACGCTGGTCGGCGGACCGGTAACCAACTTCAACATCACCGACTTCACCACCATCGAGGCGATCGAGACCAACTTCAACACGACCCTGAAGGTCTGCAACGAGATCAACTCCTGCTGACCCGGTGATCCGGGGAGGAAGCAAAGCCGGCCCGGGCTCCGCCAGGAGGCCGGGCCGGCTGCCGCGCGGGTGCCCGCTGCCCGCATGGCCTCGCGGCGGAGGATCGGCCTTGGGCCGGCGATGGCGTCCGGCGTCGGCGCCTCCGCGGAACCGCGACCCTGGAGCCGCAGCTCCCACCTGCGCGCGACGAGACCGGCCGAGCTCGCTCGTCGCGCGCGGCGGTCCGAAACCCCCTCCTCGCACTCCGTTCGATCACCCTCCTGAAGGCAGGCGCCCGAACCTGGCCGCGGCCAACTCCAGTTCCTCTCACGACGCATCGCGGGGGAGTGCGCCGGTCGAGCGAAGGACGCTTGGGTTCGCCGCAGGCGAGACGACGCGGTCTTCTGGCGCGCCACCTCCGTCTACGCCGGGCACCTCGCCCGCGCAGAGCGAACTCCAGCACTCCGCTGCTCGTCTTCAGCCTGCGAGTGCGATCAATAAACGCGGACGCGACAGGACCGGCCGTGTCGCTGCCGAAGTCATAGATCTTCGGTCGCCGCCAAGCTTTCTCGCCGATGCGAATTCCGCGCGGCGGCGCCCTCAGGACGACGTCTTTATGCACAGCCAACCTCAAGAGGCGGATAGATCTCATATCAGTCTCACCCGGAGCACCCAGAGAACCAGAGGAAACGAGCGTGATTCCCTGGTCCTCCGGTGAGGCCTCTCCCCCGCGAAATCGTCGACGGAGCGTGGCTGCAGGAGGCGCTCGCGCTGAGTATCGAAAATTTTTTGGGGCGATGCACCCTTCGGTCCCTCAACCGCGCAGGCAGGCCCGGGCTGTCTCAACCAATCGATCAGGGGGTCACCAGGCGAGTCTGGCCGCCGTGCACATCCTTCGCATCGATGGACGGGTGACGATCATTCGCCGCATCCACCAGGGCCGGGGTGACGCACGAAGGCGGCGGAGTGCTCGATTCCCCCTGATGACGCAGTTTGGCGAAGCCTTCAGGCGCGGAAGCCGGGGTGAGCTCCGCCATAGGGGTGTCCTGAAAAAAATTTCGATACTCAGCGCATTCCGAGCCTGCAGCCACTCGTCGTCGAGCTCGGCGCTGCCGCAGTCGCCGGAGCCCGCGCCCCCGGGCGAGGGAGAGTCACGAAGATTCGCCGTTCTGTATAGATCATCTCTTCCCCTGGGTGCACGACCAACCATCAGAGACGGTGTCAGCGCAGGGCGGCGAGCCTCTGCTCCAGGGCCCGGTACCACGGCTCGCCGCGCAGCGCCAGCCGCTCCCCCGCCACCCGGCGGAACCCGACGTCGACGTAGCGGACGGGCCCGAGCGCCCGCCCCGGCGCCAGCGCGCGCAGCGCCCCGGCCAGCGCCGCCTCGTCGCGCACCAGGTCGTCGTAGTCGACCGTCACCGCCGGCACCGCGTCGAGTGCGGCCTCGGCCTCGAGCAGCCCGCGCAGGAGCGCGGTCACCAGCTCCTCGGGCGGGTTGCGCGCGGGCGCGCGTGCGGGGTAGAGCCAGCGCCGCGCCAGCATCGAGGCGGCCACGTCGACGAGCGGCCGCCGGATGCGCAGCACGGCGAGCCCGCGCTCCGCGGCGGTGAGCCACCGCGCGGCCACGAAGGGCTGCACCACGTCCTTGTAGGCGAACCCGGCGGGCCGCACCAGCTCGTCCAGGAAGGCCCACATCCGCCGGGCCGCCCCCTCTTCCCACGCCGGGCGCGTGAACTTGCGCCCCTCGTCGTGCCCGGGCCCTCCGTGCAGCACGAAGCGGTCGCTGTTCAGCACCTCTCCGTCCGACGTCCACACCGGCTCGTCCAGCCCCAGCGCCCCGCGCGCCACCTGGTAGGTGAGGGAGGAGAGCGAGCGGGGGAGGGCCAGCACGAAGAGCGAGCGGGGGGCCGGGGCGCTCATGCGGCCCATCCCGCGGCGCGCGCCGCCGTGTCCGCCACGAGCGGCAGCGCGCGTTCGAGCGCTTCGCCGTTGCGCCTCCACTTCTCCCGCCCGGGGGGCGTCAGGGTGCTGCGCGAGGGGGGGAGCGGCGCGCTCACCGCCTGGTCCCACGCCACCCCCATCCAGGCGCAGAGCCGCTCGGCCTCGGCCTGCGGGTCCGCCACCAGGCGGTCGTAGCGCGCCACGCACCGCCGCGCCGGGGGGATCCGCTCGAGGTCGTCGAGGAGATGGTCGGTGGCCGCCGCCCACTGCCGCGCCGCGATCTCGGCCGGCTCCCGGCCCGCGAGCGCGCGCCACCCCGGCACCAGCAGCAGCGACCAGGGCGGACCCGGCCACCCCGGCAGGTCGGGAAGGGTCACGAAGCGCCCCGACCGCCACGCGTCGAGCATGCTGGAGACCGTCTCGCGGGGGTCGCGGTAGAGGTGGATGAAGCGCGCGTCGGGGAACGCCGCGGCCAGGAAGCCCACGCGCAGGCAGTTGCGGGGGGTCTTCTCGAGGAACCGGAGCCCCGCCGCCCCCGCCGGCGGCCGGTTGCCCTCCCGGTCGCGCAGCCGCGCGCCGAAGCCGGCGGCCAGGCGGTGGACGGTGCCGGGGTCGGCGTCGGCGGCGGTGAGGCGGTGCGACTCCCACCCCCGGGCGCGCGCCTGCAGCGTCTCGACGGCCTCGATCACGCAGTGGCTCTCGCCGCCGATGGTCCAGACGCCGCGCGCGCGGGCGAGCAGGCCGAAGAGGAGGGTGGTCCCGGAGCGCGGGGGCGCGATGATGAACACGGGACGGTCGAAGAGCGCGGGAACGTCGGTCTCCATGAGAGGCGCGCGGCTCGGGGTGGTCGACCCGGGATGAAGCGCCGCCGCCGCTTCGGGTTCGCGGCCGGCGCCTTTCCCTCTCCTTCCCGCGGCAGGCCCCGTCGATGAAGGGTGGTGCGGCCGATCGGGTGAAGCGGCGTCATCTCGAGGTCGGGGTCATGATGGAAGCCCGGGGCCTGCCGCGGGGGCGCGGGACCACGTACGTCGTGCGGCCCCTCGCCTTCCGGGACCAATCTGCCCCGCGCCCGTGCTTCGCCCCGTATCCCGAACGGCCACGACCCGCGCCGGACGGGACAGGTCCGGCGGGTCCGATCAGGTCCACTGTGTGAATCAAGCCCCTGATAGAAGCGTCTCGCGCAGAGACGCAGAGTCACGGAGAGTGGTTCTCTCTGTGCCTCTGCGTCTCTGCGTGAGACGAATCTTTTCCGGGTCTGATATAAGATGAGACGGCGCGCCGCCGCAGCGCCGCAGGAAGAGGGCGGCGAGGGCCTCGAACCCGCCCTGGCGCCGCAGCTCGCCGGGGCGGAAGCCGGTGTGCCGCTTCAGGCACTTCCGGAGCGCCGAGCCGGTGGAGAAGTCCAGCGCGCGCGCCACGCTGTCGGCGCTGCGGCCGTCGTCCAGCAGCCGGGCCGCGTGCAGGAGCCGGCGCCAGGCCAGCAGCTCCTCCGGCGGCGGGAGCCCCGCGCCGGCCAGGGTGCGCCGCAGCGTGCGCGGGCTGCAGCGGGCGGCGCGGGCCAGCCCGGGAACGTTCAGCGCGTCGCGCGCGGAGAGGAGCACGGGGGCCAGCCAGCGGTGCACCGCGGGGGGCACCCGCCCGGCCAGCGCCGCCACCATCTCCTCCAGCGGCCCGCGGTTGAGGTGCGCGCCCAGGGCGGCCGCGAGCCGCGCCGCCGCGTCGCGCTCGGCGGTGCAGACGATCTCGCGCACGCCGAGCAGCGCCAGCGAGAAGGCGTCGGCGGGGGGGCAGCGGGTGAAGTCGGCCAGGGCGATCACCTCCAGCGCGGGGGTGCGCTCGCGCAGCCGGCGGATCTCGGCCGCCGCCAGGGCGCCGCCGTGGTAGGGGTCCACCAGGGCGAGCCGCCCCGCGCCCGGCGCCGCCGCCCACGCGGCCAGCTCCGCCCAGCCGCGCGCCTGGCGCACCGTGTGGAACACGCCGCAGGCGGCATCGCGCCGCACCGCCCGCCGCAGGGCCTCGGTGCCCGCCGCCGCGTCGGAGAGAAGGAGGAGCTCGCCCATGGGAGTCGCGCGCCGCGAAAGGGTTTCCGGCCGGGCGGCCGCCTTGCCGCCCCTCTGGCGAGCGCTTATCTATGGCGCGGGCATCACAGCCCTTTCCTGCCTTCTATCAATGCGTCGTCGATCCTCCCCTTGCACCATCTCAAGGTCCTCGGAGCGCCGGTGTTGCTGGGCCCCTCCGGCCCCCTGACGGGGCGGGCGGCGTACAAGCGGCGCATCGCGCTCCTCGCCATCCTGGCCATCGGCCGGCGCCGCCCCGTGGGGCGCGACCGGGTGATCGGCCTGCTCTGGCCCGAGCACCCCGCCGACGCCGCCCGCCACACCCTCTCCGAGTCGCTCTACGTGCTGCGCAGGGAGCTGGGCGAGGGGGCGTTCCTGGCCGTGGGCGACGAGCTGGCGCTGGCGCCGGAGGTGGTGGGCACCGACGTGGACGACTTCGAGGGGGCGCTGGAGGAGGGGCGGCTGGAAGACGCGGTGGCGGCGTACGGGGGGCCGTTCCTGGACGGCTTCTACGTCTCCGACGCCCCCGACTTCGAGCACTGGGTCGACGGCGAGCGCGACCGGCTGGCGCGCGCCTGCGCCCGGGCGCTGGAGAAGCTGGCGGTGCGCGCGGAGGGCGAGGGGCACCCCCTGGCCGCCGCCGAGTGGTGGCGCCGCCTGGCCGCCCACGACCCGTACAGCGCGCGGGTGGCGGCGCGGCTGGCCGAGGCGCTCGACGCCGGGGGCGAGCGCGCCGCCGCGCTGCGCTCCCTGGCGGGGCACGCCGCGCGGCTGCGCGCCGACCTGGAGGTGGAGCCCGAGGCGGCGGTGCGCGCGCTGGAGCAGCGGCTGCGCACCGTCGAGCCCCCCGCGCCGGCGCCTTCTCCCGCGGCCCCCGCTCCGCCCGCGGAGCACCCCTCGGCGGCCGCGCCTCCGCCGGGCCGGACCGAGGGCGGAGCGGCGGCCGCGTTTTCACCGGGCCCCTGGGCGCGGGGCGGCGCCGCGGCCGCGCCCGGGGCGGGCGTCCGCCGCCGGGGGCGGCGCCTGAACCCCGCCGCGGCCACCGCCGCGCTCCTCCTGGTGCTGGCCGCGGCGGCGCTGGTGCCCTCGCTCGCCCGCCGCCCCGCCGCCGAGCCCCCGCGGCCGGAGCGCTACGACCCCCGGCGGATCGCGGTGCTCTACTTCGAGGACCAGTCGCCCCGCGGCGACCTGGGGTACCTGGCGGCGGGGCTCACCGGCGAGCTGATCGACCAGCTCGGCGGCGTGGCGGCGCTCGAGGTGGTCTCGCGCAACGGGGTGAAGGCGTACCGCGACGGCGAGATCGGCTTCGACAGCCTGGTGGCGCGGCTCAGGGTGGGGAGCGTGGTGGAGGGGACGGTGCAGCGCTCCGGCGACAGCGTGCGGGTGACGGTGCAGCTCGTGGACACCAACCGCGGGAAGCAGCTCGAGAGCCGCACGGTGATCCGCCCGGTGCGCGACCTGTTCGCGCTGGAGCGCTCGGTGGGCGACGAGGTGAGCGGCTTCCTGCGCCGGCGGCTGGGGCAGGAGGTGCGCTTCCGCCAGGCCGCCGCCGAGACGCGCAGCGCCGAGGCGCTGGGGCTCGTCTTCCGCGCCGAGGCGGCGCGCGACGAGGCCGCGCGCATGGCCGCCCGCCGGCACCCGCTCGACCAGGCCTCGGCGCTGCGGCTCTACGCGGCGGCCGACTCCCTCCTGCGCGCGGCCGAGGCCGCCGACCCGGCGTGGGCGCGCCCCAGCGTGCAGCGCGGCCTGGTCTCCCTCGCCCGGGCCCTGCTGGTGAGCGGGCGGCCGCGCCAGGTGCTGCAGTCGGCCGCGGGCGCCTCCGCCGCCCGCGCGCTCGGCCTGGACCCGCGCGACGCGCAGGCGCTCACGCTCCGCGGGCGGGTGGAGTGGCGGCAGTCGCTGGAGGCGCGGGACAGCGCGGAGGAGGGCGCCCTGCTGGCCGCGGCGGAGCGCGACCTGCAGGCGGCGGTCGAGGCCGACTCGTCGCTGGCGTCGGCGTGGGCGGTGCTCAGCCAGCTCCTGCGCGTGCGCGGGCGGCTCGCCGAGGCCGACCTGGCCGCGCGCCGCGCCCTGCAGGCCGACGCCTACCTCGAAGACGCCGACGCGGTGATCTCGCGGCTGTACTTCTCCGCGATGACGCAGGGCGACTACGCGCAGGCGCGGCGGTGGTGCGAGGCCGGGAGCGCGCGGTTCCCCGGCCAGTGGCGCTTCGTGGAGTGCCAGCTCACCCTGGCCCGCGAGGACCCGTCGGCGCCGCCCTCTCCCGCGCGGGCGTGGGCGCTCGCCGCCGAGCTCGACCGCCTGGACCCCCCCGCCCGCGCCGCCGAGGAGGGGCGCGCCTCCTCGCCCGTGTACCGGCTCGCCTCGGTGGCCGCGGTGCTCGCGCGCGCGGGGGAGCGCGACAGCGCCCGGGCGGTGCTGGCCCGGGCGCGGCGCGCGGCGGCGGGGAGCGCGGCGCTGCGCGACTCCTTCCTCTACGACGACGCGTACGTCACCCTCCTGCTGGGCGACAGCGCCGGGGCGCGGCGGCTGCTGGACACCTACCTGGCGGCGCACCCGGAGCTGCGCTCGTACGTGACCCGCGACGCCGCGTTCCGGACGCTCTTCACCCGGTGATAGGGTAAAAGCGTCTCACGCGGAGAGGCACGGGGAGTGGTTCTCTCCGCGCTTCTGCGTGAGACGCTTTTGTCAGGACTTGGCCCTACGGGAGGAGCGGGTTCGGCGGCGACACCAGGGGGTAGTCTCCCGAGGTCGACAGCAGCCAGGTCCGGTTCTCGAGCCGGAAGCCCTCCTGCCCGGGGAGCGCGGCGTCCTTCGCGTCGGCCAGGGGCTGGTCCACGTACTCCGAGCGCGGGAGGTGCACGATGGCGTACACCGTAGAGGTCTGTTCTCCCTCCCCTCCAGGCACCGTCCAGGCGGCGCCGCCCGCGGCCGCCTCGCCTAGGTGGCCGAGGAGGGCCCGGCCGAGCGCCTCGCGGAGCGGGTGCCCCGCCCCTTGAGCGTGGTCGAGGCGGTGGAGGAGGAGCTTGCCGGCGTCGGCGACGATGCGGAGCAGGAGCTCGAGCGCGTCGATGATCTCCACCGCGGTCACCCCCGCCCACTTCCCCAGCAGCACCATCAGGTACCACGGGGCCCAGTGTCCCTCCACCGACGCGTAGTAGGGGAGCATCAGCATGTCCACCGCGCCGTCGGTCCAGAACACCGAATCGGCGATGTTCGCGCGCTTCCCGCCGATCCTGTGCGTCAGCGACTTCCACTTCTTCCCGTCGTCCACCTGGACCTCGACCGAGATCGTCACCGTGCCGCGCTCGGGGCGGACGGCGGGACAGTACGCGGTGAACAGGGGTGGCTCCAGCGCGGAGATCGGGGTGGTCGAGGCCTCGAGGCCCCCCGGGGTGAGGACCGGGTACACGTACACCGCCTGCCCCCTCAGCCCGCTCACGTACTCCGCCACCTCGCGCCCGCCGAGGCTGTCCACCAGGGTGAAATCGTCCACGTCGGGTGCGGGGCCCGTCGGCCCCGGCTGGGGCTCCTCGAACGTAGCGATCTGGAACGGCGTCTGGCCCTTCAGGAATCGGAGCAGCGGACTCGGCGGCTGGAGCTTCCCGTGCTTACTGTAGATCACCTGCACCGTGTCCCACAGCGAGAGCGGCCCGACCAGGCCCTTCGACGGGTAGGCGAACGCGATCGCGTACACCTGGGTGTACCCGTCGTAGGCGTACCACGCCTTGTTGATCGCGTGCAGCACCTGGTACGCCTGGGGGCCCGCCGCCGACACGTAGTAGGGGAGGAGGAACTTCTCCACCGCGCTCTCGCTCCAGAACAGCGCGCTGCAGGCAGAGCTGTCCAGCTCCAGCCAGTCTCCTTTGTCCGCCCGCAGGCGCACGCCAGTGACCAGCGGCCGGCTCGCCGAAGGGAGCGTGTAGGCGTTCACGGTGTTCCCCGGCCCCGGGGCGACGTTGATCTGGCCGGAGTCGAACCCGAAGTAGATCGTCTGCTTGCGGACCGCGCTGGCCCAGTCGGCGCCCAGGCGGACCGCGCCGTAGTCGGGGTCGCTCATTGTGGTTCCTCGTGCATGGGTGGAATTCGCCGGGCGGCCGTCCGGCCGTGGCGCAGAGGGGAAGAGGAGGGGGGACAGCTCCGGGTCGTTTCGGAAGGAAGCATCAATGTGTGCCCCGGCACTGCTGGGTCTCTCACGGAGGGACGGAGAAGAACCGTGACGCTGATCCAGGATCCGGAGATGAAAGCTTTGTGTCGTTGGAGTCCGCGAAGGCGGACTGTGTGCAGTTGTAGCGGCGACTTCAGTCGCATCGTCGCGCGTGATCTGCGGACGCGCTCTTTTGCCGGATTCGGTACGAGGCCTCCGTGAGGGCCATTCTTTTTCAGGATCTGGACGAGAGAGAGCGAGGCAGGAAAGCCAGTCTGTCTTTTTTCGGCGGCGAACGCAAGGCAGTTCCCGCGGTGATCGCATCTACCGTCCGGCCGGATTTTCGGTTTTGCCATCCCCCCGGTTATGTTGATGCGCCCCGCTCCGTGAGGCTGTCCCGCGCCACCCCCGCCGCATGCGACCCCTCCGTACACGCAGGACTCCGCGTCTCTTCCCCTTCGCCGCGAGGTGCGCGCTCGCGGTGGTCGCGGCGTCGTGCGTCGCGGCGAGCGCCGCCGCGCAGGTGGTGGAGGGGGGCGATGGGGAGGGCGCGCCGGGGTTCGCGATCGCGGAGTGGAACACGGAGAACGGGCTCCCCTCCAACGCCGTGCGCGACATCCGCCAGACGGCGGACGGGTTCATCTGGATCGCCTCGTACGAGGGGCTGGTCCGCTTCGACGGGGTCGCCTTTCGCGCCTTCGGCGAGGGCGACATCCCCGGGGTGCACCGGGCGAGCTTCCGGCGGCTGGCGGTGGACCGCG